>NZ_LIQZ01000160.1 GCF_001418655.1 Streptomyces phaeochromogenes | reverse complement strand
GGCGGCGGTCCCGGTGGCGGCGACGGTACGCGTCACCTCGCCCAGCACATCGGCCCGCAGCAGCGGCACGAGTCCGCCGGCCAGCAGCTCCGACTGCCCTTCCACGGACGGGTAGTTGAGCTCCAGGTTGACGACCGCCGCGGTCGCCGGCTCGGCGAGGGCCCGCCCCGACGGCACCGGCGCCGCCCGTACGAAGGTGCCGCGCCCGACCTCCCCGACGACCAGGCCCCGCCGCACCAACTCCCCGTACACGCGCCCGGCGGTGGACCCCGCGATGCGCCGCCGCTTCGCGAACACCCGCTGCGGCGGCAGCCGTTCACCGGCCTTCAGCCGCCCCGTGAGGATCTCCTCGGCCAGCCGGTCGGCGATCCGCCGGTAGTCCTCCACGCCCACCCCTTCCTGGATTGCACCGAGGGCAAAGATCTTATTGCACCGAGGAGTTCCCGGAATCTAAGGTCCTGAACATGGCTCCCTTCCTCCTGTACGAGGACAAAGGCGCGCATGCCTCAACCTCCGTGCCCCTCGTCCTGATCCACGGCCACCCCTTCGACCGCACCATGTGGGCCCCGCAGGTGGCCGCCTTCTCCCCGGACCGCCGGGTGATCGCCCCTGACCTGCGCGGTTACGGCAGGTCCCCGGTGGTTCCCGGGCTGACCCCGCTCGCCACGTTCGCCGAGGACATCGCGGCCCTCCTCGACGACCTGGGCGTACGCGAGTTCGCGCTGGCCGGTCTTTCCATGGGCGGCCAGATCGTCATGGAGTGCTACCGGCAGTTCCCCGAGCGCGTCCGGGCGCTGGTCCTGGCGGACACCTTCCCGGCGGCCGAGACCCCGGCCGGCCGGAAGTCCCGCAACGACATGGCCGACCGTCTGCTCCGCGAGGGCATGCGGCCGTACGCCGACGAGGTCCTGCACAGGATGGTGGCCCCGTACGCCCACCCGGACGTGGCGGCCCATGTGCACCGCATGATGACCTCCACGTCCCCCGAGGGCGCGGCTGCCGCCCTGCGGGGGCGGGCGGAGCGCCCCGACTATCGCGAACTGCTGACCCGCGTCACCGTTCCGACGCTGGTGGTGGTCGGCGAGGACGACGAGTACACGCCCGTGGCGGACGCGCGGGCCATGCACACGGCGATCCCGGGCTCCACGCTCCAGGTCGTCCCGCGCGCCGCCCACATGCCGAACCTGGAACAGCCGGAGCAGTTCAACGCGGCTCTGGCCGCGCTTCTGCGTCGTCTTTGAGTGCGGGAAAGGGGGGCCGAGAGAACAGGGGCGCAGCCCCGTTCTTTCAGGGGCACGGGGAACTGCGCGACCGGCACAAGCGGACCCGCACCCGTCGACAGTCCTCAACCGTCCCCCCACATACCCCGTCTTTGAGGGAGGATCCAGCAACCGGAAGGGGGCGAATTTGCGCGGCGCAACGGCTGAGGCGGACGAGTGGACGGACGACGCCCCGGTGTCCCGCCACGGCGGAGGCCGGGCCGGCACCTGGTTCGCCGCACTCCTGCTCGCCGGCGTGAGCACAGTCGTCGGGTGCCGCGTCGCGGACACCGACGGCATCACCCCCGTACCCCAGTTGCTCGCGTTCCTGCCCTGGCTCCTCGCCCCCACCACCGTCGCCCTCCTCTTCGCAGCCTTCACCCGCTGGCGCCTCGGCCTGGTCTGGAGCCTGGCCGTGCTCGCCGCGCTCGCCTGGTACATCGAGCCGTACGGAAAGACGTCGCAGCCCAAGGGCGCCCCGGTCGCCGAACTCCGCGTACTCACCTCGAACGTCGAGTTCGGCCAGGCCACGGACGAACTGATCGACGCGATCAGGGAGCAGCGACCCGACCTCGTCTTCGTCCAGGAATGCGAGTACGGGTGCGAGGAGAAGCTGGAGCAGGCCTTCGGAAAGGGCAACAGCAAAGGGGACAAGGGCTCCTACCCCTATCGGCAGGCGGTCGAGGGCGCGGGCTCCGACGGTTCGGTGATCCTCAGCCGCCATCCCCTCAAGCCCGCCGCGGGCATTCCCGCGACCATGGGCATGCCCGGTGCCACGGCCGATGTGAACGGCCACGAGATCCGGCTCCAGCTGGCCCATCCCATGCCCCCGCTGCCGACAGAGCTGTCCACCTGGCGCGAGGAACTGTCCGACCTCCGCGACTACGCGGCCACGAACCGCACCCGGCCGACCGTGCTCGCGGGCGACTTCAACGCCTCCCAGGACCACGCGGCCTTCCGCCGCATCCTGGACGCCGGGTTCGCGGACGCCGCCCGCCTCACCGGCGACGCCCGCACACCGAGCTGGCCGGCCAGAACGGCCCCGCCCCTGGGCGCCCAGATCGACCACGTCCTCGTGTCCCGGGACTTCGCGGCGAACAGGGCCCGCTTCCTGGACCTCGGGAACACGGACCACCGGACGCTCGTCGTGGACCTGACCCTCTTCAAGAGCCCATAGCGGCAGGGGCGGACAAACAGGCAGGGCAAGTCAAGGCAAGACAGGGCATAGCAGGGCAGGGCTGAAAAGGCGACGCGGGCCGCCCCTGTGCAGGAGGGACGGCCCACGTCAGTGGGGGGTGGGTGGTACATCCAGGGGGACCTACCGGTCCTGGTTCACCTTCGCCAGTGCCTTCGCGAGACCGTTGACCCACAGCTGGTCGACGCGGGCCCGCTCGGCCGCGTTCGGGTTCGCGTTCGTGCAGGACGTGCCGGGGCCGCCGCCGGACATCAGCTCGCTGCAGGGCCCGGTGTAGTGGTCGGGGAGCCCGAGCACGTGCCCGGTCTCGTGGGCGGTCACGCGCGTGGAGTCGTACTGCTCGTTCTGCGCGTAGTCGAGGAAGATGTAGCCGCTGCCGTGCCCGTCCGTGGAGGCGTACGAACCGCGGGAGTCGTTGCCCTCGCGGTACGTGAAGTCGGCGTTGGAGCCGGACTGGAGCTTCACGTTCGAGACGGAGCTGTTCCAGATCTGGGTGCTGCGGGCTATCTCGGCACTGAAGGAGGGCGCGGAAGAGGCGTTGTAGACGACGGTGACGGCGGCGGCCTTCGGGTTCGCGGCGCGCTTCTCGGCCACGGACTTCAGCACCGCGTCGAAGAACGCCTTGTTGGCCTTGGTCTCCTCGCCGGAACCGTTGTAGCCCGCGAAGGGGGCGGCCGGGGCGACGGGCGCGGGCGCCGCGGAGGCCGGTACGGCCCCGAGCACGGCGGCCGTGAGGCCGAGCCCGACCGCGGCCGAGAGAACGGGTGTGGACAGACGGGTGGACAGTCGCATCGATGACTCCTTGAGTGGGGGGTGAAGTCGTCATCGGTGAGTGTCTGTGTCTGTGGGACAGCTGTGATGATGGCAATCGGAGATAGGACTCAGCTATCCCCCGGTCAGAAACGATCACCAACGGTCGAGTACTGATCATTTACCGATCCGCATCCAACCCAACTCGCCCCCTTCGGTTGTGGTTTGTGCGTCTGGTGCGGCTCGTGTGACCGTCCTAGGCTCACCGCATGGAGCTCGAGGTGAGGCACCTCCGCGCACTGTGCGCCATCGCCGACACCGGCAGCCTGCACCGGGCGGCCCGGCAACTCGGCGTGGCCCAGCCCTCGTTGAGCACCCAGCTCAAGCGCATCGAGCAGGAGCTCGGCGGCCCGCTCTTCCTCCGCGAACGCACCGGCTGCCGGCCGACCCCGCTCGGCCGTATCGTCCTGGGCCGCGCCCGCCCGCTGGTGGCCGAAATGCGCGCCCTGGTCGCGGAGGCGCGGGCCGCCGCGACGGACGACGACGGCCCCCAGCTCCGGATCGGGTCCACCGCGAGCCGCGCCCTCGCGGGCTGGCTGCGCCGGCTGCGCGCGCGGCAGCGGGAGCCGGTCCTCCAGATGGACGTCTCCCCGAACGCGCTGCTGCGCATGCTCGCCGACGGCCGCCTCGACGTCGCCTACGTGCACGAGGTGGAGGGCTGTCCGCTGCGGGTGCCGGAGGGGCTGGCCCTGCGCGTCCTGGTCGAACGCGAGCCGCAGTTCGTCTCGCTGCCCGCCGACCATCCGGCCGCCGCGCATACCGAGGTCCAGCTCTCCGACCTGGCCGAGGACCGCTGGATGATCGATCCCACGGTGGACGGCGAGTGGGACGCGGTGCATCGGATGCTGCGGGCCGCGGGGCTCAATCCCCGTGTGCTGCACGGGGATTACCACACGGCCGCGTCACTCGTCTCGACCGGTGAGGTCGTCACGGTGTGCCAGCCGACGTGTCAGCCCGGGCCGGCGATGGCCGTTCGGCGGATCCAGGGGGATCCGCTGGGTGTGCGGCTGATGCTCGCGGCGCGTACGGAGGGGGAGTTGGACTCTGTTTTTCCCGGGCTGTGGGAGGCGTACTCGGAGGTTGCCCGGGAGGCGCCGGGGTATCGGGAGTGGCTGGATCGGGTGGGTGTGTAGGTGCGGGTCGTGTGTCGGGTGCGGGTCGGTCGGGGCTTGGTGCGCAGTTCCCCGCGCCCCTAAAAGCAAAGGGCCAGGGGGTGCCCTCTTCCGAAGAAGGCACCCCCTGTCATCCCTCGTATCAGACGCCGATGTCGCAGCCGTCCTTGCGCCAGACCGCTACCACCGACGGGCGGACGATCTTGCCGGGGCCGTCGGGCCAGATGCTCGCCGGGTTCTCGACGGTCGCGCCGGTGATCTCGCCCGGGTGCTGGACCGCGACGAGGACGCGGCGGTCCTGGACGATGGGGCCGCAGGTCTCGGCGCCCTTCGGCACGGTGAGGAACTGCTTCAGCTCACCGCGGCGGTCGCCCTTCGTCGCCACGCCGAACAGGCCGTCGTGGGAGCCGAGCTGGGCGCCGTCGGTGGAGATCCACAGGTTGCCGTGCGGGTCGAAGGCCACGTTGTCCGGGCAGGAGATCTGGCTGACCTTGTCCTTCGGGTAGCCCGCGAAGTACGTGGCCGGGTCCTTCGGGTCGCCCGCGACGAGGAACAGCGACCAGGCGAACGTCAGGGCGTCGGCGCGGTTGCGGCGCTCGGTGAGCTCCAGGACGTGCCCGTGCTTGTTGGCGTTGCGCGGGTTGGCCTCGTCCGCCTTGGCGTTGGAGCCGACACCGCGGTTGGTGTTGTTGGTGAGAGCGACGTAGACCTTGCCGGAGTGCGGCGAGGGCTGGATGTCCTCCGGGCGGTCCATCTTCGTGGCGCCCACCTTGTCACCGGCGAGGCGCGTGAAGACGTACACCTCCTCGGCGGTCATGCCCTCGACGTGCGAGACGGCGCCCTTGGCGGTGGCGGTGGCCAGCGGGATCCACGTACCGCTGCCGTCGAACTCGCCGTCCGCCGGGAGCTTGCCCGTGCCGTCGATCTCGGTCGCCGGGGAGTCGCCGGTGAGCTTGGCGACGTACAGGGTGCCCTCGTCGAGGAGGGTCAGGTTGTGCTCGCGGGCGGAGCGGCTGTTGCCGTGGCGCATCCGCTTGCTGCCGACGAACTTGTACATGTAGTCGAAGCGCTCGTCGTCACCGGAGTAGGCGACCGGGCGGCCGTCGTCCGTGAGACGGATGGTCGCGCCCTCGTGCTTGAACCGGCCGAGCGCGGTGCGCTTGCGGGGCGTCGAGGTGGGGTCGTACGGGTCCAGCTCGACGATGTAGCCGAAGCGGTGCACCTCGTTCGGCTCCTGGGCGACGTCGAAGCGCTTGTCGAAACGCTCCCACTTGCGCTCGGTGGCGCCGGTGCCGATGCCGTAGCGCGCGTCCGTGGGACGGCTCGCGTTGGCGAAGTACTGGTTGAAGTTCTCCTCGCCGTGCAGCGTCGTGCCCCAGGGGGTCTCGCCGCCGGCGCAGTTGTTGAGCGTGCCGAGGACCTTCTTGCCGGTCGGGTCGGCGGAGGTCTTGAGGAGGCTGGAGCCGGCCGCCGGGCCGGTGACCCGGAACTCGGTGGTCGCGGTGACGCGGCGGTTGAGGTGGTGGCGGGGCACGGCGGTGAGCCTGCCGCTCTTCCGGTCCTCCTCGACCACGACGACGCCCAGACCGTGGGCGGCCCAGGCGATCTCGGCCTGCTCGCGGGTGGGGTTGGCGGGGTCGTATCCCTTGAACATCAGGATTTCGTCCGTGTACTCGTGGTTCGCCACGAGCAGCTGACGGCCGCGCTCGCCCGGCAGCGGGAGCAGGGCGAGGAAGTCGCAGTTGTAGCCGAACTGGCCCGCCTGCGCCTTGGCGGTCTGCTTGTCCGGGTCGAAGGCCGGGGCGCCGCGCAGGATGGGCTCGCCCCAACGGATGACCACGTTCTGGCCGTAGCCCTCGGGGACGGTCACGGCGTCGGCGGTGTTCGGCGCGACGGGCGTGAAGCGCAGGCCGCGGGCGGCCTTGCCGCCGGTGAAGGCGGCGGGCGTGCCCTCGGGTGCCTGGGCGGCGGCCGGGGTCGCGCCCGCGCCGACGACCGCGCCCCCGGCGGCGACGGTGACGGTCACGGCGGCTGCCGCGCGCATCATGGAACGGCGGCCGATCGCTCCGGCGATGACGTCGCCGACGTATTCGTTGGCGCTGGTGTTGGGCGCCGGGTGAAAGCAGGCGTCACCACAGCGGTACCGACAGGTCATCTCGGACCGGCCGCCCGGGTGTGAGCCGGTCGAGCCGATCAACGGCAGCAGGTTGCGCACGTTCCCTCCCCTATGTCTGTGTCCGGCGTGACGCTATGGGCACGCCCGTGCGGGGGCGCAGCCAAGAGGTGAACGGGCGGTGAACCCCCGGCGTCCGCAGGGGAGTCGAGGCAAAGGGAAGGTAAGGGGAACCTAACTTGGAGGCCATAATCGACCCTGCCCAAGATCTCCAAATCCTGCGGCTAACCTTACGTGTCCGTCCTGGCCAGGGATTGACGGAACCAACTCATGCGAAGGGTTGCGCACATGGGCATTCTCACCCGCCTGCGGAATGCGTTCGGAAAGTCACGCAAGGGGGACGCTGCCGCTGCTGCCGCCACCCCTGCCGCCGAGCCGAGCGTGCCGGCGGCCCGACAGGAGACGGCTCCCGAGCCGGTGCCTGCGGCGGCGGCCGAGCCGGAGGCCACCGTGCCGGCCCCGGCCACCGAGCCCAAGGCATCAGTGGTGGACGAACTGGTTTCGGCGGCCTTCGACAATGTGACGGTCCCGAAGCAGGCGTCTCCGACGGCTGAGCAGGAAACGAAGGCCGAGTCGTCCGAAAAGGCCAAGGCCAAGGCCAAGCCGGTTGCTGAGGCCGGCCCGGCGGCAGAGCCTGTGGTTGAGGCGGAGCCGGTGGCAGAGCCGACGACTGGGGCCGAGCCCGTCGCCGAGCCTGTGGCCAAGGCCGAGCCGGTCGTCGAGACCGAACCGGCGGCAGAGGCCGAGCCGGTCGTCGAGACCAAGCCCGAGCCGGAGACGAAGGCCGAGCCGGTGGTGGCAGCCGAGGCTGAGCCGGCAGTCGAGGCCGAGCCTGTACTGGCAGCCGAGGCCGAGCCGGTGGTCGAGGCCAAGGCCGAACCCGTCGTCGAGGCCGAGCCCGTCGTGGGCGCCAAGGCCGAGGCCGAGCCCGTCGTCGAACCCGAGCCGATTGTCGAGCCCGAGGCCGAGGTGAAGCCCGAGCCCGTCGTAGAGGCGGAAGCAGAAGCGGAGACGGAAGCGGAGGTCAAGGCCGAACCCGTGGTCGAGGCCGAGGCCGAGCCGGAGACAAAGGTCGAGGCCGAGCCCGTCGCCGAAGCCGAGCCCGTCATCAAGGCTGAGCCGGTCGCCGAAGCCGAGCCGGTCGCCGAAGCCGAGCCGGTCGCCGAGGCTGAGCCCGTCGTCGAAGCCGAGCCCCAGCCCGAGCCCGTTGTCGCCGACGTGACCCCGGAGCCCGAGCCGGTCGTCGAGCCCGAACCCGAGCTCGTGGTTGCCGAGGTCGCCCCCGAGGCCGAGCCCGTCACCGCGCAGGCGGACGAGCCCGCGGTCGCCGACGGCGAAAGCGTCACGAGCGGTGCGGGTGGGGAAACGGGCGCGGACGAAGGTGAGGCCGAGTCCGAGGGGACGGCCCCCGCCACCACCCTCGCTCAGGTCAAGGACCACGCCCCCGGCCTGCTCACCGCCTACGACGCCGCCACCGCCACCCTCGAAAAGCACAACCTCACCGGCACCCGTGCCAAGGTCTACCTCGTCCTGGACCGCTCCGCGAGCATGCGCCCGTACTACAAGGACGGTTCCGCGCAGGCCCTCGGCGAGCAGACCCTTGCCCTGGCCGCCCACCTGGACCCCACCGCCACGGTCCACGTCGTCTTCTTCTCCACCGAGCTGGACGGCACCGGCGAACTCGCCCTCGCCGACCACGAGAACAAGATCGACGAACTCCACGCGGGCCTCGGCCGCATGGGACGTACGAGCTACCACGCCGCCGTGCAGGAAGTCCTCACCCACCACGAGAAGTCGGACGCCCCCTCGGCCCCGGCCCTCGTGATCTTCCAGACGGACGGCGCCCCGGACGCCAAGACCCCCGCGACCCAGTCCCTCACGGACGCGGCGAAGAACCACCCCGGCGTCTTCTTCTCGTTCGTCGCGTTCGGCGAGCAGGACAACAAGGCCTTCGACTACCTCCGCAAGCTCAAGACGGACAACACCGCCTTCTTCCACGCGGGCCCGACCCCGCGCGAGCTCACGGACACGGAGGTCTACGAGGGCGTACTGGCGAACTGGCGCCCGTAGAACCACGAGCCCCACAGGAACCCAGGAACACCCAGCAGCACCCCCGGGCCGCCCGCCTTCCATCCCTTAAAAGGGGGAGCGGGCGGCCCACCCATGTCGGCTACGATTTCAAGGTTCGTAAGACGGTCGACGATCGAAGCATCACCCACCGAACCGTCACCCCACGTAACGACCCGGGAGCAGCCCGCAATGGCTCGACACCTCATCACCAGCGCCCTTCCGTACATCAACGGGATCAAGCACCTGGGCAACATGGTGGGGTCCATGCTCCCGGCGGACGTGTACGCCAGGTACCTCCGCCAGCGCGGCCACGACGTCCTCTACATCTGCGCGACGGACGAGCACGGCACCCCGGCCGAACTGGCGGCGAAGGAGCGGGGCCTCCCGGTCGACGAGTTCTGCGCCCAGGCCCATGACGCCCAGAAGGCGGTCTACGACGGCTTCGAGCTGGCCTTCGACTACTTCGGCCGCAGCTCCAGCCCGCAGAACCGCGAGATCACCCAGCACTTCGCCCGCCGCCTGAACGAGAACGGCTTCATCGAGGAGCGCGCGATCCGCCAGGTGTACTCCCCGGTGGACGGCCGCTTCCTCCCTGACCGTTACGTGGAGGGCACCTGCCCCCACTGCGGCTACGACAAGGCCCGCGGCGACCAGTGCGAGAACTGCACGCGCGTCCTGGACCCGACCGACCTGATCAACCCCCGCTCGGCGATCTCCGGTTCGACGGAGCTGGAGGTCCGGGAGACGAAGCACCTCTTCCTCCTCCAGTCGAAGCTCCAGCACGAGGTCGAGGAGTGGGTGGCGCGGACCTCCGAAAAGGCTCCGGAGTGGCCGCAGCTGGCCTCCTCCATCGCCCGCAAGTGGCTGACCGAGGGTCTGCACGACCGCGCGATCACCCGTGACCTCGACTGGGGCGTCCCGGTCCCGGCGGACACCTGGCCGGAGCTGGCCGCCGAGGGCAAGGTCTTCTACGTCTGGTTCGACGCCCCGATCGAGTACATCGGCGCGACGAAGGAGTGGTCGGACAAGGACCCGGAGAACCGCGACTGGAAGTCCTGGTGGTACGAGGCGGACACGGGCGAGAACCCGGTCCGCTACACGGAGTTCATGGCGAAGGACAACGTCCCGTTCCACACGGTGATGTTCCCCGCCACGGAGCTGGGCGTCCGCGAGCCGTGGAAGAAGGTCGACTACGTCAAGGCCTTCAACTGGCTGACGTACTACGGCGGAAAGTTCTCCACGTCCCAGAAGCGCGGTGTCTTCACCGACCACGCCCTGGAGATCCTCCCCGCGGACTACTGGCGCTACTTCCTGATCGCCAACGCCCCGGAGTCGGACGACTCGTCCTTCACGTGGGAGCACTTCACGTCCACGGTCAACAAGGACCTGGCGGACACCCTCGGCAACTTCGTCAACCGGGTCCTCTCCTTCTCCAAGAAGCGCTTCGGCGAGGAGGTCCCGGCGGGCGCGGAGGCGGGCGCGCCGGAGACGAAGCTGGGCGAGGAGATCGCGGCCCTGCTCTCGGAGTACGAGACCCAGATGGAGGCCCTCCAGTTCCGCAAGGCCGCGGCGGCCCTGCGCGCCCTGTGGTCGGCCGGCAACTCCTACCTGGAGGAGAAGGCCCCCTGGCTGGAGATCAAGACCAACCCGGACGGCGCGGCCCTCACCCTCCGCGTCGCGATGAACCTCATCCACCTCTACTCGGTCATCTCCGAGCCCTTCATCCCGGCCTCCTCCAAGGCGATGCGCTCGGCGTTCGCCCTGCCCGACGACACGGCGACGTGGGTGACGGCGGCCGAGGCGAAGTCCCTGGCCTTCCTCCCCGCGGGCACGCCCTTCACGGTCCCCCCGGTCCTCTTCGCCAAGATCACGGACGAGGACCTGGAGACGTACAAGGAGCGCTTCGGCGGCGCACCGGAGTAACCGCGGGCACTTACGCACCGGGAGGCGGGGGAGGGACGTCGTACGACGTCCCTCCCCCGCCTCCTATGTCGTCTATGTCGTCGACGTCAGTACGCCGATCTTGTCGATGCGGTGTTCGGGGTTGCCGCGGTCGTCGCGCCAGAAGTTCCCGGCCGCGTTGTCCTCGGGTGTCGCGCACGTCGAGATGGTGATCATGGCCTGGGTGGGGCTCCGGCCCGGGAGGCCCGGTACCGCCGCGCGCTGTTCGGCGAGCGAGCGCTCGGAGCGGAAGGAGGTCTCCCTGGTGCCGGTGATCTCGTACTCGTACACCGTGCCGCCAAAGGTGACGACGACCGAGTCGCCCTTGACCAGGGACGGGAGGTCGCGCAGCGGGCCGCCGGCGGAGAGCCGGTGGGCCGTGACGAGGTAGTTGCCGACCTCGCCGGGCCCGACCCCGCCCTCGCTCCCGTACGGGCTGGCTCCGACGCCGCCGTTCTGGATCCGGGTGCCCGGCCAGTCGTCGGTCGTCCCCTCGTACGGGACGACGCGCAGGTCCTTGAGCCCGATCGCCGGGATGGCGAGTCGGGCGGTCTTGGTCCGGGTGTCGCTCTTCGTCGGAGGTGCCGGGCTCGCGGAGGACGGGGTGGCGGGGGC
>NZ_LIQZ01000016.1 GCF_001418655.1 Streptomyces phaeochromogenes | reverse complement strand
TCCCCTCCCTCCTTCGGTCCGTCCCCCTGTCTCGCCGCCGCTGAGCTCGGAGGTCGCTCCGCTGCTGAGCTCGGTGCGGATGGCGCACTTCGTGGCCCACGGTTCGTTGCGCCTCGACGCGGTGGTGCCGGCTGAGATGAACGCCGAGGCGATCGGGTTCCTGGGGCGGGGCGTCCCGGGCGTGCCCTACGGCAGCGCGGTGGCGGACGCCTACCCCGAGGGCTCCTTCGTCCGGCGGCTCCTCGACATCCCGGCGGTGGCCGGGGCCCTGCGCAGCCTCGTCGGCCCGGACCCGCGCGTGGACCATCACGCGGTGCACGTCCGCGAGCCCCGGGAGGGGTCGGCGCAGCCGCTGCACGGTGACGCGATCATCGACGTGCGCACCGATGCATTCGACGTGCAGCTGATGTACTACCCGCAGGACGTGACCCTCGACATGGGCGGCACCCTCAGCGTGCCGGGCAGCCATCTGCGGCGCACGAACGAAACGGACACCGGCCGCTATCAGAACCTGCTCGGGCAGTCCCGGCTCGTCTGCCCGGCCGGCACCGTGGTGTTTCTGCACCACGGTCTCTGGCACGGTGGGCGGCGCAACGACAGCGACGCCGTGCGGTACATGTTCAAGATCCGCTTCAACCCGGCCGTACGGCAGCGACGGCTGTGGGACACCTCGGACCTCGGTGACCCGCGGGTGGCCGAGGAACTCTCGACGACCTTCCCCTGGTACGAGCCCGCCACCGGCCGGCTGGAGATCTACAACCGCGTGCTGCTGTGGCGGTCCCTGACCGGCGACGAGTCCTTCGACCTGGAGCACTGGGTGACCCGTGTCTCCAACCGCCCGCAGGAGGAGGTCGCATGACGATGCGTCAGCAGGTGCTGGTGCTCTATCTCGCAACGTCGGCGCTGGACTCGCCGGTGGTCGGCTGGTCGGTGTACGACGGCACGGGGAGTACGTCGCCCACCACCGGGGACAGTGACGAACCACCGTACAAGTCCGGGGTGGACGCCCTGCGGGACGGCTGGCGGCTGTTCCAGGCCGCGCAGTTGATCCCGCCGTACCCGGGGAGCGAGTACGACGTGTCGTTCCTCAAGCACGAGTTCTTCTTCGAGAAGCTCGTGGAGGGCTCTGCGGACATGGAGGTCGTGGACGCGGGCTGAGGTGTGTCAGCCGGTGGTGCCCAGGACTCGGATGATCCGGGTCACCGTCTCCGCCATCGCCGCCCGTCCCACGGTCAGGTACTTGCGGGAGTCGACCGCTTCGGGATGGGCGGTGAGGTAGTCCCTGATCGCGCCGGTCATCGCGATGTTCAGGGCGGTGCCGACGTTCACCTTGGTGATGCCGCCCGCGACGGCTGCCCTCAGTTCGTCGTCCGGCACACCGGACGAGCCGTGCAGTACGAGCGGCACGTCGAGGGCCGCGGCGAGCCGCTTGAGGAGGTCGTGGTCGAGTGCGGCGGTGCGGGTGGTCATGGCGTGTGTGCTGCCGACGGCCACGGCCAGGGCGTCCACGCCGGAGTCGGCGACGAAGGCGCGCGCCTCGGCCGGATCGGTACGGGCACCCGCCGCGTGGGCGTCCAGCGGCGGCTGCCCCGGCTTGCCGCCGACCTCGCCCAACTCGGCCTCGATCCACAGCCCTTGGGCATGTGCCCAGTCGGCGGCGGCCCGGGTGGCGGCGAGGTTCTCGGCGTACGGGAGACGGGCCGCGTCGTACATGACGGAGCTGAAGCCGGCGCCGGCCGCCTGTCGCAGGAGCTCGTCGCTCTGGACGTGGTCGAGGTGCAACGCGACGGGTACGGAGGCGTGTTCGGCGGCGGCGCTCGCGGCGTTGGCCAGCGGGAGCAGCCGTCCGCCGCGGAACTTCACCGCGTTCTCGCTGACTTGGAGGATGACGGGCGCGTCCGCGACCTCGGCTCCGGCGACGACGGCTTCGACGTGTTCCAGCGTGATGACGTTGAACGCCGCGACGGCGGTGCGGGACACGGCCGCCCGCGCGACCAGTTCTCCGGCTGCTACGAGAGGCACTGACTTCCCTTCAGGACGTGGCGACTTCAGGACGTGGCGACTTCAGAACTTGCGACTTCAGAACTTGCGACTTCAGGGTGTAGCGACTTCAGGGCGTGGTGAGGACGACCGAGCGGGTGAGGTGGCGGGGCTGGTCGGGATCGAGGCCCCTGGCCGCGGCGACGGCCACGGCGAGGCGCTGGGCGCGGACGAGTTCGGCGAGCGGGTCGAGCTTGCCCCCGACCCACAACGCGCCCGTGTCACGCACCTGTTGGGCCAGCCCCTCGGGCGCCTCACCGAGCATCCAGGTCGCGGTCCCGGCGGTGGTCACGCTGATCGGCCCGTGCCGGTACTCCATCGCCGGATAGGCCTCGGTCCACGCCAGCGAGGCCTCACGCATCTTGAGCCCGGCCTCGTTCGCGAGCCCCACGCTCCAGCCGCGCCCCAGGAACGTGAACTGCGTGCAGTCGACGAGCCCTTCGGGCAGCGGCTCCGCCAGCGCGGTGCGGGCGTCGGCGACGACGGCGTCGCCGTGCAGCCCGAGGTGCGCCCGCAGCAGGGTGAGCGCGGTGGTCGCGAACCGCGTCTGCACCACGGACTTCTCATCGGCGTAGTCGAGCACGACCACGTCATCCACCGCCTCCATCACGGGAGTTCGCGGATCCGCGGTGATCGCGACCGTGCGCGTACGCCCCTTCAGCCGGCCGAGCAGGTCGAGCACCTCGGTGGTGGTGCCGGAGCGGGTGAGGGCGACCACGCGGTCGTACGAGCGGCCGTGCGGGAACTCGGAGGCGGCGAAGGCGTCGGTCTCGCCCTGCCCCGCCTGCTCGCGCAGCACCGCGAAGGCCTGGGCCATGAACCACGACGTGCCGCAGCCGACGACGGCCACCCGCTCCCCCGCGGCGGGCAGCACGTCCCCGTGGGCCGCCGCTTCACCGGCGGCCCGCACCCAGCACTCGGGCTGGCTCTTCAGCTCGTCCTCGACATGACTCACGCCCGCGACCTCCACACTGGAATGCTTGTTCCTGCAAGATATAGCGACCTTTCGAGCACAATCAAGCATTCCGAGGTGAACGGTGTGCGTTAGGGTCGCCGAAAGATCAGGGAACGGTCGCTGCACGGACCGACGAGGACGGAGAGTGCGGATGTCGCGCGACGCCCGCTGGCAGGCACTGCTGGAGCTGCTCGTGGAGCGGGGCCGGCTGGATGTCGAGGAGGCGGCGGCCGAGCTGGCGGTGTCGGCGGCCACGATCCGGCGCGACTTCGACCAGCTCGCCGAGCAGCAGATGCTCGTACGCACCCGGGGCGGCGCGGTCGTGCACGGCGTCTCGTACGAGCTGCCGCTGCGCTACAAGACGGCCCGCCACGCCTCCGAGAAGCAGCGCATCGCAAAGGCGGTGGCCGGCCTTGTCGCGCCGGGTGAGGCGGTCGGCCTGACCGGTGGCACGACCACCACGGAGGTGGCCCGCGCGCTGGCCGTGCGCAGTGATCTCGCGTCCGGTTCGCCCGCCCTGACGATCGTCACGAACGCCCTCAACATCGCCAACGAGCTGGCGGTACGGCCCCAGTTCAAGATCGTGCTGACCGGCGGCGTCGCCCGCCCCCAGTCGTACGAGCTCGTCGGCCCCCTCGCCGACGGCGTGCTCGGCCAGATCACCCTGGACGTGGCCGTCCTCGGCGTGGTCGCCCTCGACGTGACCCATGGCGCGGCGGCGGCCGACGAGGCGGAGGCGGCGATCAACCGCCTGCTCTGCGAGCGGGCCGAGCGCGTGATCGTCGCCGCCGACTCCAGCAAGCTGGGGCAACGGGCCTTCGCCCGGATCTGTGCGGCCGAGTCCGTGAACACGCTGGTCACGGACGTGGCGGTGAGCGGGGACATGGTGCGGCGGTTCGAAGAGGCGGGGGTCCAGGTCGTCGCCGTCTGACGCACCACGACGGAACCGGCTACCTCTGGAACCGATACCGCCGCTCAGGCCGCCCCGCCGCCCCGTACCGCAACGTCACGTCCGCGCTGCCGACGGTGTGGAAGTGTTCCAGGTAGCGGCGGGCGCTGACGCGGGAGATGCCGGCCAGGGTGGCGCATTCGGCGGCGGAGAGGGTGCCTTCGGCGGTGCGGAGGGTGCGTTCGATCAGTTCGGCTGTCTCGACGCTCATGCCCTTGGGGAGGGTGCCGGCGGCGGAGGCGGGGACGGTCGCTCCGGCCAGGACCCGGTCCACGTCGGCCTGGCCGTGCACGACGGTGGCGAGCAGGCGGCCCCGCTGGACGGCGTAGCGCTCCAGGCGGGCGCGCAGGTCCTCGAACTCGAACGGTTTGAGGAGGTAGTCGACGACGCCGTGACGGACGGCGCCGCGGACCGTGTCGGCCTCCCGGGCGGCGCTGATGACCATGACGTCGCAGTCGTGGCCGGAGGTCCGCAGGCGGGGGATGACGTCGAGGCCGAAGACGTCCGGCAGGTAGAGGTCCAGCAGGACCAGGTCCGGGTGCAGTTCGTCGACGGCGTGGGCCGCCTGCTCGCCGGTGTTGGCGACCCCGACGACCCGGAACGGCTCGACGCGTTCGACGAAGGTGCGGTGGACTCGGGCCACCATGAAGTCGTCGTCGACCACGAGCACGTCGATCGTGTCGGTCGCGACGGACGTGCCCGGCCCACGGGGCGTGTCCGGCGTGCCGGACGTGTTTTTCATCCCCTTCATCCCCTTCATCGGGCCGCTCCTTCCGCCACCGCGTCGGCGAGGTGGCTGACGGTCATGCGTGCGGTGAACATGGCCCCCTCGGGGGTGTTGGTCACCGAGATCTCCCCACCGTGACGCTCGCAGACCAGCCGGGTGAGCGCCAGGCCGATACCCCGCTCGCCCTCCTGGGCCGCCTTGGTGGTGAAGCCGTGCAGGAAGACCTCCCGGGCGAGTTCCGGGGCGACGCCGGGGCCGGAGTCACGGACCACGATCTCCACGCTGGAGGCGTCCTGGCGCAGTTCGACCTCGACCCAGGCCTCGTGGCCGTCCGCCTCGCCCGCGACCCCGGCGGCGGACGCGGCGTCCACAGCGTTGTCGACGAGGTTGCCGACCACGGTCGCCACGTCGGCGGCGTCCTCCGGGACGAGCCGGTCGAGCGCGGTGCTGTCGGAGATCCGCAGCCGCACCTTCCGTTCGGCGGCCAGGGATGCCTTCGCCATGAGCAGGGCGGCGACGGCGGTGTCACGCACGCGGCGGCTGAGGGTGACGTCCAGCGACTGGCGGCGCTGGTTCAACGCGCGGATGTAGCGCACGACTTCGTCCTCCTCGCCGATCTCGATCAGCCCGGAGATGGTGTGCAGCTGGTTGGCGAACTCGTGGGCCTGGGCGCGCAGTAGCTCGGAGGAGCTGCGGAAGGAGCCGATCTCCCGCTCCAGGCGAGCCAGTTCGGTGCGGTCGCGCAGGGTGGTGACCGAGCCGAGCAGGCGGCCGTCCTTGGTGACGGTCATCCGGTTCATCACCAGCACCCGGCCGTGCCGGATCACGACCTCGTCGCGCTCGTGGGGCGCGCCCTTGCGGTCGCCCACCAGGACGTCCCGCAGCCGTCCCTCGATGCCGAGTTCGGCCAGGCTCTGGCCCACGCAGTCCTCGGGAAGTTCGAGCAGACGGCGGCCCATGTCGTTGGCGAGGGTGAGCCGGTGCTGCGGGTCCAGGGCGATCACGCCCTCGGCGATCCCGTACAGCATCGCCTCGCGGTGCTCGGCCAGGCCGGCAATCTCGCGGGGTTCGAGGCCCAGGGTCTGCCGTTTGACGCGTCTGGCCAGCAGCCAGGAGCCCACCAGGCCGAGTCCGCTGGCGATGCCCAGGTAGGCGAGCAGGTACGAGGACGCGCCGTTGAGGCGCTGCCACACGGTCGGGTCGGCCTCGCCGATCATCACCGTGCCCAGGTACTGGCCGAGGTTCTGCTGGGTCGCGCCGAGTACCGGCACCTGGGCCACGAGCTGGCGGCTGCCGTCCAGGGTCAGCGAGCCGGACCAGCCGCGGCCCTCGGCGGCGCCCTCGCCGAGCGCCAGCCGGTCGCCGAGAGCCGTGGGGTTCGTGGAGCTGACGATCCGGCCGTCGGCGTCGGTCACCGTCACGGAGGTGACCCCGGACTGGGTCTGTGTGGAGTTCACCAGCGGGGCGAGGGCCTCCAGCGGCGCGGGCCGTACGAGCTGGCTGCGGACCAGGGGGTTGGCTGCCAGCTGCTCGGCCAGCGCGGCGACCCGGCGGCCCTCCACGCGGTTGAAGGTCGCCTCCGACTGTGCGAGGGAGACCGCGGCGACGGCCAGCAGCACCACCACGACGATGGCGAGCTGGAGCACCAGCATCTCGCCCGCGAGGGTCTGACGGCGGAAGGTGGCGACCACGACGTACTCAATCTCTCGGGCCGACACGACGTTGGGCGGCTCGTCTGGGGCGTCGCACCATCATGGACCCCGCTCACGTCGGGGAGAAGGGGCGAGCGGGGGCGAGCGGGGAGCCGGCACAGAAGACCCGCCGTATCCTCACGACCGGCGGCGGTGGCCACAAAGACCACAACCTCCGTTGGTTCCGGAAGAGAGACAGACGTTCGACGTGCGGGCAACATGTGGCCCACGTCACCCTCCCCACAGGGCTTCCCCCCGACCTCATCGACGTACCGACAGGTGGTGGCATTCGTGCGCCTGCGCACCCTCCTCGCCCTGTTCGGGGCCGCCGTGCTCGTGCTCGTGGGCCCTCCGTTGCTCACGGCGGGCAGCGATTCCGCGACGGGCACGCAGATCCCGGGCCTGCGCTTCATGGTCCCCAACACGCCCGGCGGCGGCTACGACATCACGGCCCGTACGGCCGCGAAGAACGCCGAGGACGCCGAACTCACGCACAACATCGAGGTGTTCAACCTGCCCGGCGCCGGCGGCACCGTCGGACTCAGCCGGCTCGTGAGCGAGCACGGCAACGGCAAGCTCGCCATGTCGATGGGCCTCGGTGTGGTGGGCGCGGTCCGCTCCAACGACGCGCCCAAGACGCTCGCCGACACCACGCCGATCGCCCGGCTCACCGAGGAGCAGGACGTCGTCGTGGTCGGCAAGGACTCCCCGTACAAGACGATCGACCAGCTCGTCGAGGCCTGGAAGAAGGACCCGGGCAAGCTTCCGGTGGGCGGTGGTTCCTCGCCGGGCGGGCCCGACCACCTCGCGCCCATGCTGATGGCGAAGGCGGCCGGTATCGCCCCGAAGGACGTCAACTACGTGCCCTTCGACGGCGGTGGCGAGCTGCTCGCCTCGATCCTCGGCAACAAGGTCGCCTTCGGGGTGTCGGGGGTCGGCGAGTACCTCGACCAGATCAAGGCGGGCGAGCTCCGGATTCTCGCGGTCACCGGCCCGGAGCGGGTCGACGAACTCGCCGACGCGCCCACGCTGAAGGAGTCCGGCTACGACGTGGACTTCACCAACTGGCGGGGCATCGTGGCCCCGCCCGGTCTGTCGGACGCCGAGCGCGACAAGCTCGTACGCCTCGTCGAGGAGCTTCACGACTCCCCCGAGTGGCAGAAGTCGATGCAGCAGAACGGCTGGGACGACGCCTTCCTCACCGGCGAGAAGTTCGGTGACTTCCTCGACGCCCAGGACAAGCGCGTGGTTTCGGTACTGAAGGAGCTGGGACTGTGACGACGCCGCCCACCGAAGCCTCCCCGACGCCGCCCACCGACGAACGGCGCTCGTGGCTGCGCGACCACTCCGAACTGGGCGTCTGCGTCCTGCTGTTGGCCCTCGGCGCGCTCGTCCTGGGTGACGCGCTCACCATGGACGTCGAGATCACCCAGCGCGGTCCCGTCGGGCCGAAGACCGTGCCGATCGTGGTCGGCATCGGGCTGCTCGTCATCGCCGCCCTGCTCGCCGTCGACGTACTGCGCGGCGGCCGTGGCGAGGCCGAGGGCGGTGAGGACGTCGATCTGTCCGAACCGGCCGACTGGCGCACGGTGTTGCTGCTCGCGGGAGTGTTCCTGGGCGCGGCCGTCCTCATCGAGCCCGCCGGATTCCCCGTCGCGGGTGCCCTCCTCTTCTGGGGAGCGGCCTTCGCGCTCGGCAGCCGCCGCTTCGACCGGGACCCGCTCATCGCGGCCGTGCTCTCCCTCTTCACGTACGTGATCTTCAACAACCTGCTCGGAGTACCGCTGCCCGGCGGCCCGCTGATGGGAGTGCTGTGACATGGACGCCCTCAACTCCCTGATGGACGGGTTCGGTACGGCGCTCACCCCGATCAACCTGCTGTGGGCCGCCATCGGCGTGCTGCTCGGCACGGCGATCGGTGTGCTGCCCGGTATCGGCCCCGCGATGGCGGTGGCCCTGCTGTTGCCGGTGACGTACGGCCTGAACCCCATCGGCGCGTTCATCATGTTCGCAGGTATCTACTACGGCGCCATGTTCGGCGGTTCGACCACCTCGATCCTGCTGAACACGCCGGGCGAGAGCGCGGCCGTGGTCGCGGCCATGGAGGGCAACCCGATGGCCAAGTCGGGGCGCGGCGCGCAGGCGCTCGCGGCCGCCGCCATCGGCCATTTCGCGGGCGGTCTGATCGGCACGATCCTGCTGGTGATGCTCGCGCCGACGGTCGCCGAACTGGCGGTGGACATCGGTGCACCGGACTACTTCGCCATCATGGTGCTCGCGTTCATCGCCGTGACGTCCGTCCTCGGTTCGTCCCGCATCCGGGGGCTCGCGTCCCTGCTCATCGGACTGACGATCGGCCTGGTCGGCCTCGACCAGATGACCGGGCAGCAGCGGCTGACCTTCGGCTCGCTCCAACTCGCCGACGGCATCGACGTGGTGATCGTCGCGGTCGGTCTCTTCGCGATCGGCGAGGCCCTGTGGGTGGCGGCGCATCTGCGGCGCAGTCCGGGCGAGCCCATACCGGTGGGCCTGCCCTGGCTGGGCAAGGCCGATGTGCGGCGGAGCTGGAAGTCGTGGCTGCGCGGACCGGTCATCGGTTTCCCGTTCGGCGCGATCCCCGCGGGCGGCGCCGAGATCCCCACCTTCCTGTCGTACGTGACGGAGAAGCGCCTGTCTAAGCACAAGGACGACTGGGGCAAGGGCGCGATCGAGGGCGTGGCCGGGCCGGAGTCGGCGGCGTCGGCCTCGGCGGCGGGCACGCTGGTGTCCATGCTGACCCTGGGACTGCCGACCACGGCGGTCGCGGCGGTCATGCTGGCCGCGTTCCAGCAGTACGGCATCCAGCCGGGCCCGCTCCTCTTCGAGCGCGAACCCGACCTGGTGTGGGGCCTGATCGCCTCCCTCTTCGTCGGCATGGTCCTGCTGCTCGCGCTCAACCTGCCGCTGGCGCCGGTGTGGGCGAAGCTGCTGCGCATCCCGCGGCCGTACCTGTACGCCGGGATCATGTTCTTCGCGGCGGTCGGCGCGTACGCGGTCGGCGGCGAGGTCATCGACCTGGTGATCCTCCTGATCATCGGCCTGATCGGCTTCGGCATGCGGCGCTACGGGCTGCCGGTGCTGCCCGCCGTCATCGGCGTCATCCTCGGCCCGAACGCCGAACAGCAGCTCAGGCGCGCCCTGCAGATCAGCGACGGCAGCGTCTCGGGCCTGGTCAACACGCCCTTCTCGGTGACGGTGTACGCGGTGATCGTGCTGCTGCTGGCCTGGCCGCTCATCAAGAAGCTGGTGATGCGCCGCCGCGCGGAGGCCTGATCGATCCGTCCACGGTGCCCGTCGGGGGCGGGACGAACCATCCGCCCCCGACGGGCACCGTCGTGTTTCCTTTCCCCACTTGATCTCCGGTCCCCGACTTGATCTCCGGCTCGTCGGGAACTCCAGGGCATCCGCGTCCGACCACTGCAGCAGAAGCCCCGCACTGACGAGGCCGTTGCGCTGTGGTGTGCGGCTCGTCCTGCCCTGGATCGAGGTTGCAGCTGTATGCACTGGTACGAGGACGACGGATTCTGGTCGGACTTCTCCGAGACCATGTTCTCCGGGCGCAGGCGTACGGAGACGGAGGGCGTCGTCGCCAAGTCGCCGCTGCTGGAGTTCCCGCCCGGGAGCCGGGTGCTGGACCTGTGCTGCGGACCCGGTGTGTATCTGGTGCCCCTGGCCCGCCGTGGATACGCGGTGACGGGGGTGGACCTCAGTCCGGTCATGCTGGAGCGGGCCGGTGCCGTGTGCGAGGAGGCCGGGGCCGAAGTCCGGCTGGTGCGGGCGGACATGCTGACACACGTCGAGCCGGGCTCGTACGACGTGGTGCTGAACGTCTTCACGTCGTTCGGCTACTTCGACGCCCCGGACGACAACGAGCGGGTGCTGCGCAACGCGTACGACTCGCTCGTGCCGGGTGGGCAGTTGCTCGTCGACGTGATGGGCAAGGAGGTCCTCGCGGGCTGGATCGGGCGGCCCCAGGTCGTCGAGCTCGACGGCGGCGCGTACGTGGTGCAGCGCGACACCGTCCTGGACAGCTGGACGCGACTGCGCACCGACTGGACTCTCGTGCGCGACGGGATCGCGCGGGAGGCGTCGATCACCTCCTTCCTCTACAGCGCGGCCGAGCTGCGCGCGCTGTTCGAGGCGGCCGGTTTCACCGACGTGTGCTGTTACGGCGACTTCGACGGCGGCCCGTACGACAACCAATCGAAGCGGCTGATCGTCCGAGGGACCCGTCCTGAACTCTCCGCCGATGCGCGGGAACTCTGACGCGGTTGCGGCCGACTACTGGTGAGCGGGCGGCGTTTGGGGCCGCCCGCGCCCGAACTGCCGTACGGACAAAGGGACTTCATGGCCGAAGCCGTATCCGAGACACCCTCAGCCGAGCCCGGAACCGCCGAACCCTCGCGGAACGAGACGCATGACGAGGAGCCGGACGGTCGCGGTGCGGGTCGCGGCAGGCTGCTGACCGCGCTGGTGGTGCTCTCCGTGACGCTGGTGGTCTCCGTCCTGGCGGGAATCGCGCTGGGGCCGACCGTCGTGCCGCCGGCTGATGTCGTGCACTTCCTGTGGGCGGCCCTCACCGGCGGCGGCATCGGGGCCGACGAGGTGACCGGGTACTCCATCGTCTGGCATGTGCGCACCCCGCGAGTGCTGCTCGCCGCGGTCGTCGGAGCCGGGCTGGCCGTCGTCGGCGTCGCCATCCAGGCGCTGGTGCGCAACGCCCTCGCGGACCCGTTCGTGCTGGGCATCTCGTCCGGCGCGTCCGTCGGGGCGACCGCCGTGGTGGTGTTCGGGGTCTTCGCGAGCCTCGGGGTCTACGCCCTGTCGGCCGCCGCGTTCCTCGGCGCGCTCGGCGCCACGCTGCTGGTGTATCTGGCCGCGCGGGGCCCGCTGGGGCTGACACCGCTGCGGCTGGTGCTGACCGGGGTGGCGCTGGCGTACGGCTTCCAGGCGCTGATGAGTGTCCTGGTCTTCCTCTCGCCGAACGGCCAGGCGGCACGGACCGTGCTGTTCTGGCTGCTGGGCAGCCTCGGGGCGGCGTCCTGGGAGTCGTTGCCGCTGGTGACGGCGGCGGTCCTGGTGGCGATCGGGGTGCTGTTGCGGCAGAGCCGGTCGCTGGACGTGCTGGCGCTGGGCGACGAGACCGCCGCCAGCCTGGGCGTGGACGCGGACGCGCTGCGGCGCGGGCTGTTCCTGCTCACGGCGGCCGTCACCGGGCTGATCGTCGCGGTCAGCGGCGCGATCGCCTTCGTCGGTCTCGTCCTGCCCCATGTGGTGCGGATCCTCGTCGGCTCCACACACCGCAGGGTGCTCGCGATCACTCCGCTCGCCGGGGCCTGCTTCATGGTGTGGGTCGACCTGGTGGCCCGTACCGCCTTCGCGCCCGAGGAACTGCCGCTCGGGGTGATCACCGCGCTGATCGGGGTGCCGGTGTTCATCACGCTGATGCGCCGCCGCGGCTATCTGTTCGGAGGCCGGTAGATGGTCCTGTCCCTGCGTGACCTGTCGGTCGAGGCGGCCGGGCGTGCCCTGGTGGACCGGCTGAACATCGACGTGGAGGCCGGCCGGATCGTCGGACTCGTCGGCCCCAACGGCAGCGGCAAGTCGACCGCGCTGCGCTGTGTCTACCGGGCGTTGAGGCCGACGTCCGGGGCCGTCCTGCTCGACGGCACCGATCTGACCTCGCTGAAACTGCGTGACAGCGCCCGGTCGATCGCCGCCCTGACCCAGGAGAGCCAGACCGAACTCGACTTCACCGTCGAGGAGGTGGTGGCCCTCGGCCGCGCTCCGCACGCCCGGGGCAATCACCCCCTCACCGCCCGTGAGCGCGCCCTGTGCCGGCAGTCGATGGAACGGCTGGACGTCACCCACCTCGCGGACCGCAGCGTGCTCACGCTCTCCGGCGGGGAGCGCCAACGCGTCCTCGTGGCACGCGCCCTGGTCCAGGAACCCCGTGTCCTGGTCCTCGACGAACCCACCAACCACCTCGACGTACGGCACCAGGTGGAGCTGCTGTCCTTCCTTCGCGGCTCCGGACTGACCGTGCTCACGGCCCTGCACGACCTCAACCTGGCGGCAGCCGCCTGCGACCGGATCGCCGTACTGAGCTCCGGGTCCCTGGTCTCCACCGGCGAACCGGCGGAGGTCCTGACCCCCGAGCTGGTCCGCAAGGTGTTCGGCGTCGACGTCACGGTCGTCCACCACCCGCGCACCGGCGCACCCCACCTGATCTACGACCTGACCGCCCCGGCCTCCACGACCTGACCGCCGCGGCACCTTCCGCACTCCCCGACGCCCCACCAGAAGGACGGCACTCATGATGCGACCACCGCTGCCCCGGACCCTGGCCGCCGTACTGCTCGCGGCCGGGCTCCTGACCACCGGCTGCGGCGCCGAGGTCGAGTCCGCGGCGAAGAACAAGAAGGACGACACCGTCACCGTCTCCAACTGCGGCGAGGACGTCACGTACACCCGTCCGAAGCGCGCGGTGGCCTACGACGTCAGCGGCGCCGAGAAGATGTTCTCCCTCGGGCTTGCCGACCGGATGCGCGGCTACGTCATGAACAAGCTCGGCGATCCGGCCATCAAGGGGTCGCCCTGGCGCGAGGACTACACCGGGGTCGAGCGGCTGGGCACCGAGCGCATCACCCGGGAGATCGTCGTCGACGCCAAGGCCGACTGGGTGCTGGCCGGCTGGAACTCCGGCTTCAGCGAGGAACGGGGCATCACACCGGCTCTGTTGGAGAAGGTCGGCGTCGCCAGTTATCTGCACACCGAGACCTGCTGGGACTACGGCGACAAGAGCGTGGACGTGACACCGCTGGACGCGCTCTACACCGACCTGGAGAACCTCGGCCGGATCTTCGGCGTCGAGAAGCGGGCCGACGAGCTCGTCACGGATCTCAAGGACCGTGTCGCCGCGCTGAAGAAGACCTGGCCCGAGAAGGGCGACCCGGCCAAGGTCTTCGTCTACGACTCGGGCACCGACCAGCCGTTCACCGCGGGCCGCCATGCCGCGCCGAACGACATCATCACCGCCGCCGGAGCGACCAACGTCTTCGACGGGCTCAACAAGGGCTGGACGACGGTCGGTTGGGAACCGGTGATCGAGGCGAAACCCGAAGTGATCGTGATCGTCGACTACGCCGACCAGCCCGCCAAGGACAAGATCGCCTACCTCAAGTCGCTCAAGAGCCTTGAGTCCGTACCCGCGGTGAAGAACCACCGCTTCTTCGTGATGTCCTACGGCGACGCCGTCAGCGGCCCCCGCAACGTCAAGGGCGCCGAGGACCTGGGCCGTTACCTGCGCTCGGTCGGGCGGTGACGGTGACTCCGACGCGTACCGCACCCGCACCCGTTCCCGCACCCGCTCCCCCGGTCCATGAGCACATCACCGACGCGATGAAGGCCCCCGATCTGCTGCGGCTGTCGGACAACGTGGTGCTCGCCCGCTTCGAGACCCTGAAGGTCTACGCCGCCCTCGGCGCGGTCCGCACCCTGCTGGAGCGCGGGACCGTCCAGCCGGGCCAGACCCTCGTCGACAGTTCCAGCGGCATCTACGCGCTGGCCCTGGCGATGGCGTGTCACCGGTACGGGCTGAACTGCCACATCGTCGCCTCCACCACCGTCGACGCCGCGATGCGCGCCCAACTGGAGATCCTCGGGGCGACCGTGGACCAGATGCCGCCCTCGCAGGATCTGCGACTCGACCAGGAAGGGCGGGTGCGCCGGGTGCGGCAGTTGCTGGCCGAGCGGCCCGGTCTGCACTGGATGCGGCAGTACCACGACGCCGTCCACTACACGGGCTACCGCGAGTTCGCCGACCTGATCGACCGTGCGCTGCCCGACGCCCCGCTGACGGTCGTGGGTGCCGTGGGCACGGGGTCGTCCACCGGTGGTCTGGTGGATCCGCTGCGCGAACGCGGCCGGGCCGTACGGCTGTTGGGGGTGCAGCCCTTCGGGAGCGTCACCTTCGGCAGCGACGGGTTCAGCGACCCCGAGGCGATCATCGCGGGCATCGGCAGCTCGATCCCGTTCGACAACGTCCGCCACGACCTCTACGACACGCTGCACTGGCTCGACTTCCGTCATGCCATGGCCGGTGCCGTCGGGCTGCTGCGGGAACATGCCGTGTTCGCCGGCCTGTCGACCGGCGCGGCCCATCTCGTCGCCGGCTGGGAGGCCGCGCGGCACCCGGAGCGGGTGCACGTGGTGATCGGCGCCGACACCGGACACCGCTACACCGAGCGCGTCTTCGCCCGCCACCAGGAGGCCCTCGACCCGAGCGTCCTCAAGCCCCACCAGATCACGGGCCTGGCCGATCTCGCCCCGCCCTGGTCGGTGATGGCCTGGGAACGGCGGAGCTACGACGTACGCCGGAGCGCCGCGCCCGCACGGGTACCGGCGCCGCTCGCCGCGCCGACCGCCACATCGGCTGACGCATCGGCCGCCACATCGGCCGGCGTATCAGCCGCCCTATCGACTGGCGTTTCGGCTGATGTATCGGCCGCCGTATCAACTGCCGCAACCAGCAAGGAGGACCGGGCATCGTGACCATCGCCGCCCTGGAAGCACTCACCTTCGGACTGGGCCGCCTGGCGGAGGCGGCCGGCGGGGCCGGGCACCGGCTGTGCCTCCTGACCGGGGACCGGGCCGTCTACCGCCACGAACTCGCCCACCTCACGCCCGAAGCACTCGCGGCGCTCGACATCGTCGACGTCGACACGTTCGACGAGTCCGCTTGCGCCGCCGCGCTTGCCGCCGTGCCCGACCTGCGAGGGCTCGTCAACTCGACCGACACCTGGAGCGTTCCGGGCGCCGACCTGGCCGCCAAACTGGGCCTCCCAGGGCCGGACCCTGCCGCGGTCCGGCTGCTGCGCGACAAGAGCCGGGTGCGTACTCTCCTGCACGAGCGCGGCCTGAGCCGTGGCCGGGCCCTGACCGTTCCCGCCGATCCCGCGGATCCCTCCAACCCCGCCCATGCCTCCGCGGCCTCCGCAGCCGCAGCCGCAGCCGAGATCCTTCGCGAGATCGGTCTGCCCGCGGTCCTGAAGGACTCCGCGGGCACCTCCTCCCGCAACGTGTGGCCGGTACGCAACGAGCAGCAGCTGCACGCCGCCCTCGGCGAGGCCGCCCAACGCGCCTTTGCAGGACGGCTGTTCGCGGAGCCCTTCTTCTCCGGCCCCGTCTACAGCGCGGAGACCCTCAGTTGGGAGGGCGAGACGATGCTGCTCGGCGTCCTGAGTCGGCAGATGTCCCCCGAGCCGTCCGTCCGGGAGGAGGCCGCGGCGTTCCCTGTGGCCTTCCCGGCTCCCGAACTCGGCCTGCTCCAGGACTGGGTGGGGCGCGTACTGGCGACCGCCGGTCATGACACCGGCTTCGCGCATGTGGAGTTCGTCCTCACCACCGAGGGACCGGAGCTGGTGGAGATCAACCGCCGTATCGGCGGTGCCCTCGTCGGCGAGGCGCTGTGCCGGGCGCTGGGCACCAATGTCTACGAGGCCATGGTCGACACGGCTCTCGGCCGCCGCCCCGCGCTGCTGGACAGCCCGGTCGATGCCTCCTCGGGACCGGCCACCGGCTTCGTGCTCGTCTACCCCGACCGGCGCGGCACGCTCACCGGCTGGACCGGCCTCGACACCCTGTCCGCCTTCCCCGGTTCGCCCGAGTGGTACCCAACCGCCCTGCCGGGACGGCGTGTTGAGCACCTGGACGATCAACGAGGCTGTACGGGGATCGTGCTGGCCGAGGCCGCGACCGCCGAACTGGCCCTGCACCGGGCGCTCAGCGCGGCCGGGAGCGTACGTCCGGTCGTCGCGGCCGACGACGAGGGGTGACGCCGCCGGACGAGCCGCCCGGCCGACTGCGGTCCCGCCCGGCCCGGTTCGCCGCACGAACCGGGCTGAACGGACTCGTCGGGCTGTCCGGTCTCAGCGGCCCGCAGTACTTCCTGCTGGCCGGATCGTTCCTCATCCCGCTGGGCAGCTTCGCGGTGCTGCCCTTCATGTCGGTGCTGCTGCACGAGCAGTTGGGGATGGGGCTCGGTGCCGTCGGCGTGGTGCTCGCCATCGCCTCGTTCGTGCAGTTCGCCGGTGGCGTCGTCGGGGCGGTGGTCGCCGAGCGCATCGGGCTGCAACGCACCATGCTGCTCGCCCTGTTGGTCCGTACAGCGGGCTTCGCCGGCTTCGTGCCGGGGCTCGGCCATCCCGCCGCGGCCGTCACCGCGCTGTTCCTCGTCTCCTGCGGCGCCGCGCTCTATCTGCCCGCCAACAAGGCGTACTTGGTGCACGGCGTCGCGGACGAGGAGCGCCCGCTGCTGCTGTCGGCGAGCGGCTCCGCCCTCAACGCCGGTATCGCGCTGGGTCCGCTCGCCGCCGCCCCCTTCGTACTCAGCGCCTCCGCCGGACTCTTCACCGCGGTCGCCGTGCTGTTCGCGGCCATCACCGTGGGCCACGCGCTCCTGCCCGTCGAAGCCCCCGACCACCACCCGGACAGGGAAGGCGTCGAGGCCCAACACCCGCCCCGCCAGCGGCAGAAGCCGTTCGCCGGACTGCCGGTCCTGCCCTTCGCGGTCACCGTCCTGAGCGTGTATGTCTTCATGTTCTTCCAGCACTACCTCGCGGTGTACGCCGTGCCCAGGACCTCGACGGAGTTCTACGGTCTGGTCCTCGCCCTCTACGCCGTGCTCCTGGTGGTGGCCCAGCCGCTCCTGTCGGACCGGATAGCCCGCATGCCGTATACCCGTGCCCTGCGACTCGGCTTCACCGCGCTGGCCGCCGGCATGGGCACGCTCACTCTCGGCCACCCCGCCGCCCTCCTGGCCGGAGCACTGTTCATCTGCCTCGGCGAGATCGTGCTCTTCCTCAAGAACGACCTCGAAGCCCTCGCCCGGTCTCCCCGCGCCCCGGCCGTCGTCTTCGGCCACCAGCGGCTGGCCGCCGGACTCGGCGCGTTCGCCAGCGGCATCGCGGGAGGCGCGGGCTACGGACTGGCCGAGCGCTCGGGGTATCCCGGTCTCTTCTGGGCCGCGGTCGCGGTGCAGTGCGCGCTGCTGCCCCCGATCCTGATCCACGCCCTGCGTCGTCTCCGCCCCGGTTCCGTGACCGGCCACTGACCCTGCACATCGGATCTATTTTGGGCTCACCATCATCATTGACGCCCTAAGCAGCCAGATCTACCCTTCGTCAGGAAATAGATCCGATGAATCCCTCGAACCGCTCGCCCATATCACTCTCATCACTCCGAGGATTGGATTGGCATGCCCCCATCAAATCCGTCGAGACGTACCGTTCTCGCCGCCGGAGGCTTACTCGCCGGAGGCGCCGCCTGGGCGATGACCTCGCCGGCGTCCTCCTCCGCTGCCGCCTCCGCCGCGTCGCCCACGGACGGCTGGAGCAAGACCGCGTTCACGTACGGCATGCAGAAGCCGTGGAACCTGGACCTGGCCGACCGGTACAGCACCAGCGGCGGCGTCCACCGCATGTGGGTGTACGACACCGACGAGCCCATGTCGCAGGGCAGTTCCACCGACCCGCGCACCGAGATGCGCTGGCGGCAGGAGTACACCTCCGGACAGCACATGTGGGACGCCGACGTGTACCTTCCGTCCGGCACGAACGGCGCGACCTTCGTGCAGATCCTCCGTGTGATCCACCCGTCCGGCACGCCCGCCACGGACTTCATGCTCAACGCCTACAGCGCGAGCGGCGGCACGGTGAGGGCGTACGACAGCACGGTCCTCAGGACGAACGCGTACAACACGTGGTTCAACGTCAAGCTCGAACACAACGCCTCAAGTCGCAGCGTCAAGGTCTACTTCGACGACGAGCTGGTCCTGACGACCCAGGACCGGGGGCCCGCCACCCGCCACTTCAAGAACGGTGTCTACCACCACGGCAGCGGGCGGGCAGAGGCACGCTTCCGCAACCTCACGTACTGGACGCGGTGAACCATGTCGCAGCTTGGAGGCACCCGCGAATGACCTCTAGAAGAGTTGTGCTCGGTTCGGTGCTGGGCGGTACGGCAGCCGCCGCGCTGCCAGGAGTCGCCGAGGCGGTGCCCGCGCAAGTCCCGGACGCGGTCGGCGAGGACCTCACGGCCGGTTCCACCGGCGGCCGTTGGAAGCTCCGCAACCGCATGGGCTCGGACGGCGCATGGACCGACTTCCTGCGCAGGCAGGACCTGGTCTGGCACAGGATGCCCACGCTGTGGCACGAGGGGCCGTTCCTCGGTGACGGCCGGCTGGGCAGCATGGTCTACAAGGAGCCGGGGGCCAACAGCGTCCGCTTCACCGTCCAGCACGGCGAAGTCCAGGACCACCGGCCCGAGTTCGGCAGCGGCTGGGGCACCTGCCGACTGCCCGTCGGACATCTGACCCTCGATCCGGTCGGCACCATCGGCACGGTCGACTGGCGCCTGAGCCTGTGGAACGCCGAACTCACCGGCACCATCACCACCGACAAGGGCACCCTGACACTCTCCGCCCTCATCCACGACGGAATCCTCGCCGCACGCGTCACGGCCGACGGCGACGAGGAGGTCCGCTGGACGTTCCACCCCGAGGAGGCCGTCAGCCCCCGGAAGATCAGCGAGGCACCGCCGACGGGTTACGTCGCCAACCCGCCCTGGACCACCCGCACCACCGGTGACGTCGAGCAGGTGCTCCAGCCGCTCGTGGGCGGCGGCCAGACCGCGACCGCCTACCGCCGCTCCGGCGACACCCTGCTGCTCAACGTGGCCCACAGCCACCCCTCGGACACCCGGGCCGGGGAAGCCTCGCTCAAGAAGATCCAGCGCGCGGCTCCCTACGGATCGCTCCGCAGGCAGCACACCCGCTGGTGGCACGCCTTCTACCGCAAGAGCTTCGTCTCGATCCCCGACGAACGGCTGCAGAGCTTCCACTGGATCCAGCTCTACAAGATCGCGTCGGCCAGCCGCGAGGGCGGGCCCGTGATGGCCACCTGTGGCCCCTGGCTCGAACCCACTCCCTGGCCCGCCGTGTGGTGGAACCTCAACGTCCAGCTGGAGTACTGGCTCATCCACGGCTCCAACCACCTGGAACTCGACTCGCTCGCCAGCACATTGAGGCAGAACCAGGAGCAGCTGATCGCGAACGTGCCCGCCGCGTACCGGACGGACAGCGCCGGAGTGGGCCGCAGCTCCGACATGTTCGCGACCCGCGGTGTCCCCGTGCCGGGCAGCGGCGGCGAGGCGGGCAATCTGACCTGGGCCCTGCACAACGTATGGCTGAGCTACCGCCACAGCATGGACGAGGACCTGCTGCGCGACACGGTGTACCCGCTGCTGCGCCGCGCGATCAACTACTACCTCCACTTCCTCCAGCCGGGCGACGACGGCAAGCTGCATCTGCCGTCGACGCTGTCCCCGGAGTATCCGGTGGTCCCGCCGAAGGACACCAACTACGATCTGGCGCTGATCCGTTGGGGCTGCGGCACGCTGCTGGAGGCGTCCGAGCGCCTGGGCGTCGACGACCCGCTCGCGCCGCGCTGGCAGGAGGTGCTGGCCAGGCTGACGCCGTATCCGGTGGACGACAACGGCTTCATGATCGGCGCGGACACTCCGTACGCGCAGTCCCACCGCCACTACTCGCACCTGCTGATGGTCTATCCGCTGTATCTCGTGAACTGGGACCAGCCGGAGCAGCGCGAGCTGATCGAGAAGTCGCTCGTCCACTGGCACGCGCTGACCGGCTCCCACCGCGGCTACAGCTACACGGGCGCCGCGTCGCTGTACGCCATGATGGGCCGCGGTGACACAGCACTCTCGTACCTGAAGAAGTTCTTCGACACCACAACCCGTTATCCGTGCCGGGCCAACACCCACTACACCGAGGCCGGGCCCGTCATCGAGACACCGCTGTCGGCGTCCCAGTCCCTGCACGACATGCTCTGCCAGAGCTGGGACGGCGTCGTACGGGTCTTTCCCGCCGTGCCCGACTCCTGGGCCGATGTCACCCTGCACGACTTCCGCACCCAGGGAGCCTTCCTGGTCAGCGCGGTCCGCAGCGGCGGCGTCACCCGCTTCGTACGCGTACGAAGCCTGGCGGGCGAGCCGCTGCGCCTCCGGCACGGTCTGACCGGCGGGCGGGTGACCGCGGTCCTGGACGACGGCAGACCGGCCCGCACCCACACGGCGGACGACGGCACCCTCGCCGTCGAACTGCCCAAGGGACGCGAGGTGTTGCTGTACGTGGGTGAGCGACCCGACCTCGTCATCGCTCCTGTCTCCCCGAGCGAGACGGGAGAGCCCTGGGGACTGCCGTAGACGGTTCGGCGTGGCCGGGCGGCCCACAAAACAGGAGCAACACCGCTGCCCGGTCACGCCGATACCCCGCAGGTCGCGGCCACGACCACGACCGGCCATGGGCCCTCGCTCAGTGTCCGCGGAACGCCTCCTCCAGCCACCAGGCTCCTCGGTCCGCGACCACCTTGGCGTCGATGAGCAGGGGCGCGGAGCGTGGCCCGGCGAGCCAGTCCTCGACGGCCTTCAGATCCGCCCGCGTGTGCACGGTCACCGCCTCGAAGCCGTAGCCCCGCGCCACGGCGGCGATGTCCGTCGGCGGGAACTCGACGGTCTCCAGGGGATGTCCGTCCGGCCCGAAGTGGTGGACCTCGGCCCCGTAGGCGTCGTCGTTGTAGACGACGACCACCATCGGCAGTCCGAGCCTGCGTACGGTGTCGAACTCCGCGGCGCCCATCATCGCGCCGCCGTCCCCGAGCGCGGCCACGGGGAGCCGGTCCGGCCGTGCCAGTGCCGCGCCGATCGCCGTCGCAAGGCCCAGGCCGATCGACTGGAACGCCTGGGTGAAGCAGAGGCCGTTCTCGTCCGGCACCGACAGGTACATGCTCGGGTAGCCCATGAAGTTGCCGGAGTCCACGCCGATCACCCGCTCCGCGGGGAGGATGTCGTCGAGCGCGATGCTCAGTGTGCGCGGGTCGATGCGCTCGCGGGTGCTCGTGTCGTCGTACGACACGTCCCGCCAGCGCACGCGTGCGGCGATGGACGCGCCGATGTCGGCGGTCCGAGAGCCCTGCCGGGACTGTTGCCTTTGCTGAGCCCGATGCCCCTGCTGGGCCTGTTCCCCTTGCTGGGCCTGCCGGTTCGCATCGTGCGTCTGCAGCGCGCGCCGGGCCGTGAGTTCCACGTCTCCGGTGACTCCGAGGTGCACTTCGCGGTGCGCGCCGAGGGCCGACGCGTCGTCGTCGACCTGTACGACGGTGGTGTCCGGGCCGATCAGCCGACCGTGCCGCATGGTCCACATGTTCAGCGCGCAGCCCCAGCCGACGATCAGGTCGGCCTCCTGGATCAGTTCGGCCGCCAGGGGCGATGCGAAGCCTCCGGACACGTCGAGCGACCACGGGTCGCCGTGGAACAGGCCGCGCGCGACGGCCGACGTCGCCAGCAGCGCGCCATGGCGTTCGGCGAGCGTCACCAGGGCGTCCCGGGCGCCGGGCGAACGCGCTCCCCGGCCGGCCACGAACACCGGCCGCCGGGACTTCTCCAGCACCCGCGCCAGCGCCTCGACATCGGCGAACTCCGGCTCCACCGGAGCCCGTTCGGGCGGCACGACGGCGAGGGCGGACTCACCGGCGAGCGCATCGGGTACGTCGAGGGCCTGCACGCCCAGCGGAAGGTTGAGCAGCACGGTCCGCCGCTCGCACACGGCTCGGCGAACGGCGTCGAGGGCCTCCGTGACCGCGTCCTCCGCCGACGTGACCCGCGCCGAGACCGCGCCCACCGATCGCGCCAACGCCTCCTGGTCGACATGGAAGTTGGACCGCGGCTCGGTCACCTCGGCTGCCAGCACGAGCAGCGGCGTACGGCTCTTGGCCGCCTCGGCGATGCCGGTCATGGCGTTCGTCAGGCCGGGTCCCTGATGAACGCTCAGCGCGGCCACCGTTCCGCTCATCCGCGCGTACGCGTCGGCCATGGTCGCCGCGCCGCCTTCATGACGTGCGGCCACGAACCGCGAACCCGCCGCGACCATGGCATTGGTGAGATGGAAGTTGCCCGAGCCGACCACGCCGAAGACCTGACGTACCCCGGCCGCGTACAGCGCCCGCCCGACGGCCTCGGCGACCTTCACGAACGTTCCACCAGGGCGAGCACCCGCGCGGGTGACCCGGACCCCGTGACGATCGGCAACGGCCCGGCGACGACGACGGCGCCGGTCGCGGGCAGCGCCGCCAGGTTCTGCAACTGGGTGAGCCCGTACTTGTCGCTGCCCATGAGGTACGAGTGACACGGGAAGGCCGGGTCGAACGAGTGGGCCCCACCGGCGTCGGTGCCCACCGTCTCGACCCCGAGGCCGATGACGGGCGACTCCTGAGCCACCCAACGGGCGCATTCCGCCGACAGGCCAGGGGTGTGCGGGCCGTTCTCGTCGGCGTTCAGGAACGGCTCCTGCGCATGCGAGCGCGCGTCCCAGCCGGTCCGCACCAACAGCCAGCCGCCGTCGGGCAGCGGCCCGTGCTCCGCCTCCCACGCCTTCACATGGTCGACCTCCACGAGGAAGTCCGGGTTCTCCCGCGCCTCCGCCGTGAAGTCCAGCACGGCGGCGGGCGCCACCAGCCGGTTCACGGGTACGGACGCCACGTCGGCCAGGTCCTTCCCGGTCACCCAGTGGTTCGGGGCGTCGAAGTGGGTGCCGGTGTGCTCGCCGCTGCGGAAGTTGTTCCAGTACCAGGCCGGTCCCCGGTCGTCGTACCTGCTGATCTCGTCCAGCTCGAACACCGCCGTCTGGCCGAACTCGGGCGGCAGCTGGAGTACCGGTGTCGTCGACGACAACGGCGCCGTCAGGTCGACGACTTCGATCGCCCCACTCCGCAGCGCGGACACCAGCGAGGCGAGGACGGACGGCTCGGGCATGAAGACCTCCATGAGGCGGCGCGGAACTGACAGCATGGCACCGGACATGACGAATGCGGTTCCGTGGTACTCACAGTCCGGTTGAGTCGGGCGACGGGATGGACGGGGGCACGATGTTCGGAGGGCGTACGGCCGCGATGGCGGCGTCGGTGATCGCGGTCGGGGTACTGGGACTGACCGGCTGCACGTCCGGGTCGGGCGGTGATTCGGCGAAGTCGCCCGATGCGGCGGGAACAACAGGCACTGCGGGTACTGCGTCCAGTACCGCGCCTCCTTCCTCCGCCTCACCGCCGGCCTCACCCACGCCCTCCCCGTCCGATTCGGCCTCTGCTTCGGCTTCGGCTTCGAGGAGCCCGTCGCCGGTGCCCGTCACGGGGCCCAAGCAGAAGCTGGTGACCATGACGGTCACCGGCGGCTTCGCGGGCGTCAACCAGAAGGTGGTTCTCCGGGGCGACGGCAGCGTCCTCGCCGAGGACAAGGGCGACCCCGTGGTGCGCCGCACGAGCGCGGCCCAGTTCAGGGAACTGCGCACGCTGCTCGGCGATCCGGCGCTCGCCGATGTCCCCGAGTTCACGATCAACACGGGGGCGGCCGACATGTTCCAGTACGCGCTGCAGTTCAACGGCCGCACGGTCATGACGGACCGCTCCGCCGAGCAGCCCGCGCTCGACCGGCTCATCGACGCCCTCAGCGAATGGTTGCCGGGGCGCTGACCTCACAAGCCGACGGTTCTCTCAGGCCGAGCGAGCCAGGGGGCAGGGCGTCGGGGCACGTAACTCATGATCATGCCCCTCGTTGGTCCGCCCGGACATCAATCACGACGCCCGTCGGGCCCGGAAAACTGCTTGAGGTCGCTTCACATGCGCAGCATCACCAAGAAGATCACCGCGGGGATCGGAACCCTTGCCGCGGCACTCGGCTGTGTCATCGTCGCGGGGCCGCCCGCGGCGGCGGACGGCAAGTGGTGCAACCTCTCCGTCTGCATCGAGACGTACGACACGGGCACCTATCTGGGCAGGGTCGAGGTCTCGGTCACCAACACCAACCAGCCGCACCGCATCAGCGCCCGCGTCTGGACGACCAACGGCTGGGCCGCCAACACCAAGGTGGAGGACGTCTCCGCGTTCAGGACCTACCGGGACCAGGCATACCCCCAGCGCCACTTCCCCGCGGGCACCCGGCTCTGCGCGGAGGGCTTCCGCGGCGGCGCGAGCGTGGGCCTGCCCTGCGTCACGCTCACGAACTGAACGGGGGCGCAACCCCGGCCGAACACCTCGGGCCCGACGCCCGGGGCCTGGCGCTTCGGGCCGGGCGCTTCCGGCCCCGGGGGTCAGTGGTGGAACGATTCGGCCCGTACGTGGCGCATCACGCGGCTCGTCACCCGGTACCGGCCGTTCGGCACGGAGGGCGCCTTGGTGACATGCACGGCGAGCGGTCCGGCCCATGCGTAGCCCCGGCTCTCGCCATGCCGGAGCAGGCTGTCGGTGAGCACCTGGTCGACGCGACCGCCGTTCCGTTCCAGTTCCTGATGGACGGACTCGGGCAGTTCGACACCGTAGGCGTTGGGGACGACGACCAGGCTCTCACTGCACACGACCGCGTGGTCGTCGCACTCCCTGCGCAGGGCGGCGAGCAGTTCGACCGGTTCCTTGTGGCGGAACTGCGCGAGCAGCGACGCTCCGAAGCGCTCCATCGCTCGCTCCAGACCAGTGAGTCCGCTCGCGGCGCCCTCGGGCTGCTCCGGCACCGGCTCGCTGTTCGCGGTCTTGCGACTCTTCTCTTCGGGGAGGGTCACGGCGGGCGGGACTCCTTGGTCGTGTGAGTTCGTGTCGTTGTGCTCCATTCGTCTCCAGGTTCCCCGTAAGGGGAGAACAACTCGTCTCCGGCACGTGCCGGGGCAGGTCCCGTCGGCAGCACTGCCCACGGGACCCGCCCATGACGGAATCGACGACCGGCGTAACGGATCAGCTGCTGACCGGTGTCCAGCGGATCTGCGTGCTGCACAGGGACACCACGACCGCCGCCGCCGCGACCACCCCCAGCCCCCACACCAGGCTGCTGGCATTCGCCACGAAGCCGATGAACGGCGGACCCGCCAGCAGTCCCGTCGTGCCGGTGGCGGCGACGAGGGCCAGCGCGTCCGAGCCCTGTTTGGCGGCGGCCACGTACACGCACGGGGTGACTGCCGCGCATCCCAGTCCGACGCAGGCGAAGCCGATGAGGGCAGGGACCACTCCCCCGCTCACCAGGGCGAAGGCCAGCCCGGCGGCGGCCAGCGCGCTGCCGAGGAGAACGACCCGTCCGTCGCCCCAGCGGCTGCGCCAGCCGTCGGCGAAGAGACGGGCCACCACCATCATTCCCGAGACCACGGCGATGCCCATGGGCGCCAGCTCCGCCGACGCCTTGGCCACGTCCTTCAAATAGAGGGCGGACCAGTCGGTCATGGCGCCCTCGGTCACGGTGCCGAACGCCATGGCGCAGCACATCCACAGCGTCATACGGGACGGCAGGTTCCATCTGCCGCGGGTCTTCCGCTCCTTCTCCTCGGCGGGCGCGTCCTCGGAGAGGAGACCGGGGCGCGCGGCGGCGGTCAGCAGGACGAGAAGCACGGCAGCCACGCCGAAGTGCGCCGCGACCGACGAGGTCGCCGCGTTCATGCCGGACGCGAGAAGCGCGGCGAGCAGGGAACCTCCGCTGAATGTCGCGTGCAGTCTGGCCATGGTGTTGCGTTCGTGCCGGGTCTCAAGGGCCGCACCCTGCGCGTTCATTGCGACGTTCAGGCATCCCACGAAGACGCCGTCGACGCCCATGACCAGCAGGGCGACCGGATAGTTGGGCGCCCCGGCCAGCGCCAGGAGCAGGAGGGTCAGGCAGAGGGCCGACAGGAGCGCGAGCCGCGCCGAACCCAGCCGCTTCATGAGCACCGGGACCAGCGGGAACGACGCCACCGCGCCGATCCCCGCGGCCATCAGCAGCACGCCCACCTCGGCCGCGGTCAGACCGAGGTCCGCCTTGATGGCCGGGATCCGCGCGGCCCAGGTGGCGTACTGGAAGCCGAGGGCGCAGAACAGTGCGGCGATCGCCAACTGACTGCGCAGGAAGGGGTCATGGACACGGGACACGCGGATCAGCTCGCTTCGTGGGGACGGAGGGGCCGCGCGGCACCACGCCGGTCGGCTCAGGCTGTGCACCCAGGTCGGTCGGCACCGCCCTGGACATGTAGACGGCGTTCGCGCCGTAGCCGCCGGGCGAGATCCCCGGGTGTGCGGTGTAGCCGCGGGCCGACCAGAACGTGTCGCTGCGGCCGACGGCGATCAGCGAGATCCGTTCGTACCCGCGCGCCCGGGCCGTCAGGGTGAAGTGGTGAAGAAGGCGCTGCCCCAGTCCCCTGCCGCGAAGACCCTCCTCGACAACGATGTCGTGGAGGTGGAGATTGCGAGTTGCGGGCGCGGGCTGCGGCGGGACCACCGCCTCCTCGGTCCGTGCCAGGTCCGGGTACCTGAGGGCCGGATAGGGCAGTGCCAGCAGGTAGCCGGCCGGCCCGGATCCGACGTCCAGGACGAAGCACGTACCCGGCGAGATCTCCGCCCGCGACCGAAGCGCCGCGCGGCCCTCCGACAGGCCGAGTGCGGTGTAGGCACGGGACTCGATCGCCACGATGCCGTCCCAGTCGGCCTCGGTGATGTGGCGTATGTGTACGACGTCGGTCACGGCCGGCCCGCCCTTGTCCAGGTGTAGGGGAGCGGATCGAAGCCGTTGAAGCCCTGGGTCATGTAACTGATCGCGTAGGCACCGCTGGACATCACCCAGACCGGATCCCCCGACGCCAGGTCCTTGGGTACGTGGACCAGACCGCCGTGTTCATGGAGGTAGGCGTCGTCGCTGTCGCAGGTGGGACCCGCCACGACGGCGGGAACGTACTCGGCTTCGGGGTGGGTGGGGAACACGAGCCGGTACTGCAGCGCGTCCATCTCGTAGAGCCCGTTGAACTTGCCGCAGCTCAGATAGAGCCAGTGCTGCCGCTCGCCGTCCGGTCCGCGCCGCTCGGCGAGCCGGGCCACATGGGCCCGGATGGCTCCCTGGTCGGCGACCAGATGGCGCCCCGGTTCCATGACGAATTGGAGATGGTCGCCGTGAACGCCCCTCAGGTACCGCATTCCCTCGCGGATCACGGCGAAGATCTTGTCCATCGGCGGATCCAGGGGCATGCCGAACCTGTCGAGGTATCCGAGTGCCGGAAGACCGCCGCCGAGGTTGACATGGTCCAGGGTCATCCCGCGCCGCCCCAGGGCGGTCAGGACGTCCGCGAGGGATTCGACGGCGCTGTGCCAGGCGTCCGCCGTCATCTGCTGGGACCCGACGTGCACGGACAGGCCCGAGGGTGTCAGGCCCTGAGCCCGTGCCGCCTCAAGCACCTGTACGGCGTCGGCGGGCGAGCAGCCGAACTTGTTGCTGAGGCCCCACAGTGCCCCTTCACCGCTGGTCGTCAGCCTGCAGAACACCCGGGCACCCGGGGCATGGGCGGCGATGGCCGCCACGTCCTCCAGGCTGTCGGTCGCGAAGTCCCTGACGCCGAGGCGATGGGCGTCGGCGATGTCCCGGTCGGACTTGATTGTGTTGCCGTAGTGCATGCGGTCGAGCGGCACCCCCGCCCGCAGCGCCTGCTCCAGTTCGCGCGGGCTCGCCCCGTCCACTCCGGCGCCCTTCGCCGCCAGGCACGCGAGCACCTCGTCCACCGGGCAGGCCTTCATCGCGAACCGCACGAGGACGCCGGGCAGTTCGCGCCGAAGCGTCTCGTAGCGGTCCTCGATACCGGTCAGGTCGAAGACGATCCGGTCCTCGTCGGCGGCCTCCAGTGCGGCGAGCAGGGCCGCGGACACACGCCCGGCTGACTCATGCGCTGCTGACTCATGCCTCGTGGCCGCCCTCACCCCGGCCGCCCCGGTGACGGGTGCACGGGGGTGTGCCGGGCCGCGTGCACCAGCGGCCCCCATGCCTCGGTCAGGAGGGCGAAGTCCTCCATGTCGCTGCGCGCCTCGTCGAGGAGCCGTTCGCGGCGCGTGGCCAGAAGGTCGGCGAACTCGGCGTACGCGCCGCCCAGTTTCCGGTACGCCATGTCGAGGGCATCCAACCGCTCGACGTTCTCGGTACGGTCGAGCCGCGTGCTCTCGCTCACCAGCCGGGCGACGACGGACGCGCGCACCTGTCCCCGCTCGTCGGCCAGCTCCGGGCCTGCCTCGGCCATCCCGTCGTAGACGACGTTGAAGTAGAGCATCGACAGCAGGAACTTGACGTAGCGCATCTGGTACGCGGTGAAGCCCGCGTCCGTTCTGCGCTCGCCGGTGTAGAAGTTCACGATGTTCCGGTTGTGCAGCACACCGGGCAGCGCGGCGTCGTGGACCAGGTGGATCAGGAAGTAGTCGCTGCCGATGGTGTCGGTGGCCGGTGGCAGCGGTACGTGTTCGTGCACCCCGTGGAAGCTGATGTTGCACATGTCCACGCGCATGGGGTCGACCAGGGCGAGCGTCGAGTGGTCCCGGACGAACGGGTCCGTGCCCGCGCCGCGGAAGGACTCGTCGACGAGTTCCCTCTTCTGCTCGGCCGACCAGTGGCCGGGTGCCCAGAGGCTGACCAGGTCGTAGTAGACGTCCGGGTCGATCCGGAGGATCTCGCCGATGTCCACGGACAGTTCGCCCACGAAGGAGCTGCCCACCATCGCGACCCGCTTGTCCGCGTGCTGTGCGTCCAGGGCGTTCTCGGTGACGTCGGGTGCGGCGTCGGCCGCGCGTCTGCCGAGCGAGGTGAGTTCGTGGTGGATGGGGAAGACGGTCTCGCCGTTCACGACCTGGTACCGGCTGTCGGAGTCCCTGCGGTGCACGGACTCGCAGCCGAGCGCGGCGCCGATGAGGAACGCCCTGTTGGTGCAGGCACCGTAGGAGAGACCCGCAGGGAGCATCAGTTCCAGCAGGAGGTCCGGCTTCGTGGCTGCGGCCCGGCCGATCGCCCGCTGGAGGAAGTCCCGCTGCCGCGCCTCGTCGAGGTGGTGCACGACGATCCGCGGGCCGACGGGGAGGCGGCGCACGGTATCGGCGTGTTCCGCGTAGGCGGGCGCGTCGCTGGAGTCGAGGATCAGCAGGTGCACCTCGGTGTCGAAGTGCTCGGCCGCGTAGGCCGCTTCCTCACCGATGGCCTCGATCGTCGCGGAGCAGGGCCTGTTGGTGGGAAGGGTCAGACATATTCTGCGCATGCCGCTTCTCCGACCGGCTCGTCCAGTTCCGGACCGTTCCAGGAGGCGAGACCCAGCAACTTGGCGCCCAGGTCGCTGAGTTCGGCCCTGCCGTACCGCAGGGACTCGTGTCGCACGGCGTCTCCGAGCAGGGTCGCGTTCCAGTCCGGTGTGCTGAGGGTGCGCCATGACTCGACCCGTGAGTCCCTGAGGGTCCGGTGGGTCTCCAGCGCAGGCATCATCGACAGGTACTGCACCGCCCGCACGCCGTTGCGGGTGGAGGTGTTGGGTGCCACTCCGTGTGCCAGGAGACCGTTGAAGATCAGCAGGTCGCCGGCTTCGAGTTCCGGTCGTACGACGGGGAGTTCGGCCTTGTCGATCCTGGGCCGGATCGGGTCTCGGTCGTCCGGCTGGAGTGCCTTCCACCGGTCCAGCTGCCGGAACAGTTCGGGGCAGCACTGGAAGCCGCCGAGTTCGGGACTGGTGTCGTTGAGCGCGATGATCCCCTGGACCCGCTGCGGCGGTATGCCGAGCGTGGTGTCGACGTCCCAGTGCAGCTCGATGTCGAAGCCCTCGTCCGTGCTCGGGATCAGGGCCCGGTCGCGGTTCTTGACGTTGGGCGGGTTCAGGTTGAGCCGGTCGAGGGTCACCCACAGCTCTTCGCAGTCCCATACGTCGACGAAGGCGTCGTAGACCCGCTGCGCCTGGCGGCTGTCCCACAGGAGTTGATGCTGGTAGGCCTCGACGAACCCGTAGATGTGCAGGTCACGGTCCAGGTCCGAGCGGTACTCGCGATCCTCGTACCAGGTGTCCGGGCGTTCGGGGTCGAGTCCTTGGAAGTCCCAGGCGAAGTCCAGCAGGTTCCGGGCCGCCGGGGCCGGGATGGCCTGCTTGACCACGACGTAGCCATAGGTCTGCCATAAGGCCAGGTCTTCCTCGGACAGCACCCTGAGCGGGACGGTCTTCTTCAGGTCGCGCAGCGGGGTCTGCGCCAGATAGGTCTCGCCGTCCGAACTGAAGTAGGGGACGCGAGACGCGGCTCGATGGAGATACTCGTCAGGCATGGGCGTGCAGTGCTCCGGACCTCGGGGTTCCCCGCCGACGGAGGTGTCGACGAGGACGGGAACGCGGTCACCGGTGGCTCGCGGCACGTGAATCGCGTGGATCCGGACGGGCGGCGGGCTGCGCAGCCCGCCCGATTCCGGACGCGCACCGGCGCTGTACGACGACACCGGAAGCAGCGCACGTCGCACGGCATGAAGAGAGACGGCCGGCCTGCAGGGTCACTGCATCGGGTGCCGCGCCAGCCCCCTCGAACTCGCGTGCCACTAATTTGGACTAGACCAACCGTCGTGTCAAACATGGTCGTTGACTGCGTGTCGCACCCAAATCGCCTGCACCAAGGCCCGGTTGAGAGCGCCCGGACAGCGGACCACCTGGCACAAGAGCCCCAGGACAACGCCCGCGCAGCGACCCAACCAGCCTCTTGACACGAGCGGTTAGCCTGAGCGGAGACTCATTGGTCTGTACCAAGCTGTTCTCTATCAAGCTGTGCCGTGGTGTCGATGTGTCGTCATCGGCGGCACCGACGCACGGGCCCTACCCGAAAGGCGAACGCACTCGATGGTCTCCAGCAAGCACAGCAAGGAGTTGCGGCGGCTGGCGCTCTCCGTCCTGCAGCCGGGGTTCGTGGGTACCGAGGCACCGGACTGGGTTCTGCGCGAGATCGGCGACGGGCTGGCATCCGTCGTGCTCTTCTCCCGCAACATCGTCTCGCTGGACCAGGTCGCCCGGCTGACCGATCAACTGCGTGCGGAGAACCCCGAGTTGATCATCGCCATCGACGAGGAGGCCGGTGACGTCACCCGCATCGAGTCCGCCACCGGCTCCACCCGGCCGGGCAACTTCGCCCTCGGAACCGTCGACGACACCGAGCTCACCGAGTCCGTCGCGGCCGGCCTCGGCCGCCAACTGCGCGCCGTCGGCGTGAGTCTCGACTACGCGCCCAGCGCGGACGTCAACTCCAACCCGGACAACCCGATCATCGGGGTCAGGTCCTTCGGCGTGGACCCGAAGGTGGTGTCCCGGCACACCGCCGCGTGGATCCGGGGACTTCAGTCGGCCGGTGTCGCCGCCTGCGCCAAGCACTTCCCGGGCCACGGCGACGTCGCCGTCGACTCCCACCACGGCCTGCCCACGTACGGCGCCGACCGCGAGGAGATCGCCGCGCAGGCCCTGCCACCGTTCCGGGCCGCCCTGGACGCGGGAGTTCGCGCGGTGATGAGCGGCCACCTCCTGGTGCCCGCGTACGATCCCGACCTGCCCGCCACCCTCAGCCCGCGCATCCTGGGCGACCTGCTCCGCGGGGAGCTCGGGTTCGAGGGGATGACAGTCACCGACGCCATCGAGATGGGTGCCGTCACCGACCTCTACGGCATCGAGGGCGCCACCGTGAAAGCGGTCGCCGCCGGTGCCGACGCGGTCTGCGTGGGCGGCGAGAACGCCGAAGAGGCGACCGTCGCCCTCCTCGCCGATGCTCTCGCCGACGCCGTGGCCTCCGGCGACCTCACCCGGGAGCGGCTGGAGGAAGCGGCCGGGCGCGTACGGGCGTTCGCCGACTGGTCGGCCGGCCTGGTCCAGGCCGACATCGTCGACGCGATCAGCAGCGACATCGGTTTCATGGCGGCCCGCCGCGCCATCCGGCTGGCCGGAGCGGCGAGGGAGGCTCTGCCCCTGTCCGCCCCGCCGCATGTGGTGGAGTTCGTGGCCACCACCAACCTGGCCATCGGCAAGGAGACGCCTTGGGGTGTCGCCGCCCCGCTGAGCGAGCGGCTGCCCGGCACGACCACCGTACGGGTGCGTCCCCAGGAGCTGGACTCACGGACCGCCGCCATGAGCGCCCTCAAGACCCGCGCGCTCGAACCGGCCGCCGGACGGCCCTTGGTGGTCGTCGTCAGGGACGCCTCCCGGCACGAGTGGATGGCCCGCGCCCTCGCGGACCTGATCGCGGCACGTCCCGACGCGATCGTCGTGGAGATGGGCCTGCCGAGTGCCGCTGTTCCGGGGGCGGTTCAGATCTTCACCCATGGCGCCACCGCCGCCTCCGGGGTGGCCGCCGCGGAGGTGCTGGTGGGGGCTCGGTAGGCCGTTGGGCGGGGCTGGTGGGCAGGCCTGCCTTTTGGCCGGCCTGCCCTCAGCCCGTTGCCGCCGCCTGCGCCGCTGCCCGGAACGGGCGGAAGAACGCGCGCACCTCTTCCGCGTACGACTCGGGCTCCTCGAACGGTGCGAAGTGCCCGCCGCGCGGGGGTTCGGTCACGCGTACGGCGTTCGTGGTGCGTTCGAGCCAGGCTCGCGGTGGGCGCACGATGTCGCCGCGGAAGAGCGAGAAACCGGACGGTACCTCGACCCGGCGGGCAAGCTGCGCGGGCGGGATCGCGCCGTTCGCGTTGTACATGCGCATCGACGAACCGATCGTCCCCGTGAGCCAGTAGAGCGTGACGTTCGTGAGGATCTCGTCCTTGGTGAACGCCCGCTCGATGTCACCGTCACAGTCGCTCCACGCCCGGAGCTTCTCGACGATCCATGCGGCGAGGCCGGCCGGTGAGTCGGTGAGCCCGACGGCGGCGGTCTGGGGCTTCGTGCGGTGCATGGCGGCGTAGGCGCCCTCGGTCGCGCTCCAGGCCCCGACACGCTCGATCCAGGCGCGTTCTTCGGGCGCGAGGTCGGCCGGGTCGCCGGTGAGGACGGGCAGGCCGCCGTCCATGCGGTGGACGGCCACGACCCGGTCGGGGTGGTCGAGCGCGAGGTAGCGGCTCACATGACTGCCGATGTCCCCGCCCGCCGCACCGAACCGCTCGTAGCCGAGGACGCCCATGAGCTCGGCCCACAGCCCGGCGACCGCGATGGAGTCGAGCGGCTGGCCCGTGGGACGGTCGGAGTACCCGAAGCCCGGCACGTCGGGAACGACCACGTCGAACGCGTCGGCGGGATCGGCGCCGTGCGCGCCGGGATCGGTGAGGAGCGGGACGACCTTCGAGTAGCGCCAGAACGAGTCCGGCCAGCCGTGGGTGAGGACGAGCGGCAGGACCGGCCCGGTCGGCGCGACGGCCCGGGCGTGTACGAAGTGGATGCCGAGGCCGCCGAGCGGGACTCGGAAGCGGGGCAGCCGGGCGAGCGCCGCCTCCTGCGCCGGCCAGTCGAACCCGTCCGCCCAGTAGGCGATCAGCTCACGGAGGTAGGCGATGTCGGTGCCGAGCGACCACCCGGCGTCCTCGGGCGCGTCCGGCCAGCGCGTCGCGCGCAGTCGCGTACGGAGGTCTTCGAGCACCGCGGGATCGGTGTGCGGTGCGAACGGCTCGGGGCGGGGCGAAGCGTCCGACATGGGACGCACCCTATAAGCCGCGCCCCGGCGTGATCGCGCTGCCTCAACGGGGTACCGGGGTCACGGTGGCCCCGAAGCCCGCTTCCTGGGGACTCCGACGACGCCGGACACGGCGGCCTTGAGAATGCGGCGGAAGGTGGGGCATTCCATATGGCTCGGCGCGGGGCAGGCGGCGGCGTGCCGCAGGGAATCGCGCAGGACGCCGAGTTCGCGGATCGTCCTGTCCAGCTCCTCCGCCCTGTCCGTGAGCATCTGCCGGTCGATGCTCGGCTGCCCGTCCGGCGCGGTCATGCGCGCGATCTCGTCGAGCGAGAACCCGGCGGTCCGCCCCAACGCGATCAGCGCCAGGCGCTCCAGCACGCCGGGGTCGTACTGACGGCGCAGGCCCCGCCTGCCGGTCGGGGCGATCAGCCCCTTCTCCTCGTAGAACCGCAGCGTCGAAGCGGGAACCCCGGCGCGGTGCGCCACCTCGGAGATGTCCAGGTCTGTCATTCTCTTGACCTCAAGTCGACTTGAAGTAGCACGCTTTCACCCGGGCCCGTCGAAGGCAAGCAGTTGAAGGCAAGCGGAGGAGACGAACATGGACGCGAAGCGCGGGACCGATGACGAGCAGGCGGCACGCTGGAACGGGCCCGCCGCCAGTGCCTGGGTCGAGGCCCAGTCTCTGGTGGACGGTGTACTCAAGCCCTTCGAGGACCTCCTCGTCGAAGCGCTGTCCACCGGTGACGGAGGCCAGGTGCTCGGCGACGGAGGCCGCGTTCTCGACGTCGGCTGCGGCACCGGCTCCACCACGCTGGCCGTGGCGCGGCGGCTCGGTGCGGCAGGGCACATCGTGGGCGTCGACATTTCCGAGCCGATGCTCACCGCGGCCCGGGCGCGCGCCGAGCAGACGGATGCACCGGCGTCCTTCGTCCACGCCGACGCGCAGGAGTACGCGTTCGAGCCCGCAAGCTTCGACGCGGTCATGTCGCGCTTCGGCGTCATGTTCTTCAACGACTCCGTCCGGGCCTTCGCGAACCTGCGGCGGGCCGCGAAGGACGGGGCCGTGCTCCGGTTCGTCGCGTGGCGCAGCCCGGCGGAGAATCCGTTCATGACGACGGCCGAACGCGCCGCGGCTCCGCTCCTTCCGAATCTGCCCGCCCGCCGGCCCGACGAGCCGGGGCAGTTCGCCTTCGCGGACGCGGACAGGGTCCGGCGCATCCTGGCGGAAGCCGGCTGGACCGGCATCGACATCCAGGCGAAGGACGTGACCTGCACGCTCCCCGAGAGCGAGTTGATCCGCTACTTCACCCGGTTCGGTCCCCTCGGCCAGATCCTGGGCGAGGCGGACGAGCACACCCGCGCGCACGTCGTCGAGACGGTCCGCGCCGCCTTCGACCCCTTTGTCGAGGGCCCGGAAGTCCGCTTCACCGCGGGCTGTTGGATGGTCGGCGCCCGAGCGTCGTCCGCATGACCCGTGCGTCGTCCGCATTGACCCGGGCATCGTCCGCGTGAACGAAGTGGCCGAAGGACCGGCCCTGGTCAGCGCTTGGCGAACTGAGCCCCGGTCGACTGCACGGCGTTCGCCGTCAACGCGACCCCGTTGAGCGTGAGTTGCTCTCCGAAGATGTCCGTGACCCTGATCGCGCCACCGCATCCGCTGCCGTCGTCGGAGATGAAGTAGTTGTACTCGGCGCGCGTCAGCTGACGCCAGCCGCTGCCCGCGCGTACTTCGAGCCGGGCCACCGGATTGCGGTGACCGATGACCTGGATGCCGCACCAGTAGCGGCTGGACCCGGTCTTGTACCGGATCGAGACCGTGCCGGCGGCACTTGGGCTCGACAGCGTCCAGGTGATCGGGATCTTGCCGGCCGAGGGCTGGGCGAGTTTGGCGAAGGCCTCGGCGCTGAGGTCGATCTGACCGGGTGCGCAGTCCCCCGGGCACTCGTTGGTGATACGAACCGTGACCGACGCCCCGTTGGCCGCGCGGACGAGTACGTACGCCCCGCACGCCTTGGCGGTTTCGTAGTCGGTGCTGTTCATCGCCGCGGTCATGACGTCACCGCTCGCGTCGTACATGCAGGCGCCCGAACCGTCCGCGTCGTAGAACGTGGCGACGCCCCGGTACGTGGCACCGGGCCGTATGCGTCCCGCCAACGGGGCGGCGGCGGAACCGGTTCGGGGGGTGTCCGCGGCCGAGGGCTTCGCCGACGTGGCGGTCGCGCGGGGGGACTCCTTGCGCGGCGTGCTCTTGGCCGACGGCTTCGCCGATGTCTCGGTCGCACTGACGGACGCGGTCGGGGACACCGTCGCGGGCGGGACATCCGCCTGGGTGCCACCGGCGGGCTTGGCCTCGGTGTTCCCGGTGTCGGCCTGGTGGTCGACAAGCAGTCCCACGATCAAGGAGGCGACGATGAGCGCCCCGGCCGCCGCGATGAACAGCCACCGTCTGTGCACCGGACCTCCTTGACTGCCGCGACCTGTTACTGCGACCTGAACGACCGCGGGCGCGGGGCCAGTGATACTCCCAGACCCGGGACCACGGCGGCAAGCGTGAGTTCGTGGGGTGGTCGGGGCCCCTGTCGCATGTCGCATGCTCTGCCGTGTATACCGCCGGACATCGAAGGTGCCCCTTCGGGCAGGCCACCGTGCCTCGATGACCGGTGACGTCCGGCCGAAGGCCCGTTAGCGTCCGAATGTGAGCCTGAACATTCCGCCGAGACCACGCCCAGCCGCACTACCTCCGCGCAGCCAGCCCTGCACGTGACCGAGGAGAGGGAAGGCGCGGCAACCGTCCGCGAGGCGGCGGGCACGGCCGAAGGACCGGCTGCCGAAGGAGCTGCTGCCGAAGAGGCGTTCAGTGAGAAACAACGGCCGCGGCGCCGCGGCCCCGGCCCCTTCGCCCTGATCGTGGCGCCCAGTCTGGTAGCGCTGATCGGTGTCTCGGGATATCTGGCCGTGACCGGCGGACTCTCCCCCGGCCAGTCCGAGGGGCCGGATCCGGCGCAGACGTCCGTCGCCAACGTCGATGCCTCGTACGTCCCTTGGCTGCGCAAGGCGGCCGACGCCTGCACGGTCGTCACGCCTTCCCTGCTCGCCGCCCAGATCGATCAGCTCTCCGGGTGGAGCAACGACAGCGCCAGCCTGTCGCAGCAGGGAATCGCGAGTTTCACGGACGCCCAATGGCGGACCTGGGGCCGGGACGACAACGCCAACGGCCGTTCCTCGCCGCGCGACACGGAGGACGCCATCATGGCCCTCGGCAGGCAGGACTGCTCCCTCGCCGAGAAGGTGACCGACCTCAGGACCGAGGGAATCGTCAGCGGCGACCTCGTCGACCTCACGCTCGCCGCGTACACGGTCGGGACGGACACGGTAAAGCGGGCGGGCCGCGTGCCCGCCGACGCACGCACATTCCTCAAGCGGGTCAAGGCACGGCTTCCGCGGTACGAGGCGCTCGTCCGTCGCACCCCCGACCAGAACGGCGGCGGCCAGAACGCCTCCGCCGTACTGACCCCTCCCGTCGGCACACTCACGGTCACCTCGTCCTTCGGATCGCGTACCCATCCGCTCACCGGGGTCACCAAGCTCCACACGGGAGTGGACTTCGGCGCGCCTCAGGGAGCGCAGGTGGCCGCCGCGCGTGACGGCCGGATCGAGTTCGCGGGCACGACCACGGCGTACGGCATCCGGGTGGTGATCGACCACGGCACGATCGGCGGCAAGCGGCTGCAGACGACCTACAGTCACCTGTCGGCCCTCCAGGTCACGGCGGGTCAGACCGTGACCGCCGGCTCACCGGTCGGGCTCGTCGGCTCCACCGGCCTGTCCACGGGACCCCACCTGCACTTCGAGGTGCTCCTCGACGGCCAGTACATGGACCCGTTGCCCTGGCTCGGCACCGCCCGCTGACCTTCACCGAGGAGGCGACCGCGGCGGCTGTCCGCCGCGGTCGCCTCACGGGTGTACGAGGTTCAGCCGATGCGGTGCACCCGCTGGGTGGTCAGCTCGTAGCGGGCGCCGACGATGGCCAGCGCGCCCGAGTCGACCTTGGCGGCGAGGTCGGGCTCCGCCGCGAGCTGTGACCGTACGAGTCGTATGTTGGCGTCGATCGTCGCGTCGACGCGCGCGTCACCCTCCTTGGTGCGATCGATGGCCGGGCTGATCCGGTCGGCCAGGTACTGGATGTGGGCGGGCAGTTCCTCGCCCGACTCGTCCGCCTGGACCGTGGCCTTCACGGCCCCGCACGACTGGTGGCCGAGCACCATGAGCAGCGGGATCCCCAGTTCGAGCACTCCGTACGCGAGGCTGCCGAGCACGGCCTCGTCGAGGACCTGGCCCGCGCTGCGTACGGTCATCAGGTCGCCGAGGCCCTGGTCGAAGACCAGCTCCGGAGGCACCCGGGAGTCGATGCAGCCGAGCAGGAGGGCGAAGGGGTGCTGAGCGGTCGTCAGCGACTGCCGGACGGCGGGAGACTCGTCGGGATGCCGCTCGCGGAAGGTGCTCCAGCGGCGGTTGCCCGCCGCCAGTTCGCGCAGGGCCTCTTCGGCGGTGGTCGGCCGCTTGCGCGCGGGAGCGGTGGGGGGTGCGGCTGCCGCGGGTACGGCGCCGACGGCCAGTCCGGCGCCGAGGACCGCGGTCCCGGTGAGCGCGGCGCGGAGGAGGGAGCGCCGGGCGGGGGATGTCGCGCCGGAGAGCGGCGTGACGGAGGCCGTCCGCGGCTGGCGGACGGCTCTGTGGGGTGCTGGGTCAGAGATCACGGACGGGAACGTACGTCCGACTCGACACCCCTCCGTTCGGCTTGCCGAATCATGGACGAGCATTGATGAACCATGATCAAGTGTTGAACCGTTCTTGGGTACTCCGAGGCACTTCCTTGGCCATGACTCGGGCGCCGCTCTGAGGCAAGGCCGCTTCAGTTTCCTATACGATTTTGCGGGCACCTCGACCTGCCGGGAAGTACAGGTGCCACACCCTCCGAGGTCGCCCCGCGGCGCGCCAGGACTACGACTTAGCAGCGTAAAGCTCCTCTTGCGCCATCGATCCGTGCCGCAAGTCTTGACGCGTCAGGCTTCCTGTCCCACGATCTCCGCATCGATTTCCTATCTGATTCTTCAGGGGTGGGGCATGCGCTTCCCAACCAGATCCGTCCTGCCCGGAGTTGTCGCGGCCGTGGTGCTGGCCTCGGGGACAGCGGCCTGTACCTACAAGAACTCGGACACCGCGTCCGGCGGTCGGGCCGCGCCGGACGCACGGACGGGCGGCGGGGCCGAACTCGTGGACGGTTCCCGGACCAAGGTCGCCCTCGTGCCCGGCGGCGCCCACCCGTACTTCCAGCCCTGGAAGGCGGCGGTCACCGGCGCGCGAAAGACCTACGGCCTCGGGGCCGTCACCTTCGACGAGACGGCGGAGTGGGACCAGCAGAAGCAGAACAACCTGCTGTCCACGCTGGCGGCGCGCGGCTACAACTCCTTCGGGGTGTTCGGCGTCTCCCCCACCGACATCAACTCGACCTTCGCGGACCTCAGATCGCAGGGCTTCCCCGTGGCGTCCTTGGGTTCCTGCCCCGCCGGTGACAAGGACGAGGCCGACTTCTGCCTCTCCACGGATGTCGAACTCGCCGCCTACAAGGCCTCGAAGGCGGCGATCGAGGCCATGGGCGGTCGCGGCACTCTGGTCCACCTGACCGGCAACAACGTCGACGCCAATACGCAGTTGAGGATCAAGGGCGTCGCTCAGGCCGTGAAGGAGACGGGCGGCAAGGTGAAGCTGCTGCAGACCATCACCGACATCGACACGGACCTGCAGACGGCGCAGAAGGCGGTGTCCGACCTGATGGCGGCCAAGGGCGACAGGATCACGGGCATCGTCGCCACCGCCTACAACCCGGCCGTCGCCGCCGCGGACGCCGTCAGCACGTCCGGATCGAAGGCGAAGGTCATCGCCATCGACGACGACGCCAAGATCCTGAGCGGCATCAAGCAGGGCACGGTCACGGCCACCGTGGTGCAGAACCCGGTCGGTCAGGCCGAGATCGGAACGTGGGCCCTGGCGCTGCTGCAGACCGAGCAGTGCACCGTGCGCGATCCCGGGGTGGAGGTCGACTCCGGTTCGTTCGTCGTCGACAAGGCGAACGTCTCGGACTACGACAAGGCGCGGCAGAAGAAGACCGCCCAGCTCAAGACGGAGTTCGCCGACAAGATCCTCTCGTGCGGCTGACCGGCTCCCACGACAGCAGACCCACGACGGGCCCTCGACGGACCACGACAGAAATCGGATTCGCTGGATGAGCATCATCACGACCGCGACCGCCCGGCTGGCCGACATAGCCGTCGAGCAGGACCGTACCGACGCGGTGCAGTCCTTCGTCAAACAGGAGACGGTCCTGGTCGACCTGGAGACGTCGGACGGCGTCGCGGGAACCGGCTACACCTACACGATCGGCACCGGCGGCACGTCCGTACTGGCCCTGCTGCGCGACCATCTCCTGCCCGCCCTCGTCGGACAGGACGCCCGCAACGTCGAGGCGCTGTGGCAGCGGCTGTTCGCCCTGACCCGGGCGACCACCACGGGAGCCATCACCTCACTCGCCCTCGCCGCCGTGGACACCGCCCTGTGGGACGTGCGGTGCAAGCGGGCGGGCGAACCGCTCTGGCGGCTGGCCGGCGGACACCGCCGGCAAGTGCCGGTCTACGACACCGAGGGCGGCTGGCTCCATCTGAGCGCCGAGGAGTTGGTGAAGGGCGCCCTGCGGGCCCAGGAGGCGGGGTGGGCGGGCGTCAAGATCAAGGTGGGCCGGCCGCATCCCGCCGAGGACGCGGAACGGCTGCGTGCGGTACGCGAGGCCGTCGGCCCCTCGCTGCACATCATGACCGACGCCAACCAGTCCCAGACGGCGTCCTCAGTCCTCCGGCTCGCGGCGGCGCTGGAGCCGTACGACCCGTACTGGCTGGAGGAGCCGCTGCCCGCGGACGACATCAGCGGTCACGCCCGTCTCGCGGGCGCGACCCGGATTCCGGTCGCCGTCGGGGAGTCCATGTACTCGCTCATGCAGTTCCGCAGCTATCTGGAGGCCGGCGCCGCCTCCGTCGTACAGGTCGACGCCGCCCGGATCGGTGGCATCACACCGTGGCTCAAGGTCGCGCACCTGGCGGAGAGCCACAACGTCATGGTCTGCCCGCACTTCCTGATGGAACTGCACGTCAGCCTCGCCGCCGCGGTGCCCAACGGCCAATACGTCGAGTACATACCGCAGTTGCGCGCCGTGACCCGGACCGAGCTGACCATCCGCGACGGCATGGCCGTGGCCCCGGACGTGCCGGGCATCGGCATCGACTGGGACCTGGACGCGCTCGACGACCGGAGGGTGGCATGACGACCTCCATCAGCCCGCCGGACACCGTCCCGGAGGAGAAGGCGGCAGGTCACCGCATGCCGTTCTGGGTCAATCAGCGGCTCGGTCTGCTGGTGCTGGTCGTCGCGCTGAGCGTCCTGTTCGGTGTGCTGCGGCCGGCGTTCCTCGACCAGCGCCTGGTGCTCTTTCCGCTCCTGCGGGACGTCGCCACGCTGACCGTGGTGGCGCTCGCACAGATGGTGGCCCTGTCCGTCGGACACATGAACCTCGCGGTCGGGCGGATGGCGGCCTTCGGGGCCATGTTCGCGGGCCTCGGGTACGACCGGCTCGGTCTGCCGATGCCCGCCGGGCTGCTGCTGTGCCTGGCCGCCGGTGCCGCCATCGGGGCTGTCACCGGCTGGCTCATCGCCCGTACCGGCGTGAGTTCCTTCGTGGTCACGCTGGCGATGGACTTCGCCCTGCTGGGACTGGTGTCCCTGCTGTACTCGGCACTCACGGAGGACGCGGCCTTCACCACCCGCCCGTCCGGAATCGACGAACTGCGGTCCTACTCGCTCGCCGACATCTGCGCGGGGCCCGTCTGCGGCTCGCCCGCCGTACCGCAGATCGCGCAGTTCACCGTGCTCGCCATGGTCGGCCTCGGTTTTCTGTACGGGTGCACCCGCATCGGCAGGGAACTACTGCTCACCGGTGCCAACCCGGCGGCGGCGGAGCTGTCCGGCATTCCCACCGGGCGCCGTGTCCTGCTCGCGCACACGCTCTCCGGACTGCTCGCGGCGCTCGCCGGATTCATGGCCGCCGCCGGCACGGGAACGTTCCGCGCCTCCATCGGCAACGACTTCATGCTGCCCTCCTTTCTGGGTGCGGTGCTCGGGGGCACCCTGCTCACCGGCGGGGTGGTGTCCGTGCTGGGCACGCTGCTCGGCACCGCCCTGGTCGGCGTGATCCGCAAGGGCCTCGACCTGCTCGGCGTCGGCCTGGAAAGCCTGAACATCTACCTCGGCTGTGTCCTCCTGCTGGCCCTGTCGGCCGACCGGATACGCACCGTGGTGTCCTATCGCAAGGTGGTGCGCGAGACATGAACCGCTTCAACGTGAAGCGCATTCCAGCGAGTTGGGACGGCGCGGCGCTGCGCCGGTTCTCCCGTTCCACGGCGGCGATGCTGCTGTGCGTGGTCGTGGCGGGATACCTGGCGCTGGGCGTGGCCTCTTCGGGCTCGTTCTTCGAGGGCCCCTCGGTACGGGTCTTCCTCCAGTACCTGGCCACTCCCATCCTGATCGGGCTGGCCCAGATGGTGGCGCTGTGCGTGGGTCAACTCAACCTCGCCGTAGGCGCCTTGGGCGGCTTCACCGCGTGTCTCATGGGCGTCCTCATGGCCGACCACGGTGTGCCCGCAGGACTCGCCGTGATCGTGGGCCTGCTGACCGCGACAGCCATCGGCCTGGTGACCGGCCTCGTCATCGTGGCCACCCAGATCAACGGGTTCATCGTCACCCTCGCCACCATGACGATCCTGCTGGGTGCGCAGTACCGGCTCACCGGCACCCGTACCGTCGACGGCTACTCCCCCACGCTGCGCGACCTCGGCACGGCGGCGCCGCTGAACATCCCCCTCGTCTTCGTCACCGCGCTCGCCGCGGCGGCCCTGCTGGCCGCCTTCATGTACCGCACGGTCGCGGGCCGGCGGCTCCTCGCCGCAGGCGGCAACCCCCTGGCAGCAAGGCTGTCCGGCATCTCCACCGACCGGCAGATCGTGGCCGCGCACACCCTGTCCGGGCTGCTGATCGGCGTGGCCGCCGTGACGGCCACCGCCTCGCTGCCCGGCGTCAACCGGAGTGTCGGCGGCGACTGGCTGCTGCCGAGCTTCGCCGCACCGATCATCGGGGGCGTGGCGCTGACCGGCGGTTCGATAGCCGTGTTCGGAACGGTCCTCGCGGCCTTCGTGACGCGGCTGATCGATGCCGCGCGAGCGCAGTTCTCGCTGGACCCGAGCTGGGTGAACCTCCTCATCGGCCTGGTCGTGCTGGGTACGGTCGCCGGTGGCCGCCTGCACCAGACCCGGCTGGGGAAGACGGGTGGCACGGCGGCCCCACCGGCGGAGGGCGGCAAGCAGCCGCCCGCCGTCCTGCCGCAGCCGGGAGGCGCCCGGTGAGTACGGTCCTTCTCGAATGCCACGACCTGGTCAAGGTCTTCCCGGGTGTGCGGGCGCTGGACGGCGTCGGGCTGCGGCTGACCTCCGGCACCGTGCACGCGCTCCTCGGTGAGAACGGCGCGGGCAAGTCCACCCTGATCAAGGTCCTCACCGGGGTGCACTCCCCCGACGGCGGCGGGCTCACGTGGTGCGGCGAACCGGTCCATCTACGCTCGCCGTTGGAGGCGACCCGTACCGGCATCGGTGTCGTCCACCAGGAACGCAACCTGATCCCGGGCTTCTCGGTGGCGGAGAACATCACCCTGCAGAAGCCGCCCTCGCACCGCGGGCTGGTCGACCGCGAGGCCATGACCGCACCTGCCCTGGCGTGTCTCGCGGAGCTCGGCGTCGACCTCGACCCGCACCAGCCCGTACGTGAACTGTCCGTCGCACAGCAGCAGTTGGTGGAGACGGCCAAGGCCCTCTACACCGAGAGCCGGGTCCTCCTGCTGGACGAACCCACCGCTTCCCTCTCCCCGCAGGAGACGGAGCGGCTGTTCGAGGTGATCCGGCGGCTGGCCGCCCGTGGCGCCTGTGTCGTCTTCGTCAGCCACAAGCTGGAGGAGGTCTTCGCGGTCTGCGACACCGTCACCGTGCTGCGCGACGGGAAGTCGGTGCTGGAGGCCGCGCCGCTGGCCGACCACACCCACGACGACATCGTCGGCCTCATGGTGGGCCGCGCCCACGCGGCGACCGAGATGCGCCCCCGCACGGTCGACCGCACCGCCACCCCGACTCTCGTACTGGACAAGGTCTCCACGGCCGGCGGACACCGAGACATCAGCCTGGAGGTCCGGCCCGGCGAGATCGTCGGCCTGTACGGACTGGTCGGCGCCGGGCGGAGCGAACTGGTCAAGGCGGTGCTCGGCCTGGACCGCATCACCGGCGGCGAGGTCAGGGTGCACGGCAGGCCGGCCCGGATCAGCTCGCCGCGCCAGGCCCTGCACAAGTTCGGCATCGGCTACGTCACCGAGAACCGCAAGGAGGAGGGCGTCTTCCTGGAACAGCCCATCGTCCGCAACATCACGGTGACGGTGTGGAAGAGGCTCGCCAGGGCCCTCGGGTTCGTCTCGGCACGCGAGGAGCGTGACGTGGCACAGGACCACGTGGAGCGGCTCGGCATCCGCGTCGCGGGGCTCGGGCAGAACGCCGGTGAGCTGTCCGGCGGCAACCAGCAGAAGGTCAGCCTCGCCAAGTGGCTCGCCGCCGACACCCGGCTGCTCGTCATCGACGAACCGACGGTGGGCGTCGACGTCCGCACCAAGCACGCCTTCCACGAACTGATCTGGGACCTGGCCCGCGACGGCCTGCCCATCCTGCTGATCAGCAGCGACCTCGCCGAGATGGTCACCCTCGCGGACCGGATCGTCGTCATGACGGACCACCACGTCCGCGGCGAGGTCGACAACGACCGGGACTACGACCGCATGAGCGGCCGGGTCATCCGCCTGATCCACGACCGCGCGGACTCCAGCGCCGATTCGGCCGACGCGAAGGCGGTGAGCGGATGAAACGCGTGGCACAGGTCATCGCCGTACAGCCCGAAAGGCTCGACGAATACCGGGAGTTGCACCGCAACGTGCCCCCGGCGGTGCTCGACCGGATCCGGCGCAGTCATATCTCCAACTACTCGATCCATCTGCTGGGCGACCGGCTGTTCGGCTACTTCGAATATCACGGCGACGACTTCGAGGCGGACCTGGCCCTGATGGCCGAGGACGAAGCCACGCAGCAGTGGTGGAGACTCACCGGCCCCTGCCAGATACCGGTGGCGGAAGCGGCCCCCGGGGAGTGGTGGGCGACGGCAGAACAGGTGTTCCTCATGGAGTGACGGAGTCAGGCGGCGCGACGCGGCACGTCTGCCGCATCTACCGGATCTACCGGATCTACCGGATCTACCGGATCGAGGACGCGGGAGCGGGCTCGTCGCCCTCGTCGCGCTGACGTTCCATGCTGCGCGTGAGATGCTCCGTCATCGCCTCGGCAGCCCGCTCGGGATTGCGGCGCAGAACCGCGCGTACGATCCGCTCGTGCTCCGCGACGGTCGGGCCCCCCGCGCCGACGACGTTGCTGAGCCGGAAGATGTGCAGGTGCGCGTGGAGCCGCTCCACCGCGTCGGCGAGCAGCGGCCGGTGCGCGGCCTGTCCGATCGCCTCGTGGAAGCGCTGGTCGAGTGCGGCGAAGTCGCGGTAGGACGCGTACCGTCCGTTCGGGCTCGGTTGGACCTGCATCTCCTCGACGATCCGTTCCAGGCCGTCGAGTTGCACCTCGGTGGCGTTCGCGGCGGCCAGAGCGGCAGCCCTGGGTTCCAGCAGCAGGCGCATCTCGAAGAGTTCCTCAAGGCCCTGACGGGTCAGCAACTCCGTGGCCCGGTATCCGGAGAGCGCGCGCTTCACCACCAGGCCGTCGGACTCCAGCCGGGCCAGCGCCTCCCGGACGGGGGTCGGTGAGACCTTGAGCGCTCTGGCCAGCGACTCGATGCCCACGCGTGCGCCGGGGGCGATCTCGTGGTCCATGACCATCGCCTTGATGCGCTCGTAGACGCTGTCCGACAGTGCCTGCCGGACGGGCGGCACGCTCCGGTCGTCGCCCTCGTCCGGGACACCGGCCGCGGAAGGGCTGTGCGGCGGCATCCCGGCTCCTCCTCAAGACTCGGCGTATCCCTCACAGTTTATGCCGGTGGTGACGCAGTACACCGGGCGTAGGTCAGGAAGCGCTGTCGCGCACGTCCAGGTGGGCCCAGAGATCCTCGGCCTGCGGCTCCGCGGCGGCCTCCTCCGCGGCTGCCGCAGCGGCGGCCTCCACCTCGGCACGCTTCGAGAACGCCACGGCGCGGCGGGCCTTGGCGATGACCTCGGCCTGCTCCGCACCGAACCTCGCGGAATCGAGCCGGGCGTTGAAGGCGGTCAGCACCTCGGGGTTCATCACCTCGAGAGCGGCGCGCAACTCGGCGAGCGTCTGGGGGCCCTCGGCGAATTCAAGCTGGTAGGGATCTTCGAACTGGTACGGATCCGAATCGGCCTGCGGGCTCGGCTCGTGCGGTAGCGCGGACATGTGCGTGACCTCCGGTCTTGATGGCTCCCACGGTACGCGGTTGGTGTGCCCCGCCGTGCAGGGGTACGAACGATCAGCGACCCCCGCAAGCCCATTCACCCTGAGACACGAAGCGAAAGCGGAACGTGACATCTGCAGGAGATCCGGTCACGGAAACGCCTCGTCGCGCCGAAGGTGGCGAAGAACACGTCCGGGCGAAATACGCAGCCCGCCGACCGGGGCGCCGCTTGGACCCAGCCCGGCTGACGCGCCATCAGGCTCCCGCCAAATCCCTTGCCGCACAACCCTGTTGGGCCTGCCGACGCGAGTGCGAAACCTCGAAGAAAGATCAAGTATGCCCATGATCGTGCGGTGATGTCGCATTCCATACCGGGCGCCGCATTCGGTATCCCCCCTGGCGTTCACCGCGTGCGGGCACATACTCAGTCATGCGCTGCTGCTTCTCCGCTCCCCTCGCGGCCATGTCGGCCCTGCCCTCTCCCTGTGAAGTCCTACGTTCCGGCGCCCTCCTCGCCCCCACGCTGCTGCGGGCCGCCGCCGGAGCCCTCCACGGGCCCACACGCAGGGGCCACGCCCATCACCCCGACAGCCTGGCTGCCGTCCACCTGGAACTGGTCACCCTGACCGAGGACCGCGCCATCATCACCTGGTACACCGGGGTGCCCGGCACCAACGACGGGCTGGGCCACATGCTCCCCGCCGTCACGGAGGGTGAGGTCGTCTACGGCACCCATCCCTCCCGGCTGGACCGCACCGCGGCGGAGGACCGGCCCACGGCGCACCACCATGTCGAGCTCACGGACCTGGAGCCGGGGCAGACGTACTACTACCAGGCCCGCTCGCGGGGCACGGCCGCCACGCCCACGCCGCTGCACCTCATCCGCGGCAACGCCGTCGGCACCAACCGCTACGGACTGGGTTCGAGCCGGGGTCCGTACTCCTTCACCACCCCGCAGCCCCCGCCGGGGCGGCATCTGCTGTCGATAGCGCTCTGCAACGACTTCCACATCGGGGAGACCACCGCCGGTCTGATGGCCGGGCTGCCCCTGCTGCGCGGTGTGGCGCAGGAGCCGGGGCTCGCCCCGTATCCGGAGATCATGAGCCGGGCCCTGGTCGAGGAGGCACGGCGGCGCGGGGCGGATCTGCTGCTGGCCGCGGGGGACATCTCGGCAGGCGGGGCGCCGCGTGACCTGGCGGAGGCCAAGCGGATCCTGGACGGCTTCGGCAGCCACGGACAGGACTACTTCGCCGTACGCGGAAACCACGACCGGCCCCGGCACCGCGACGCCGGAGACGCCTTCCGCGAAGAGTTCCTCGGTGGCCCGGGGCCCGCGTACTTCGCCCGCGATCTCGGCGGGTTGCGGATCATCGGGCTCGACACCTACGAGAAGGACGGCAACGGCGCCGACGCCGGCGGGCTCGGTGACGAGCAACTGTCCTGGTTCCGGGCCCGGTTGAAGGAGCGCGGCGACCAGCCCACCGTCGTGTTCGGGCACCATCCGCTGACCGTGCGGGACTCCCTCTTCCCGGTGAGCGGCGGGCAGCGCCTCGGCCGCCGCCAGGCCCGCTCGATTCTCGACGCCTACGCGTCCGCGCCCGGAGTCTTCCTCCACCACGCGGGCCACACCCACCGCAACAAGCGAACCGTCCTGCCGCAGGCGCCGCACGTGACTCTGCAGGAGGTCAGCGCCGCCAAGGACTATCCCGGCGGCTTCAGCCTGCTCCGGATCCACTCCGGCGGCTACGCCCTCAACCACTACAAGACCAGCAGCGCCCAGGCCCGTGAGTGGGGCGAGCGCAGCCGCCGGGTGGCCGGCGGTCTGTGGCCGCACCACGCCCTGGGCCGCTCGGTCGCCGACCGCAACAGCATGACCGCCCACGATCTGTCCGGCGTCAGCCCTCGCGGCGTTCCGGCCGCGGCACCGGCGGGCTTCCGTGCAGGCCTGGGCACCGCCGCCTCATAGCCGACGTTCCGGAACCGCCGTCCCATAGCCGACGAGTCGCATCCGTCGTCTCAGAACCGACGCCTCATGCCGGTTCCGGGAACCCGGCCGGGCCCGTCGAAACCGGCATGGGGAAGATCAGCCGCAGTTTCTGAACCCTTCGGTTCTCGCGGAACATGAGCCAGGCGAGGGTCGGCGGGCAGATGTGGTCGGCGGCGTGGTCGGTGACGTCGTGCGTGACGTCCATTTCCCAGATGGTGATGTCACGGCTGGCCACCACATGGCGCAGACTCTGGCGCACCCCGAACTCCAGGGTCTGCCGCATGACGGGGACGGGATGGGTGCGTGCGCCCGGCCGGCTGAGAGGGCCGACCAGTTCGCTCTCCTCCGGCCACAACTCGGAGATCTCCTGGGGCAGTTGGCCGCGCTCTGATGCCTGGAGGGTCTCCACGGCCTCGTGTCGGCTGTCCTCGGTGAGCGCGGCGGCGTCGTCGTGCGTCTGGTTGGCGGTCGACAGCAGCACCTGGGCCATCTTCCCCCTGGCCTGGTTGAGCCGGCTGCGCACGGTGCCGACCGGTACCTCGCAGACATCGGCGATCTCCTGGTAGGAGGTGATGCCGCTGAAGTGCCGCAGCATCAGCACCAGCCGGAGCTTCGGCGGCAGTTCGTCCACCGCGTCCCAGATCCAGTCCCGCATCGCGTGCTGTTCGATGAGCTGCTCCGGGTGCGAGGTCTCGTCGTCGCGAAGCCGCAGATGGTCCAGCCCGTCCAGGCCGGGTGTCTCGCGGGTGTCGCGCAGGCGCGTACGGGAGGCGTTGCGCACGATCGCGCGCAGCCACGCTCCCACGGCCGCCGGATCCCGTACGTCGCCGATGCGCCGCAGCGCGGTCAGCGCGGCGTCCTGCACCGCGTCCTCGGCGTCGGGGCCGTAGCCGAGCAGGCTCAGCGCCACCGCGCGCATCGGCGCCTGGTGGCGGGCCAGCAGCAGGCCGAGGGCTCCGGCCTCGCCGGCCTGGGCCCTGCGGGTGAGTGCCTCATCCGTGGGCGGGTTGAGGGGCAACATGAGCTGAACGCCTCCGTGCGGACGATTCACGAACCGTGTGGAGCTTGGGAGATGGGTCCCATCTTTCCCACTCGGCGATGTATGCGGGGTGGAACCTGGGCAAAAATTCGGGAAGCCCCTGCCTGCGCACTACAGCCCCCGGGGCCGGTGAACGGACTCCGGCAGCCAGCTTCCGTGGAAGCCGGCCGGGACGGGGTACGGCAGTTCCACCACGGCCTGGACGGAGAGGTCCGTGGCGTCGAGGACGACCAGCTCCCCCGCCCGGCCGTCGTCGTCCGAGACGAGCGACAGGAGCCAGCCCTCGTCCTCGCCCGCGCCGTCCGCCGCCGGTACGAAGACGGCTTCCCCGGCGTAGCGGCTGCCGGGCGTCTCGTGGGCGTGACTGGTGCGGCGCGTCAGGTCGTGCTTGGCTACACCGTCTCCGGAGACGGTGTACAGGTAGCGGTTCGGGCGTCCGGTGAGGGTCCCGTTGTGCGTGGGGAACTCGGCCGCCCGGTCGTCCAGTTGGGACTCGGTGACACGGCCGGTGGCCGGATCCAGTGTCCATCGGTGCAGGACGGCGAGGGACTGGGAACGGCCCGGTTCCATCGCACCGGCCAGGCCATTGGGGCCCGCGGGGCCGCCGAGGTCCGTCCAGGCCTTCCGGAAGCCCGCGTGGTCGTAGCGCACCGCGTCCAGCACGATGCGCCCCCGCGGGTCCTCGTAGGCGTTGCCGACGTGGAAGACGTAGCAGGGGTCGACCTCGTACCACCGCACGTCGGTGCTGCCGGGGGTGCGGGACATGACTCCGAGCCGCGCGCCGTACCCCTCGTCCCACTGGTAGGGCATGCCGCCGCGCCCGGCGAAGGCGGGGTCGAAGACGACGGGCAGGTCCATCCACAGGACGTGGCGCTCGGTGACGGCGAAGTCGTGCATCATCGTCGGGCCCGGCACGTCGATCCGCCGGCTGTCGAGCAGCTGCCCCTCCGCGGTGATCCGGTGGTAGGTGAGGTAGGGCGGGACGCACCCGGTCCCGAACAGGTGCAGTTCGCCGGTGACCGGGTCCTCCTTGGGGTGGGCGGTCATCGCGGTGGTCAGCCGCCCGCCGAAGTCGTACGGTCCGACGGTCTCCAGGGAGGGAGACACCCAGTAGGGAAGGCCCGCCTCGCACAGTGCCAGCACGGTGCCGGCGTGCCGGATCACGTGGGTGTTGGCGGGCGTCACGGTGAGGTCGACGGTGGCGTTCGCACGGATGAACGGATGTCCCTCCAGCTTCCGTGTACGTATCCACCGGTTGCGGTACCACTCGGCGCGTCCGCCCCGCAGCCGGATGCCGTGGAGCATGCCGTGACCGGTGAACCAGTGGCCCGTGTCCTGGCCGGGCAGCGGGTTGGGGCCGTTGCGCAGATAGCGGCCGTCCAGGTCGGCCGGCAGGGAGCCCCGCACGGTGAGACCGGCCGCGCTGTGTTCCTCGGGGGCCGGGGCGAAGCGGCCCTGGAGATACAGGGGAGGAGCTGTCTGGTCGGTCATCGCGCTCTCCTCGTGCCCTTGGTGCGGTGAGTTCTTCGGCCGTGCGAGGCTGCCGGGGTCTTGCGGAGGGGCCCGCCCGTCAGGGAGCGGCCGTGGCCGGCGCCTGGGCCAGCAGTCGTGCCTGGGCCCGGGCGGGATAGACCTTCGTGAAGACGGCAGGTCCGACGAGGCCCGCGACATGGGCGGAGATGCCGGCCCAGGCCGGCGCGTCGACGGCGCCGCAGACGGCCAGGCCGACGGCGATGAAGGTGAATCCGGCGCCCCAGGCGGTGGTGATGTGGTTGTTGACCCGGATGAACTCCGGCATGTCCCAGTACTCGCGGGGTGTCTGGCGCCGGGCGATGCCCAGTGTGAAGGGGCGCCGGATCGCGAGGGTGCCCCAGGCGGTGGCCGCCAGCCAGCCGAAGGAGAGGACGTCGGTGTGGTCCGCCAGGACCGAGTCCGGGTCGGTGACGGCGACGGCGCCGACGACCACGAAGTACACGATGGCGCTGATCTCCAGGACCAGGGCGTCGAGTTCGACACCGCGGCGGCGGTCCTGCAGCAGGAGCAGCAGCCCCGTGACGAGTCCTCCTGTCGCACCCCAGCGCCAGTCGAAGGACGACACGACGCCGGAGACGATCCAGGGGATGAATCCACGCAGATAACCCATTGAACGTTCCTTGGTGAACAGAGGCGGACGGCCGCGGAGGAGTGGTGTTCCGCGGCCGGTCGATGGCCGGACGCCGACTAGATGCACGGCGAACGCCGAAGTTCGAACTTCGGCGTGTGGCGCTCGTCACAGGTGTTCGGGGGCGCTGAGTGAAGGGGGTTGGCCCCGGCCGAGGGAGGTGACCCCCGGCCGGAGCACTAGGAGGTCGTGGTCGCCGGGAGGTCGGGGCGGATCGGATGGGCGCCGGGCGCGGCGGGGAGGGTGAGGACCATGGTGAGGCCGCCGCCGGGGGTGTCCTCGGCGGTGAGGGTGCCGCGCATCGACTCGGCGAAGCCGCGGGCGACCGCGAGGCCGAGGCCCACTCCGGCGCCGCGCGGGGCGTCGCCGTACCGCTGGAAGGGCTCGAAGATGCGGTCCTTGGCCGGGTCCGGGACGCCCGGGCCGCGGTCCACCACCCGGACCTCCACGCGATCGGCCATCGCACTCGCCGATACCAGGACCCGTTCCCCGGCGGGGCTGTACTTCACCGCGTTCTCGACCAGGTTGGCGACCGACCGCTCCAGCAGGCCGGGGTCGACGGCGACCATCGGCAGCGTCTCGGGGATGTCCAGTTCAACGCGGTCCTCGGGGACTCCGCCGAGCGCCATCGGGACCACCTCGTCGAGGTCGATCTCGCGGATCAGCGGCGTGACCGTGCCGGTCTGGAGCCGGGACATGTCGAGCAGGTTGCCCACGAGGTTGTCGAGGCGGTCCGCGCCCTCCTCGATGCCTTCGAGCAGCTCCGCCTGATCCTCCTCGGACCAGGCCACGTCCTCCGAACGGAGCGAGGAGACCGCGGCCTTGATCCCGGCGAGCGGGGTGCGCAGATCATGGCTGACGGCGGCAAGGAGGGCCGTGCGGATGCGGTTGCCCTCGGCCAGCGCGCGTGACTGGTCCGCCTGCGACTGGAGCCGCTGGCGGTCCAGGACCACCGCGGCCTGCGCGGCGAACGCGGCGAGCACCCGTCGGTCCTCCGCCGGCAGCACCCGCCCCGAGAGCGCGAGGGCCATGTGGTCGCCGACCGGCATGTCGACGTCCGCGTTCTCGGGGCTCTGACAGGGCCGCGGGCCCACGCTGCCCGCGCAGGTCCACGGATCGACGTCGCTGTCCCGTTCCAGCAGGGCGACCGACTCCATGCCGAAGGTCTCCCTGACCCGCTCCAACAGCGCCTCCAGGCTGGTCTCCCCGCGCAGCACACTGCCCGCCAGGACCGAGAGGATCTCCGACTCGGCCCGCAGCCGGGCCGCCTGATGCGTACGCCGGGCCGCGAGGTCCACCACGGAGGCGACCGACACGGCGACCCCCACGAAGATGGCGATGGCGACGATGTTCTTGGGGTCGGCGATCGTCAGGGTGTGGACGGGCGGGGTGAAGAACCAGTTCAGCAGCAGCGAGCCCACCACGGCCGAGGCCAGCGCCGGGTAGAGGCCGCCGAGCAGGGCCGCGGCCACCGTCAGCGTCAGAAACAGCAGCATGTCGTTGGCCAGGCCGACCGAAGGCGTGACGCCGGTGAGCAGCAGCGTCAGGAGGGCGGGGCCGGCCACTCCCACCAGCCAGCCCCAGATGACCCGGGACCGGCCGAGCCGCGCGCTCCGGGCGACGGGCAGACCTCGCCCCTTGCCCGCCTCGTCGTGGGTGATCAGGTGGACGTCGAGGTCGGGCCCCGACTCCCGGGCCACCGTGGCTCCGACGCCCGGGCCGAACACGTACTGCCAGCCCTTGCGGCGGGACACCCCGAGGACGATCTGGGTGGCGTTCACCCCGCGCGCGAAGTCCAGGAGTGCCGTCGGTATGTCTTCCCCGATGACGTGGTGGAAGGTGCCGCCCAGGTCCTCCACGAGGGTGCGCTGGACGGCGAGTTCCTTCGGGGAGGCGGAGGTCAGGCCGTCGCTGCGGGCGATGTAGACGGCGAGTACTTCGCCGCCCGCGCCCTTCTCGGCCAGCCGGGCGGCTCGGCGGATGAGCGTACGGCCCTCGGGGCCGCCGGTCAGGCCGACGACGATCCGCTCGCGGGAGCCCCAGATCTTCGAGACCCGGTGCTCGTTGCGGTACTCGGTCAGGTACTCGTCGACCCGGTCCGCCACCCACAGCAGCGCCAGCTCGCGCAGGGCGGTCAGGTTGCCGGGGCGGAAGTAGTTGGACAGTGCCGCGTCGACCTTGTCCGGCTTGTAGATGTTGCCGTGCGCCATCCGGCGGCGCAGCGCCTGCGGAGACATGTCGACGAGCTCGATCTGGTCGGCCCGCCGCACCACCTCGTCCGGCACGGTCTCCTGCTGTCGTACACCGGTGATGGACTCGACGACGTCACCCAGCGACTCCAGGTGCTGGATGTTGACCGTCGTGATCACGTCGATGCCGGCCGCGAGGAGTTCCTCGACGTCCTGCCAGCGCTTGGTGTTGCGCGAGCCGGGGATGTTGGTGTGGGGCAGTTCGTCGACGAGGGCCACTTCGGGGTGCCGGGCGAGTACCGCGTCCACGTCCATCTCGGTGAAGACGGTGTCCCGGTACTCCAGTTCTTTCCGGGGTATCTGCTCCAGACCGTGCAGCATCACTTCCGTACGCGGCCGGTTGTGGTGCTCCACGAAGGCGACCACACAGTCGGTGCCCCGCTCGACACGGCGGTGCGCCTCGGAGAGCATCGCGTACGTCTTGCCGACGCCCGGCGCCGCACCGAGGTAGATCCGA
>NZ_LIQZ01000159.1 GCF_001418655.1 Streptomyces phaeochromogenes | reverse complement strand
GCGGCGGGGGCGAGAAACCTACGACTGGGGCGTCGACGTGCCCGCCCGCGTCGCGTCCGTGCCCCAGCTCGCCAGGAGGCGGAGTGCGTCGAACGACGGGGAACCCGGTTCGGCGTGGTAGGTGATCATGGATTGTTCGTCGTCGTCGACCAGACGGAAGGACTCGAAGGAGAGGGTGAGTTCGCCGACCAGCGGGTGGTGAAGGCGCTTGACGCCGTGGCTCTTCTCCTTGACGTCGTGCGTCGCCCAGAGCCGCCGGAACTCCTCGCTCTTGACGGAGAGTTCGCCGACCAGGGCGGAGAGACGCGGATCGTCGGGGTGGCACCCCGCGTCCATCCGCAGAAAACTCACCATGTCGGAAGCCTTCTGCTCCCACTCCACGAACAGCTCGCGATACTCGGGCTTGAGAAACACCATCCGCGCCCAGTTCCGCTCCTGCGGAGGCACCTCCGCCCAGTCCCCGAAGACGGCCGCGGCCATCCGGTTCCAGACGAGAATCTCCGACCGCCGCCCCACGACATACGCGGGCACCCCGTCGAACGTGTCGATCAGCTCCCGCAGAGCGACCCGCACCTGCTGCGGCCGGACCGACGGCTTCTTCTTGTGCTGCTTCGGCTTCGCGAGATGCGTGAGATGCGCGTGCTCGGCCCCCGTCAGCCGCAGAGCGCGCGCGATCGAGTCGAGCACCTCCGCGGACACGTTCCGCCCATTTCCCTGCTCAAGCCGTGTGTAGTACGCCACTGACACCCCGGCCAGCTGCGCCAGCTCCTCGCGGCGCAGCCCGGGCACCCGGCGGTGCCGCCCGAAGTCCGGCAGCCCCACGTCCTCGGGCTTCAGCCGGGCCCGGCGCGTGCGCAGGAACTCGCTGAGCTCGGCACGCCGGTCCAGCGGCCGCCCGGCGGGCTCCTGAGAGGGCTGTTCATCCATACGTCCAGTATTCACGGTCGTACGCATACGAACCTGCCCCCACCAGTAGTAGGACCAGCGAACGTACGCAAAGCCGTGGTCTGGGTGACTGCTCGGAAGAGGAGCAGGCTGGACGCCGTGCCCGGCCGGAAGGCAGGCCGGGCGCAGAACCCCTCCCTAGGAGAACCCCCGGCATGACCACTGTCGCCGCATACGCCGCTCCCGCCGCCAAGGCTCCGCTGGAGCGCACGACCATCGAGCGTCGCCCGGTCGGCGAGCACGACGTTCTGATCGAGATCAAGTTCGCCGGCATCTGTCACTCCGACATCCACCAGGCCCGCGAGGGCTGGGGAGAGGCCATCTTCCCGATGGTCCCCGGCCACGAGATCGCCGGCATCGTCACCGAGGTCGGCCCGGGCGTCACCAAGTTCGCCGCCGGCGACCGCGTGGGCGTGGGCTGCATGGTCGACTCCTGCCGCGAGTGCGAGAACTGCGAGGCGGGCCTGGAGCAGTACTGCACCCGGGGCAACGTCGGCACGTACAACGCCATCGGCAAGGACGGCGAGCCCACCTACGGCGGCTACTCGACGCACATCGTCGTCGACGAGGCCTTCACCGTCCGTATCCCCGAGGGCCTGGCCCTCGACGAGGCCGCGCCGCTGCTGTGCGCCGGCATCACCACGTACTCCCCGCTCAAGCACTGGAACGCCGGTCCCGGCAAGAAGGTCGCCGTCGTCGGCATGGGCGGTCTCGGTCACATGGGCGTCAAGATCGCGCACGCACTCGGTGCCGAGGTGACCGTTCTCTCGCAGTCCCTGCGCAAGAAGGACGACGGGCTGAAGCTGGGCGCCGACCACTACTACGCGACCAGCGACCCGAATACCTTCAAGGAACTGCGCGGTTCCTTCGACCTGATCCTGTCCACCGTGTCCGCCCCGCTGGACCTCGACACCTTCCTGTCCCTCCTCAAGACGGACGGCGCCTTCGTGAACGTGGGCGCGCCCGAGGAGCCGGTCTCCCTGAACCTCTTCTCGGTGATCGGTGGCCGCAAGACCCTTGCGGGCTCCGGGATCGGTGGCATTCAGGAGACCCAGGAGATGCTGGACTTCTGTGCCGAGCACGGGTTCGGGGCGGAGATCGAGCTGATCAGCGCGGGCGAGATCAACGAGGCGTACGAGCGGGTGCTGAACAGTGATGTGCGGTACCGGTTCGTGATCGACGTTGCGACGATCTAGCTCTGCGGGTTCGCTCCGCTGGGGTGCCCTGCCGTATTGGGTGCGGGTTCGCCGTAGCCGGGCGCGCAGTTCCCCGCGCCCCTAAAGGACGGGGCTGCGCCCCTGTCCCTTAGGGCCGCCTGCCAGCAGCCATAGCAAGTACGGGCCGCCCACCAGCGCCGTCAGTGCCCCCACTGGGATTTCCAGTGGGGGCATCAGCGTGCGGGCCGCCAGGTCCGCCGCTACCAGGATCACCGAACCCGTCAACGCCGAGGCCGCCAGTGGTAGTTGGGGTGTGCGGGTCAGGCGGCGGGCCAGTTGGGGGGCCGTCAGGGCGACGAAGCCGATCGGGCCCGCCGCTCCGGTGGCCGTTGCCGCGAGGATCACGCCCAGGACCGTCAGGGCGAGCTGGGTCCGGTGGACGCGGACGCCCAGGGCGGCGGCCGTGTCGGGGTCGAGGCCGAGCGGGCGCAGGGCCCGGTTCGCCCACACCAGGGCGGGGAGGGCGAGGAGGAGGATCCAGGCCAGGGGTACCGCCTGATCCCAGCCGCGGCCGTTGAGGCTGCCGGTCAGCCACAGCTTGACCTGCTCGGCCGCGCCCAGCTCGCTCTCCGTGAGATACAGCTGGACGACCGCGGAGAGGGCCACCCCGATGCCGACCCCGGTCAGTACGAACCGGCTGGGCTGCATGCCGTGCCGCCAGGCCAGTACGTACACGAGCGCCGCGGCCCCCAGACCGCCCGCCACGGAGACCGCCGGGAGCGCGCCGGGGGAGGCGACCGCGCCGGTGGCGAGCGCCAGGACCGTGGCGGCGGCGGCCCCGTGGCCGACGCCGATGACGTCCGGGCTGGCCAGCGGGTTGCGCGTCACGGTCTGCACGAGTGCCCCGGAGAGCCCGTACGCGGCGCCGACCAGCGCGCCGAGCACGATCCGCGGGACCCGCAGCTCCCCGACGATCAGGTCGTACGGGCCGCCGTGGCCGCGCAGGACCCGCCAGACCTCGCCCGGCGACACGTACGTCTGCCCGACGCACGCCGAGAGCACCATCACGCCGGCCAGGAGAAGCAGCAGTACGACGACCACGGCTGCCGAACGGCGGTGCAGGAGCAGCGAGAAGGAGCGGCGGCGGAGTACGGAGAGGCCCGCCGAGTGGGGGTGAGCGGGGTCCGGGGACGGCCTTGGGGGTGTTGCCTGTTCGGGCGGGCGCCGGGATGCCGTCGTCACGAAGCCGCTCCCTTCCTGCGTACGAGAACGACCAGGACCGGCACGCCCACGAGAGCCGTCATCACCCCGGCCGGTACCTCCGCGGGGGCGCGGACCACCCGTCCCGCGACGTCCGCCGCGAGCAGCAGGGCCGCCCCGAGCAGGGCGGAGAGCGGCAGGGTCCAGCGGTGGCCGCCCGAGACGAGGCGGCGGGCCAGGTGCGGTACGGCGAGACCGATGAAGGCGATCGGCCCGGCGGCGGCCACCGCGGCGGCGGTCAGGACGGTCGCGCCGAGCGCCGCGCAGACCCGTACGCGCTGGACCTTGTGGCCCAGCGCACGCGCGGTGTCGTCGCCGAGGGCGAGTGCGTCCAGGCCGCGGGCGCAGCCGAGCACCAGCAGCGCGCCCGCGACGAGGAAGGGCAGCATCTGCCCGACCGTTCCCGCGTCGCGTCCGCCGAGCGCGCCCACCTGCCAGAACCTGAACTGGTCGAGCGTCGCCGAACTCGACGTCAGGACCACGGTGGTGGCCCCGCCGACCATCGCGGACAGCGCGGTTCCGGCGAGCGCGAGCTTGACCGGCGAGGCGCCGCCCCGGCCGCGCGAGGCGACGGCGTACACCAGGCAGGCGGCGACGACCGCGCCCACGAAGGCGAACCAGACGTAGCCGCCGAAGCCGTTGGCGAGTCCGCCCGTGATCGCGAACACGACCCCCGCCGCGGCTCCCTGGCTCAGCCCGAGGATTCCGGGGTCGGCCAGCGGATTGCGGGTGACGGCCTGCAGTGCCGCCCCCGCGACGCCGAGCGCGGCCCCCGCGGTGAGCCCGACGGCGGTACGGGGCAGCCGCAGCGACCGTACGACCAGCGCGTCCCGTGAGCCGCCGCCGTGCAGCAGCGCGTCGAGCACGGCGGACAGCGGCACCTGCCGGGTGCCGACGGCGAGGCTGAGGGCCACCGCGACGAGGGTGAGGAGGAGGGCGACCAGCAGCCAGGAGGCGCGTACGGAGGCGCGGGAGCTGCGTACGGAGGCACGGGATGTGCGTACGGTCGCGGTGCGCGTGGTCACGTGCTCGCGGACCTACTTGCCGAGTGACTCGGTGAGCTGCTTCACGACCAGGTCGGCCGCCGTGGGGCCCGCGTTGAGGTACCAGGGGTCGTCGTCGACCTTGACGGCGTGCCCGGCCTCGACGGCCTTCATCGACTTCCAGAGGGGCCGGGCGAGGACGCTCCCGGCGTCGGTCTTGTCCTGCGCGCCCTGCACGGAGTAGAAGATCCAGTCGCCGTCCGCGACATCGATGCTCTCGGCGCCGATGTCCTCCGAAATGGCGTTGAACTGCTGGGACTTGGGCCGTCCGAGCCCCATGTCGACGGCGATCGAACCGGTGAAGGAGGAGACGCCGAACATCCGGGTCCGGTCGGGCGTGAACCGCAGCATGGAGACCGCGGTGTTCTTCCCGTCGACCTTCGTGCCCGCCGCGGCGGCCTCGTCCGCGTGCTCGTCGAGGAGCTTCTGCGCCTGCTCGCCCTTGCCGACGGCGTCGCCGACGAGCAGCAGGTCCCGCTTCCAGTTGATGCCGTTGCCCGCGGTGATCACGGTCGGGGCGATCTTCGACAGCTTGGGGTAGAGGTCACCGAGCGAGTCGTTGGCGAGGATGAGGTCGGGCTTCGCGGTGGCCAGCGTTTCGAGGTTGGGCGCGGCCCGCGTGCCCGCGTCGGTCATCTTCGCGAGCTGCTTCTTGTACCGGGGGAAGGCGTCGGCGAGGTAGCCGGGCACGAGTCCGGCGTTGTCGGCGCGGGTGGTGGCGGTCGGTACGACTCCCAGGGTGAGCACGTCGTCCAGCTGCCCGGTGCTGAGCACGGCTATCCGCTTCGGCGCGGCCCCGATCTCGGTCTTGCCCTTGAAGTGGCTGACGGTACGGGGGAACTCGCCGTCCGCCGCCTTCGTACCCATGCCGTCGGCGAGGGCGCTGGGCGCGGCGGAGGGGCCCTCGGAGGCGCCGGCGACGGGGTTGCGGGCGCTCTTGCCGCCGCCCTCGCTGCTCTTGCCGCTCTCCGACGACGCGCATCCGGCCATCAGTCCGCCGGCCACGGTCACGGCCAGGACGGCGTTCAATCCCGATGTGCGCACGACTCTCTCCGATTTTTCGATCTATAAGGCAAGGCTTACCTTATCCCGCTTTCCGGAGTGGCCACTTCCGGGGCTGCGCGTCCGTCGTGGGGGCGCCTAGCGTGGAGGGGAGACGCGAAGAAAGGTCGTACGCACGATGACCGTCGAGCTGAACCACACGATCGTCGCCGCCCATGACAAGAAGACCTCGGCCCGGTTCCTCGCCGACATCCTGGGCCTGGAGGTGAGCCCGCAGTACGGCCCGTTCATCCCGGTCAGGATCCCCAACGGCGTGACCCTCGACTACATGGACGCGACCGGGCCCATCCCGCCCCAGCACTACGCGTTCCTGGTCTCGGAGGACGACTTCGACACGATCTTCGCCCGCATCCGGGACGCGGGTCTGACCTACTGGGCGGACCCCTTCCACCGCCATGTCGAAGAGATCAACACGAACGACGGTGGCCGCGGCACGTACTTCGACGACCCGAACGGCCACAACCTGGAGATTCTTACGCGGCCTTATGGGAGTGGGGGTCAGGGGTAGGCGGCATCGGCGGCGGCTCGGCCTGCGGGACCGGTCGGCCGTCGGCCATCGGCTAGTGGACGGTCTTCGCCGCCCACAGCACGGCCTCGCCGGACTTGATCACGACGTTGCCGTCGGCCTGGAGGACCAGGACCGCTCCCGGGTGGCCGAACGTCTGCGAGGCCCACACGGGTTTCCCGGCGCTGTTGTGGACCACCAGATTGCCGTCGTCCTGGAAGCGGGCGGTGTTGCCTGTGCCGGATGTCGCGGCGGCCCAGAGGGGGCGGTCCTGCTTGTCGGTGATCACGAGGTTGCCGTCCCGCTGCATGACCAGCTTCGTCTTGGTGGTCTGCACGGACTCTCCGACGCCCAGGTCGTACACGGCCTCGAGGCTCCTGCGTACCGGGCTCGCCGGCTTCACCGGCTTCGTGACCTCGGCAGAGGCCGAGGGCCGGGTCTTCGCGCCACCGGAGGAGTCGTCCGACGAACCCGAACCGGAACCGGACATACCGGCGTACGCGGCGACCGAGACGGCAGCCACGGCGACGACGGCCGCCGCGGTGACGGCGACGACCTGCCAGAGGGGGCGCCGGCGTCTTTCGGGCGTGCCGGGGGCGGCCAGGACGGTGCTGTCCAGGGTCGGCCCGGCGGCCGGGTGATCGGGGCCGGGAGCCGTGAAGGACTGGGTCTGCTGCTGGTGCGGGAGGTGCGGCTGCGCGTGGGTCTGCGAGCCGGCTCGCAGGTCGGGCGGGAGGTCGGGCCGCGGGTCGACGAGGGTGTGCGTCGGCTGCTCGTGCGCCGTCAGTTCCGTGGCGAGGGCCGGCGGGCGGACGTCCGGCCAGTTGCCGGTACGGGCGCCGATCTGCTCCAGGCGCCTGCCCAGCTCGGCCGCGGTGGGGCGGTCGCCCGGAGCCTTGGCCAGACATGAGGCGAGTACGGGGACCAGGGTCGGCGGAACGCCCTGGAGGTCGGGCGCCTCGTGGACGGCCCGGTAGACCAGGGCGGCCATGGCCACGTTCTCCTGCGGGCGCGCGAACGGGCCGTGACCGGTGGCGGCGTACACCAGGACCGCGGCCAGCGAGAACACGTCGGCGGGCTCGGCCGGCACACCACCGACGGCCTGGTCCGGCGCGAGAAAGCCGGGCGAACCGAGAACTCCGCCGACCTGGGTGTGCCGGGGGTCGTCGGCGGCCCGCGCGATGCCGAAGTCGATCAGCCGCGGACGGTCGCGGGCCAGCAGGACGTTGCCCGGCTTCACGTCCCGGTGCGTGAGGTCGGCCTGGTGTACCGACTGCAGCGCGCCGCACAGTTCGGCGGCGAGCGAGAGGACCGCGGCCTCGGGCAGCGGGCCGTGGCGCGCCACCCATTCGTCGAGCGACGGCGCCGGTACGTACTCGGTGGCCAGCCACTGCGGACGCTGGCCCGGCGGGCTGTAGTCCACGACGGTCACGGTCCACGGCGAGCGCACCCGGTCGCTGTTGCGTATCTCGCGCGCGAACCGCTCCTCGAACCCCGGATCACTGCTGAGATCCTCACGGATCGTCTTCAGCGCCAGCAGACGCCCGGACGGCGTACGGGACAGGAACACCTGCCCCATGCCTCCCGCCCCGAGCCGGTTCAGAAGCGGGTAGCCGCCGATGGACGACGGATCCGAAGGCTGAAGGTTCTTCATGAAAGCTGCACCCCAGGGATCGGCCTCGCCGCTCCAACAACGCGTCGCGGCCTGGTAGTTGAATCGAGGAGCAGCGTAGTTGGCGGGGCGCGCGGAGGTGGGCCGAGTGAGCGTGTTGGGCCGGGTCTGTGCCGCGTTTGTGCCGAGTCTGTGGCGAGTCGTCTGCGCAGAGTCTGCGGCGGGGCGGGGCGGGTCTGCGGCGAGTCGGGTCTGCGGCGAGTCGGGCTCGCTGCCCTGCGCCGCCGTTCGCTGCTCTACGCCGCCGGTCCTGTGGGCCGGTCCAGGGCGGCGAGGGCCGCTGCGAGACTGCTGTGACTGGTGAGCGTGTCGGGGTGCTCGGGTCCCAAGGTGCGCCGGCGGATGTCGAGGGTCTGGCGGTGAAGCTCTGCGGCCTGCCGGTAGTCCCTGAGGTCGAACAGCGCGCCGGCCAGGTTGTCGCGACTGGCGAGGGTGTCGCGGTGTTCGGGCCCCTGAACACGGTTGTCGACGTTCAGCATGATCTGACGCAGAGCGAGCCGCTCGGCATTCAGACCGGCCTCCTTCAGCAGATTGGCGAGAGAGTGCACCGGACGGCGGGCGTCGCCGAGCGGGAGCTGACTGTCCTGATGCAGCAGGAGAGGGATGTGGAGGGCGAGTACGCGCGCCACCGCCCAGCCGGACCGTCCGCTCGCGCGGATGGCCGTCACGGCGTCGGCGAGATGTTGCGCGACGGCGGAATGCCAGCGAGTGACGTCGGCGGCCTCTTCGGTCAGGGCGATGATGTTGATCTGGCGGACCAGGGGGTCCAGCGTGATCGTGCGGGCGTCGCCGCTCGTCGCCGAGGCATCGGGGATACCCAGGAGTCCGTAGCGGTTCAGGCCGGCAAGCGCGGCGTCCAGGCTTCCCTGGGTGACCGTCGCTCGAAGAGCGGACTCCAGCAGACCCGGTGTGACGAGAGACAGGGGTACGGGCGCCTCCGCGAAGAGAGCGAGCAGCCGCAGCAAGGGGCGTGCCAGCGAGTGCCCTTCGTTGCTCAGCTGGTCAAGCGAGAGCTCCCAGGTGTGGCGTACGGCCTGCCGGGCCACCTCGGGGTCGGCGGCGTTGGGGTCTTCCGCCCCGAGAAGCGAGTGCATGTCGTCCAGCAGGGCGCCGCGGTACGCCATGAAGGTCTGGTAGCGGCTCGTGGGCCTGGTGAGGTAGGCGCTCGTCGAGTGCAGAGCCAGTGGCAGACCGCCCAGGCGAGTGGCCAGCGCCTCGGCCTCTCGTAGCGTTCCCGCTCTGGGGGCCGCGTCCGCGAGGACCTGCGCGGCCGCGTGGACGGTCAGCGGTGCGAGCCGCAGGACCTCGGCACACGGTCCCCACGTGTCCGTGCTGGTGTCCCGACTCGTCACGAGCAGGAGACCCCCGCCCTCCGGGCGGATCCAGCCTCGGTAGTTCCGTATCTTCTCCGGCTCCGGGCCTATCCTGCTCGTCTCGTCCGCGTCGTCGATGACCATCAGCCACTTGCGGGTGCGGGCCAGTTGCTGCCACACCGTGTCGGGCAGGTTCTCGTGACCCGCGTGAGCCCTTTCCAGAGCACTCAGCGGCAGGCCGCATGCGAGGGCGACCTGGGTGAGGTGCTTCGCCAGATCGACGTGATCGCGCCACCGGACCCAGAACACCGTGTATCCGGCGCTCTTCGCCTGGGCGCACAGAGTCGCGGCCACGGTGGTCTTTCCGATGCCGCCCACCCCGCAGAGCACGGCGAAACGGTCCGCGGGATTCCGTAACAGGCGGGTGAGGACGGCCAGTTCCGGCTCACGGCCCCGCACCAGAGCCGGAATGACGTGCGGAGCCCGAAGCGAGCTCAGCCCGGTCGCGGCGGTCGCGCCCACCTGAAGCAGTTGGCTGGAAACCGGCGCCTCCAGATCGAGGCGTCTGCTCGCCAGACCCAGGGCCGTGCCGAGGAGCGCGAGCAGCGCGAAGACGCACCAGGCCACCCATGGGCTGCGCGCCCAGCCGGGAACGGACTCGCTCGCGTAGTTCGTCACCGGCCCCAGCAGGACGGTTACCAGCGCCAAGGCCCCGGCCGCTGCCGCGCCCAGCCTCGCGTGGCGTTTGTGTTGCACGCTCTGCCCCCTGCTGGCATGCCGTTGTAGTGCCAGCATCATGACGGAGCGCCACCACACGTGACACCCGGCCGGACGTCAACAGCGTTCTTCGGCCGTCGTCCTGGCGGCACGCCACCTCCCTTCGAGCGGCACGCAACAGCCTCAACGTGGGCCGAAATGCCCCGTACGGCAGTGGAGTTGTGTTCGATAGCCTGCGCGGGCCGACGGCCGACGACCGGGTTCACCGATGTGAGGTCGTCGCAGTTGAGCGGTCGGCATGGGGGCGTGGCATGCGAGCGGTCGTCGTGGGAGCGGGTATCGGGGGACTGGCGGCGACGGCGAGCCTGCGCCGGGCCGGTCACGAGGTCACGCTGGTCGAGCAGGCGGCTCGGTTCACCGAGATCGGTGCCGGGATCCAGCTCGCGCCCAACGCCACGCGTCTGCTGCGCCGGCTGGACCTACTCGACGCGGTCGCCGCACAGGCCGCCCGCCCCTCCCACCTGAGCTTCCGCACCTGGTCCGACGGGGCCGAGATCTGCCGCTACGCGCTGGGGCGTGAAGCCGAGGAGGCGTTCGGGGCGCCCTACCTGCTGCTCCACCGGGCCGATCTGCATCAGGCCCTGGCCGCCGCGGTGCCGCCCTCGTCGGTGCGTCTGAACACCGTTGTCGTGGGCATCGACCAGGACGACGAGTCCGCCACCGTGACGACGGCGAGCGGCGAGCGCCTGCGCGCCGACCTGGTCGTGGCCGCCGACGGGATACGGTCCGCCGCCCGCCAGTGGCTCTTCGGCGCGGACAAGGCGGTCTTCTCCGGGACCGCCGCCTACCGGGCGCTGCTCCCGGCCGACCAGGTGGCCGATCTGGACCTGCCCGACCTCGGCATCTGGCTCGGTCCGGGCCGACACTTCGTCCACTACTGGGTGCGTCGTGGGGAGCTCCTCAACGTCGTGGCCGTCGTCACGGCGGAGGCGCACGTGGTGGCGGAGTCGTGGACCGCTCGGGCGGAACCGGGCGAGCAACTGCGCGAGTTCGAGGGCTGGGACTCCCGGGTGCTCGACATCCTCGAACGCGCGGGCCAGGTGTTCCGCTACGGCATCCATACGCGGGTGCCGCTCGCGCGGTGGAACGTCGGCCGGGTGACCCTGCTGGGCGACAGCGCCCATGCGATGGTCCCGTTCCAGGCCCAGGGCGCGGCACAGGCGATCATGGACGCGGCCGTACTCGGCGACGCCCTCACGGGTGCGACCCCGGCCGACGTACCCGACGCCCTCGACCGGTACGTACGCCGCCGCCTGGCGACCGCCACCAGCATGCAGGCCAACTCCGCACGGGCGGGCGACGACTTCCACCTCCCGGACGGCCACGAGGCCCGGGCACGGAACGCCCGCATGTCGGCGTACGCGGCCGAGCACGTCTTCCTGCCCCAGGCGACGGGGTGGGCGGTGGATGTCCTTGACGATCGGCGTCCCGATCGGCGCCCTTGACGAACGACCACCGTCGTGGGGCCAGGCCTGGGTCAGGCCGTCGGCATCATGACGTGCTGCTTGACGAGTTCGTACGACCGCAGCCGATCGGCCAGCGAATGGACGGGCGTTACGAGCATGAGTTCGTCCGCTCCGGTCAGGTCCACCAGGTCTGTCAGCTGCTTCGCGACGGTCTCGGGTGAGCCCTGGGCCTGGTGGGCGCGGAAGCCTGCCAGGACCTGTGCCTCTTCCGCGGTGAACGAGTGGGCGGCTGCCTCTTCGGGCGTGGGGAAGGGGATGCCGCCTCGCCCCTGGAGGAGCCCGACCTTGATGACGTCCATCGGGCCGACGAGTCGGGCCGCCTCCTCGTCCGTCTCGGCGCACACCGTTTCCACGCAGACCAGCACGCGCGGGCTCGCGCACCAGCGGGACGGGGAGAAGCGCTCGCGGTAGTGGGCGAGCGAGGCCAGGGTGTTGTCGGGACGGATGTGATGGGCGAAGGCGATCGGCAGTCCGAGTTCCGCGGCGAGCGCGGCACCGGCCGTGCTGGAGGACAGCAGCCATGGCTCGGGGAGCGGGTCCAGCCCGACCTCGTCCACCAGGAGCCGCAGCGTCGACGACACGTCGTCGCGGTACTCGTCGTCCGTCGTCGGACCGGCCCCGCGGCGCAGGGCCCGCGCCGTGGATTCGTCGAACGTGCCCGGGCCCCGGCCGATGCCCAGGTCGATCCGGCCCCCGTGCAGCGCGGCCAGCGTGCCGAACTGCTCCGCCAGCATGATCGGGGCGTGGTTCGGAGCGAGAACGCCCCCCGAGCCGAGCCGGATGGACGCCGTCGACGCGGCCGCGTGGGCGGTCAGTACGACGGGCGGGAACGCTCCGATGGCCGGGGAATGGTGATGCTCGGCGTACCAGAGCCGCAGATAACCGAGCTCTTCGACGCGTCGGGCGAACTCGGTGGTGTCTCGCAACGTGTCCTCGGCCGGAGTACCCGTCTGGACCATGGCCACTTCGAGCGCGCTGAGCGGAACGGTGATCATCGGTCCAGTATAGAAATCGTCCGCCATCTCCAACTGCCGTTGTACGTACGGTGGATCGGCTGCTGTGTCGAGGGCCGGCGGGGTCGGTCGGTGCCGGTGGCGGGCCGGTGCCGTCGGGTGGAAACCGTGGGGCGGTCAGACGGACGGGGCGGCGAAGTAGTGGCCCTTGTCGAGGTCGTCGAGGAGCCCGGGCCCGGTCGGCTGCCACCCCAGCAGTTCGCGGGTGTACGCGCTGGAGACGGGGCTGTCCATGGCGAGGAAGGCGGCCAGCCAGGTGAAGTGCCCGGCCGCGTCGTCGGGGGAGACCGAGGCCACGGGCAGACCGAGCTGCCGCCCGATCACCTCGGCGACGGCACGTATCGGCACGCCCTGGTCCGCGATCGCGTGCAGCGTGGAGCCGGCCGGAGCGCTCTCCAGTGCGAGGCGGAAGAGGTGCGCGGCGTCGGACCGGTGCACGGCGGGCCAGCGGTTGGCGCCGTCGCCGATGTAGCCGGATACGCCCTTCTCGCGGGCGATGCTCACCGCGGTGGCCATGAAACCGTGGTCCCCGTCGCCGTGCACGGTCGGGGGAAGCCGTACGACGGAGGAGCGGACGCCGCGGTCCGCGAGGGCGGCCGTGGCGTGGGCGTTGGCCAGCCGCTTGAGCGGGCCTGCGCCCCAGTGGCCGCCGGCCGGGCCGGACGACGCCTGACCGTCCTGCTCGGTGGCGACCCGCCCCGGCGCCAGCCCGAGCGTCCCGGACGCGATGACGAACGGGCGGTCGGATCCGGCGAGCGCCTCGCCGAAGGTGTCGATGGCGAGCCGGTCCGCGTCGGCGGCGTCCTCGAAGCCGCCGCTGAACGCGATGTCGTGCTTGAAGGCGAGGTGGATCACGCCGTCGGACTCGGCAGCCGTGTCGCGCAGGGTGTCGAGATCGTCGAGCGTGCCGCGGCGCACCTCGGCGCCGGCCTCGACGAGAGCGACGGCCGAGGCGTCCGAGCGGGCGAGCCCGACGACCTGGTGGCCGGCGCCGATGAGCTCCGGAACGACGGCCGAACCGATCCAGCCGGACGCGCCGGTGACGAACACACGCATGAGGAGAACCTCCGGGTAGGTCGACCGTCCTGGCCGCGGGCGCGTGAAATGCGCGTGGAATGCGCGGGTGTGCGTCCTGTGCGCGGCGGCGAACGAGCCGATGTCAGTGACTGACATCAACCGTAGCGCCTGATGTCAGTCACTGTCATCGCGTACGATCAGGGGCATGAGTCGATGGGAGCCGGACGCACGCGGGCGGCTTGAGAAGGCGGCGCTGGATCTCTACAGCGAGCGCGGGTACGAGCAGACGACCGCCGCGCAGATCGCCGAGCGTGCGGGGCTGACCGAGCGGACGTTCTTCCGGCACTACGCCGACAAGCGCGAGGTGCTCTTCGGGGGGTCGCAGGCGCTGGAGCAGGCCTTCGTGGACACGCTCGCCGACGTTCCGCAGGTGGCCGCGCCGATCGACGCGATGGCCACGACGCTGGAGACCGTCGCCGCCTTCTTCCTGGAGCGCCACGAGCACTCCCGGCAGCGCCAGGCCGTCATCGTGGCCAACGCGGAACTGCGCGAGCGCGAGCTGATCAAGCTCGCGTCCCTGTCCGCGGCCCTCGCCGCCACACTCCGCCGCCGCGGCGTCAAGGACCCGGCCGCGACCCTCACCGCCGAGGCCGGCATAACGGTCTTCAAGGTCGGCTTCGAACGCTGGGTCACCGACAACGGCGACCGCCCCCTGGCGGACTTCCTGCGCGAGTCACTGGACGAGCTCAAGGTGGTGACGGGGGGCGGGTGATGGCGGGTGGGTAACCGCGGGTGGGTGGCCGCGTAAGCCGGATTTGCTGAGGGTTAGCCGCGGCCGATCGTCATGGACCACCGCACCGACGAGGGCGCCAGAACCGAGACGGTGCCCTTCTTCTCCACTCCCGCGACGTCGACCTGGTTGTAGGCGGTGCCCGTGGTGGTGCTTGCTCTGCCATCGACGCATTCCAACGGGAAGCCGACGTTCACCGGCTTCACGGAGACCTCGATCTTCCCTCTGCCCTGGCACCGGACGGCGATGATCAGGGCATCACCCTTCTCACCCTCACCGAACTCGAAGGTGCCACCGCCACGGGTCTCACCCTGACTGGCGACGACGGTCTCGGAGTCGTCCAACTCGGGCGGGTCCTTCACTGGGTCGGAGTCCGAGTCTGCCTCTGCCTCTGCCTCTGCCTCTGCGTCCGCGTCCGCGTCCGCGTTCGGGGCCGAGTCCTGTTCAGGGCTGAGGGAGGAGGCGGTTGCCGTTGTGCCGGGAGCAGCAGGCTCCGGAGTACTGGCGACGTTCGCCCGCTGATCGGACGTACAGGCAACCGCAAGGGCCAGCACGGCCATCGCGAGGCTCGATGCGATCAGCGGCGAGGCCGCTCTTGGAATTCGGATGACGGTTCCCCCTGGTCGGACGAGTGGGGGCAACCGGTCGTGATGCCCCCGCCCGCGATCACCTGATATTGCGGCACGTCACCACGGCAAACAAGATCCCAGCGAAAACGCTGAGGGGAACGTGAGATTCAGTTTCTGTCCGAGACGATCCGCGCCACGCTCCAGGCGCGAGTGGGGCGCGCCCTCGTCAAGGGCGCGCCCACGGCCTACTGCCCGCTGCCTACTTGGTGCCGTTCTCGGCGAACGTCCACACGGCGCGGCTGCCCGGGCCGACGACGAGGTTCGAGTGGCCGATCTGCTCCACGTGGCGGTCCTTCACGGGCCGGTTGAGCAGAACTCGAACTGCCGCAGCCCCGCCTGGTCGCGCGGGACGGTGGTGAACCGAATCGTGGTGCCGCCACGCGTCGCGACGACGCCACCGTCGCCCAGGGTCCGGACGGCGAACCTGCCGGCCCGCAGCAGCGGCACGTTGTCGGCGAGGTCGCCTTCGGTGACCGCGAGGTGGACGGAGGTCACGTCACGCATCAGATGGGTGCGGTAGTCGTCGGACAGGTAGCGCTCGCGTCCGACGTCACCGGGGAAGCTCGCCGGCTCGGTCTTGCCGCGCGGGTCGGCGAAGTACTCCGGCCGGTACTCCATGGCCCAGGCCCCGAAGGCGTCATACTCCGTGGTGGTGAGGATGGCGTCGAACCACGGCACGGGGACACCGTCACCGAAGTCGCGCGTCTGGAGGAACTCGACCGGGTCGGCGACACCCTCGTCCTTCAGCCGCTCGGTGACCGTCGTCAGGTCTCCCGCCCGCTCGGTCGAGAGGCCGAGCCCGGCGGAGCCGAGGGTGCCGTCCTGGCCGGCGATGTCACCGACTCCGAACAGTTCGAGATAGGTCTCGCGGCCCATCAGATAGCGGCCGGTCCAGGTCTGTCCGCCGGTACCGGTCGTCGTACGGACCTGGAAGTTGGCGAAGTCCCGCAGGTAGTCGGAGTGCTCGATGGCGTCTGCGGTCTCCCGGTCGAAGACACCGTAGGAGTGGTTGTAGAACAGCAACTGCCGATCGTGCGCCGACCGGTCGCCCCCTTCGGCCTGTGCTGTCCCCACACCACCCCCGACCGCACCGGTGAGAGCCACAGCGAGCACGATGATCATCCGTAATGTCCGACGAATCAGCATGTGGGGGATCGTAGGGCGGGGAGCGTGCGGCTGCTGTTCATTTCGGACGAGGCCGAAATGACCGAAGCGTGACGTGAGATGAGGCGCCACTTCCCTACGTTCCTGGCATCGGTGCCACCCCGAGCGGACGGGGAACGCCGTTACCGGCGAGCCTGCGCTGCCATGTGCCCATGGTCGGCAGTCGGCACTCGGCTGCCTAATGAGTGCCTGTTCATGGACAGTCGGGCCGCGGCATCCAGGTCGCCGCCACTGACGAGCGCGCGGACCTCGTGGGCAAGCGGAGTCACGTCGCTGATACCGACCGTCCACTCGTCCGCGTAACGCCGCACGGCCTCACCGCAGAGCCCGAGTTGGAGCGAACGGTACGCCAGGGGCCGCAGGTGCAGATCTCGCTCGGGATCCCACTGGACGCGGGCCGGGGCCTGCTTGACCTGTCGCTGCCAGGTGGCACGGTCGGGGTGCACCCCACGTACGTAGCTCGACAGGCACGCGTGCCGCAGCGCCCACTCGAAGCCGTCGCGGCTGCTCTCGTCCGCCCCTACGCCCTCCCCCTGACCCGCATCGTCGAACTCACCGACGACCACATTCGCCACGACCAGGGGCATACCTGCCTGACGGTCAGCCACCACCCCTTCGTGCTCCCGCCGAAGCTCGCCCGCCTCATCGACGATCAGCTGCAGCACAGCCCCCGGCACAGCAACACCGCGGGGTGCAGATACCTCTTGCCCGGTCACAGCCCTGGACGCCCGCGCAACCCCCTCGGCCTCGCCGACACCTTGAGACACCACGGTCTGCCCGCCCGCGCTGCACGGAACACCGCCATGATGGACGCCTTGGTAGACCTGCCGCCCATGGTCATCGCCGACCTGCTCGGCATCCACCCCGAGACAGCCGAACGCTGGGCCACCCTCGCCGGCGGGAACTGGTCCGATTACTTGGCAGCGCGACGGGCCGACCCGTAGGGCCAGGTAGTTGAGCAGGGCGGTGTTCCGAGGCTGCGCTACTGGGGGATGGTGAGCAGGATGCGGCCGTGGCCACCGCTGGCGTCGACGTGGTCGTGGGCCTTGGCGATGTCGTCCAGCGGGTGACGGTCGCCGAGGGCGACGGTGAGGGCGCCGACGGCGGCGGAGGAGGTGAGGTCGCGGGCGGCCTGGCGCTTGGCCTCGCCGGGGAAGTCGTCGCTGCCGAGCAGCCGCAGGGTGACGTTGTTGAACAGCAGCGGCCAGAAGGGGATCTCGGTGCGGTCCGTGCGGGTGGCGTAGGCGGCGATGACGGCGTTGTTGGCGGCGACGGCGTTGTCGAGATCGGCGTTGTCGGACAGCGCGACCTCGACGATCCGGTCGACGCCCCGCGGCGCGTACGAGCGGATGGCAGCGGCGGGCTCGCCAGTGTCCAGGGCGATGGCGTGGGCGACGGCCGGGTCGACGCGGTCGAGGTCCGCGGTTCGGCGGACGGTGGCGATCACGGTGGCGCCGGCCCGGTGGGCGAGCTGGGCGGCCAGGGAGCCGACACCGCCGAGAACTCCGTGGACCAGAACCAGTTGGCCGTCGACCGGGCCGTCGGCGAAGACGGCGCGGTGGGCGGTGATGCCGGGGATGCCGAGGCTCGCGCCCAACTCGTCACTGAGGTGGTCGGGCAGGGGTGCGGCCTGGTGGTCGGGTACGACGGTGTACTGGGCGGCCGTGCCGAAGGGGCGGTAGGACTGGGCGCCGTATACCCAGACCCGTTGTCCGACGCGGTGGGCGTCGACTCCGGCGCCCACCGCGTCGATGACTCCGGCGGCGTCGCTGTGCGGGATCACTCGCGGGAAGGGCATGGACGAGCCGAGCCAGCCGCGCCGTTTCTTGGTGTCGCCGGGGTTGACGCCCGAGACGGTGACGCGGACGCGGACCTCGCCGGGGCCGGGGCCGGGATCAGGGAGTTCGCCGACGTGCAGGACATCGGCGGCGGGGCCCTGGTCGTCGTACCAGGAAGCAAGCATGGGTACCTCCGTGGGCAGTCAGCTCGCGGGAGCGGCGGGCGCATGCAGATCGTTGTCGGTGCAGGCGGTGTCGAACGCGGGCGGCTTCTCCCCGAGGGTCTCGCGCAGCCAGGTCCGTTCGGCGCGGCTGGTGGCGCGGGCGGTGAGCAGCATGCCCCGCCGGTAGGGGTCGGCGACCTCCTCGGCACGCAGGGGCCGCTCGTTGTCGTAGAAGAAGCTCGCCGGCTCTTCCAGGAACTCCAGCCGCCTGCGCAGCACCGCGTGCTGTTCGGCCACGTCGGGCAGGTGGGAGAGGAAGGCCAGGACGACGTAGAACCGGGTGAAGTCGGTGATCTCGTGGTCGGCGGGCTTGCGCAGGCGCTGAAGCATGTCGGCCCGTCCGGCCGCGGTCAGGCTGAGCACGTACCGGGCCGCTCCCGCGGCCGGGTCTGCGCGCCGCTCGATCAAGCCCGCCCTGGTCAGGCGATTGATCGCCGGATACAGGCTGCCGTCACTGACCGGCCGCGTATAGCCGCTCAGCTGTGAGACGCGGCGGCGCAGCTCGTGTCCAGGCAGGGGTCCCTCGGCGAGGAAGCCGAGTATCGCGAGTTCCAGCATGAGTCCATCTTCGCATGCGTAACATCGAATCGACGTGAACATCGATTCGATGTTACGCTTGCAGATATCCGCCCAAACGTCTCTGGAGAGGCACAGCAAGATGCCGTCGCAGTCCACCGAGTCAGTGATGAACCGTTTCGTCGAGTTCATCAACACGGGCAACGAGGATCTCGCCCGCGAGGTCATTTCTCCGGACGCGGTGTTCCACGCGCCAAGTCACCCGGAACCACTGCGGGGGCCCGATGGGTACATGGAAGTCATCGGGATGATGCGCAGCGCCTTCCCCGACGTCCAGTGGACGCTGGAGGAGACAGTCACCGAAGGCAACACTGTGGCCGCGCGGTTCACCATGCGGGGAACCCACGACGGTGAATTCTTCGGGATCCCGGCGAGCGGCAACAAGATCTCGGTGCAGGCCATGAACTTCTACTACCTGGCCGACGGCCGGATCGTCGGCGAACGGGGCCAGCCCGATCTCCTCGGAGTGATGCAGCAGATCGGTGCCGTACCGGCGCCGTGAACCTCGTAGCGCCGGGTGAGCCTTCTGCCGCGCGAGATTGCCGCTGCCGGGAAGGGGCCGTACGGCGCGGTGGCCCAGGGCGAAGGCCCGCACCGGAGCGCGGGCGGCCGGCGCGGGTTCACCGCAAGAGGCCGGTCTTCTTCTTGATCCGGCGTCTTCGCGCAGACAGCGCCCGTTACGGCGAGAGCTTTACACCTTGTCACCGCTGACGTGACCGAGCCGGGTACGGAACTGCTCGCGCTACGGCGAATACTGCAACCCTCGAATACCGACAGTCCACCAGTGGCATCACCCATGGGTCGTATGGCAGCACAGGTCTGTGAACGCCGCTTGATGGTCCAGGTCAAGCCGTGCTCACAAACCCTTTGTTGGCGGAGCTACCGATTCCGGCAACGATGATCCGGTCAAGGCTTGCCGACTGCCTGCGGCCGACGTGCTCCGTCGGATCGAGCAACGGGTCGAAAATCGGTGGTCACTTGAGCTGGCCGGGCCCACGCTGTACGCCATGGAAGAACCGCTTCACAGGATTCGCGCGCTTCACACGGTGTCCACGATCACCGTCTACCAGGCGTACTCCCCTGAGATCGGACTGCCTGCCATCCGAGACGGCCGTTTTCCCGCCGCATGGAGGCCTGGCCGTATGACGTGGATCAAGCCCAGTTTCATGTGGATGATGTATCGCTCCGGCTGGGGCACGAAGGAGGGGCAGGAGACCGTCCTTGCCGTCGAGATCACTCGCGACGGCTTCGACTGGGCGCTGCGCCATGCCTGCCTGTCGAGTTACGTTCGCGGACTGCATCCCGATCGCGGCACCTGGCAGCGTGACCTCAAGCGTGCACCGGCCCGTGTCCAGTGGGATCCCGAACGCGATCTGCATCTGCGTCCCCTGCCGTACCGCTCGCTGCAACTGGGGCTTTCAGGTGAGGCATCGTCGCGTTTCGCGGACGAGTGGATCGTGTCCATCAGCGACGTGACTCCGCTCGCCCACGAGATCCACGGACTCGTCAGGGACGGCGAACTGGACTCAGTCACCGGACTGCTCCCCCAGGAGCAGGGATACCCCGCCGGTGAGGAACCGCCGGCCCACCTGCGCCCCTGACCAACAGCCAGCATCACCCATGTGTCACATGGCAGCACAGGTCTGTGAACGCGGCATGACGATCCACGTCATCCGATCCCGTTTCCACGCCGGAGGGAAACGCCCCTCCGGGCGGCGGGTTGGCCGATGTGCGGGGAGTACGCCTGGTAGACGGTGACCGTGGAGGCTGTGTGGACCGTCCGGATTCTGTGGTGGGGGTCTTCCATGGCCCACAGCGTGGGGTCGGCCGATGCGGAAGGCCACCGGTTTTCGACCGCCGGTCCCTTGGGGGAGAGCCGGTCGCCGTTTGGCCTGAGCTGCTGCTGCTACGGCCGGCCGCGCGAAGCGGCAGGGGCGTATCGCCGGCTTGAGGGCGCAACCGCGGTTCAGCGACGTGGGATTACGAGCTGAGCCGCCAATCCGTCCTCCCCCCTCACGGCCCAACAGCGCCCATCGGATGAGCAGTTGATGCCCAGCAGGAGCGTGCGGTCGAAGCGGGACCAGGTTCGGCCGCCGTCGGCCGTGACGTCGCCGCTGCTCGCGAGTGGGAGGATCCCGCTGCGAGGGGGATGACATCCTTCCTCCGCGGGTGTCTGCCGGTCGCTTTCAAGGGGGAGTGGTCGCACGGCAGGTACGCCTGGCGCGACTTGGTCGTACTCGCGAAAGGAGACCGGCACAGTGGAGTTCGCCTTCGCAGGCCGGGTGATGGAATGGCGCGGGCCGTCGCCGTACTACTTCGTCCCTGTGCCGGATGAGGAGTCCGCCGACATCCGCGAGGTGGCCGCGATGGCTTCGTACGGCTGGGGCGTGATCCCGGTTGAGGCACGGATCGGTGAAGTCGTCTTCGGTACGTCGCTCTTCCCCAAGGACGGCCGTTACCTGCTGCCGCTCAAGGCCGCTGTCCGCAAGGGGCAGGGCATCTCGGCAGGGGACGACGTTGCCGTGGAGATCTCGGTCCGCCTCTAGCCCCGAACGCCGAACCTCAAGACTGACGGCGCGGCTGCCGTCCGTTCCGCGTACCCACAGGGACAGGCAGGCCACTGCCGGTCGTCACCGGTTCCGCGGAGCCCGCCGACCGGGAGGTCGCGTGAGGCTCCCTCCTCGCCGTATGCCCGCTGGAGGGATTCGCCCGGCAGCTCCACCGGGCTTCGATCGCCGGCGACGCAGCACCGTCGAAGGCAGCCGCACTGTCCGGAACCCGGACCGCCCCGGACCGCCCCGGACGTCAGGTCCCTGGGCCGCCCCGGACCGTCCGGTCCCCGGACCCGCCCCGGAAAACCACTCGCCAGTCTCCGGATGCGCGGCGGAGCATGATCACCGGCGTTGACCTCGTACACATGCGCTGCGCACAATCTGCGGGCCCGCGAAGGCCGTTGGCGAACAGGGAGGCCCAATATGGACGGAGATCGCGGTCACCGCGAGACGATCGCTGCGATCGCGCGAAATCCCGCAGCGCCGGCCGACATCCTGCTCCGGCTCCTGTGCGAGGAGGCCGACGTGGCCCGGAACACGCTCGCCTGGCGCGCTCTGCCGGACGAGGTGGTCGACGCCATCGTCGCGCACCCCGACCGAAAGCTGCGGGCCCTGCTCACCGAGAACATCTCCGTACCGGCGGAACAGCGCGCCAGGCTCGTGGACGATCCCGATCCACGCGTACGCCTCGGTCTGGCCGTCGGACCCAACTGGTTCCGGGTCCCCACGCCGCCACTGCCCCTGTCCGCCCAGCAGCGCCTGCTCGCCGATCCGGATCCCAATGTCCGCCGGAACGCGGCCTTCTGTCACGACACGGCTCCGAGCCTGGTCGCAGGGCTCGCCGACCACCAGGACGCGGACTTCCGACGGGCAGCCTGCCGCGAGTGGGCCCTGCTGTCCGAGGACACCCGAAGCCGTCTGCTCCACGACGCCGATGACGCAGTCCGCCGGGCGGCCATGATCGAGGCCTGCCGCGAAGACGCGGCCTGCACGGACCTTCTTCTCGGCGCGGGAACCGAGAGCCTCGACAGCGAGAGCCTCGACAGGTCGGAAGTGATCCGTTGCGGCGCCATGAGCACGGCGACCGCCGAACAACTCGCGGCCGGCGCCAACGAGTGGGACAGACAAGAGCTGGCGGCCAACCTCAGTGTCCCCATCGACATCGTCCGGGCGTTGGCGAACGACGACGCGCACCGCGTACGGCTGGCGGTATCGGTACGCCCCGAGCTGACGGAGACCGAACGCGCCGCCATCGACGTCACCATCAGCCCGTCCGACCGGCTCGCTCCCGTCGAATGGGTTCGCCTCTGTGCCGACCCCGATGTGCTGCGCCAATGCGCCAAGTCGGCCAACATCCTCCTGCGGCGCAGCGCCACCTACAGCCCGCACCTGCCTGCCGACGCCATCGACCTGCTCTCCAAGGACGACGACCACCCCGTACGACTCCTGCTGTGCGAGAACCAGCCGACCGTCGACGGTGAGGTGGTGCTGCAGACCTATCTGGACTGCAAGGTCATCACCAGGGGCGCTCTGCAGGCCCACCCGAACTTCCCGCGCGCGGGCAACGGGCAACGTTTCGCCGACGACCCGGATCCAGAGAAACGACGGCTGGTGGGGCTGGACCTCGAAGCGCCCGTCGACGCACTGGTCCGGCTGCTCGCCGACCCCGACCATCTTGTACGCGCCATGGCAGCCGCCCACCCCGCACTGCCGGTCGACCTCATCCTCGAAAGCTGCGAGAACCCGGACACCTCCTCCGACGCCCTCACCAACCCGAGCCTTCCCACGGACACCATGCACCGATACCTGGATGAAGTGGGTATCCCTCGCTGAAGCGAACAGATCGGCGGCAACGCGAACACTGCGCTGCGAACACCGCGCTGTGAACAGATCCTTGTGATCAGCGGTGACTCCGACAACAGGGGAGTACTCGCGGAGAACCTCCGAGACCTGGCCACTGCCGAGGACGGGGGGCACCTCCACATCGACTATTTCCCCGGGCACTTCTACCTCGCCGAAGGGTCGTTGCCCTTGGTGGTCAACAGCCCGCATGGAGGCATGCCGGGGTGGTGAGAGGCGGGCCGGCCTCTGCGGCCAGTGATCGCGGGCGACCAGCGATCAACGATCCCATCCCCATCCCCACCCCCACCGTCTCCGGACGCCGAAAGAGGGTGCGATCGCGGCGCGGTGATCCACGCCAGGCCGCGTTCACAGAACGCATCCGGGGCGGTTGGCCTCGGACATGGGGGCCCACACCGACTACATCGACACCTTGTCCCATCGCGCGTCCACGCTCCATGCGGCCTCACCTGAAGCGAAGTCAGCGAAGACCGTTGCTACTTGATCCTTCTCGCTCAGCACACACCGGTAGTGCCGGTCCGGCGAACCATCCCGGTGTTCGACGGCAAATCCGTTTGCCGACAGGCCTGCGTTCGGCCCCTGAGCCACCTGGAGGTAGCGGCCAAGCCGCCTCTCCAGAATCAAGAACCAGTTCTCCGCGGACAATCGGCGTACGGCACGTTCGATCACATCAAGGTCCGGGTCCTCGACCTTCAGCCCGACGCACGGCTGAAGACTCAATCCATCTGTCCCGCGCAGCGCGGGCGGAAGGTGAAGCACCTCTGCCTGCGGGTCGAAACAGACCAGTCCATGGCGGCCGGCGAGGGCCACTACCTCGGGCGCCGTCTCACTGGCCCGACTCCACGACAGGGGCATGAGCACATGAGCGGCAGAGACGTCGAGGCCCGCCGTCCACGGCGACACCGACACCGACACCTGCTGGCAGTCGTCTCCCGCGGACGAAAGCTCGGGGAATTCCATGATCAGCGCCTGATGGAACGCGGACACGGCCTCGCTCGCGACAACTCCCGCCCCCGCGAGATCACTGTCACAAAGCCGCTCGTACTTCCCGGCGGCGTCAGAGGCCGAGACCCGCTCGGGTTCGAACCACACCGCGAGATCAAAGCTCATGCCGTCCCATCCGCCGATGCCTGCCTTCGAACGGGACCGAGCCTATGGCGGACCACTGACAACGCCAGTGCCCCTCAACTCGTGCCCACTGCTGCGCTCACCCGTAGTTGATTGTCCGACCGGGAGACCCATGTCAAGCCGTGTCCACAGACCTCTGCGCCCTTGTGGCATCCACAGATGTGTCCCCGCGTGCCGACCTGGGCGGGGGGGCACGAGAGGCTGTGCAACCGTCCGGTGGACTCAAGTGTCTGATGTCTGATGCACAACGCATGAGATCAGGAGAGACGTGGCCGATCGCCGAAACGTGCCACCCGTGGGCCCGGGCGCCGATCCCGAGAAGTGGTTGCTGCGCGTCGGTGTCGTGGGCCTCTTCATCGCGGCCCCGGGTGTGGCGGTGGGCTACTTCGAGGGGTTTCAGGACGGCACGGAGGCCGGTGGCTTCGCCTGGGTCATGACCTTTCTCGGCTGTCTGCTGATGGGTGCCACGGCATTGGCCGGTGTGGGGCGCAGGCTGGATCCCGAGTCGAGGAGGGAGCGTCGCCGCAGGACCGCCGCCCGACGTTCCCGGCAGGCGCCCCTGACTGCCGCGGAGCTCACCCGTGAGACCCTCCTCGCAGCGGCTGTGCGCTCCACGGCTGCACCCCTGCAGCCGAAGCCGCGCGCGCCCGTGACCGACAGTCGGGGGCGGTTGGTCTGGTGGCGCAACCGCGAACTGCTCACCACTTTCAATCTTCCATACATAGCGGCCGGGATCGTCGGCGGGGCGATTGTCGGGTTCGGCGGTGTGCTGCACATCTTCGGGGAGGCCGGCCGCGGTTGGTTCATCCTCGTGGCCGCGGTCGGCGGCCTGGCGGTGCTCGTGTCCGATGTGCGGCTCGTCCGCCGTCTCGCCCGCCTGGCCACCAGCAAGGATTCACACCCGATGTGCTGGCTGCTGCTGCGCGAACCGGAGGCGGGTGAGGCCTACTTGGTGCTGTACCGTGCCGACGACGATCCGGACGAAGCTCCGCCGATGCTTCTGCGGCTCGCGAAGAAGAGCCAGGCACGGCGCCTTCCCCCGTCGGGAGTTGCAGACGTCCACGGCCTGCACAATCCGGTCACCGTGCTCGTGCCGTGGATCGACGGCTCACCTGTGTGGACCCGCCATCCCGTGACCGCCCTCGACCTGACGACTGAACGGGACCGAGGGCGGCTGACCTACCTCAAGGGATCCGAGCCCCACGGTCAGTAGGCGAACTTCGCGACCGGATCCGACAGCGCTGAGCACAGGGTGGGTCCTCTGGGACTGACTCGCCATGTCCCCGCGGTCCCATTCAACAAAGTGGTCGTCAAAGCGGCTTGATGAGCCACGTCAAGCCGTGTTCGCAGCTCTTTCCGTCAAAGGTGTTCGGGCTGGTCGTCCATGGTCGTCGTACCTCTGACAGCGCTGGGCAGCATCAGCCGCGTCGCTGCCACCAGCGCCGCTTCGGCTCGGCCTGCCGAGGATGCTCTGCGGTCTCGTCAAAGGCTGGCGGGGTGTCCGAGGTGAGGGCGTTCAGGGCGGCGCGGATGCGGTCGAAGGAGGCAATCGCGTGGTGACCGGCGGCAGGCAGCGTCACCCCCAGGCAGACCAGTTTGAAACTGTCCCCGCTGAGGCGAGCGCTGATGAACACCGGTGCCCCTACGCACCCCGGCGGCAGGTCTCCGTTCCAACGGATGCTGTCGCCGCTGGTGCGCGTGACCTGGCCGACCACCACAGCCTGCTCTCGGGCGCCGTCCTCGATGATGTGACCCAGCACGTAAGCCGCGATCGGGTGCTCACCGATGCCGGCGATGTCCTCTTCCGTGGCGGCGAGACCGTCGGTGATCTCGTCGGTCGTCCAACTCCACCCCTTGCGAGCGCCGTGCGCGTGCAATCCGGTGGTCGGCATGACCGCCACCCCCAGGTCACCGAGATGAGTCCACCCCTGCGCAAAGTCGATCAACATCAGGTTCTCTGCGCTCATAGTTGGTGTGCACAAGTCCGGCCGCAGAGTGAACTCGGCCATCTCGACTCTCGCCGGCTCGCTGGCAGTCACGAGGTACTGGCGGATGACCTCGTCTTCGGCGGTCGTCTCCACGAGTTCGTTGAACCAGAAGGCCGTGGCGTGTTGTTCCTCCCGGTGGGCTCGCTGGAAGGGAAGCGTCGATCGGCCGACGTGATCGACTATCGCGTCGATGGTCGCACTGTGAAGATCGGGTAGGTCGGACATGACCCGAGAGGCTAGTGCCTGCTCTGAGACAGCTGCCGAGAGGGCTGATGGTCCAAGGAGCACCCTAGACCTCGGGGTCGTCCCAGCTCCTCAAGAGTCCACGGAGGGCCTACGGCGTGGCGTGCGTTGCCGGTGCCATGACCGGCCTCTTCGGGTGGGTGCGGAATCGCCCGGAACCCTCGTGCGTTGAGGACAGTGGGTAAGGGATGCCGGTGGTGTGCGAGCCGATGACCCCGAGTGACCGAGCTGACAGACACAGACATTGGAAGGGGCCGTAATGGCTGCGCAGACGCAGAGGGCCGTACTGGCGGGCGGATGCTTCTGGGGGATGGAGGAGCTGGTCCGCCGACTCCCGGGCGTGACGGGGACCCGGGTCGGATACACCGGGGGCGACGTGCCGAACGCGACGTACCGTAACCACGGCACGCACGCGGAGGCCATCGAGATCCTTTTCGACCCGGAGAAGACCGACTACCGCGCGCTCCTGGAGTTCTTCTTCCAGATCCACGACCCGAGCACCAAGAACCGCCAGGGCAACGACATCGGCCTCAGCTACCGCTCGGCGATCTACTACGTGGACGACGAGCAGAAGCGGATCGCCGAGGACACGATCGCGGACGTGGACGCCTCCGGACTGTGGCCCGGCAAGGTCGTCACCGAGGTGGAGCCGGTCGGCCCCTTCTGGCAGGCCGAGCCCGAGCACCAGGACTACCTGCAGCGTTACCCGGACGGCTACACCTGCCACTTCCCCCGCCCCGGATGGCGCCTGCCCGCCCGCACGGAGGGCTGAACGCGAGGCGGCCCGGCGAAAGGCGGGGGCCGACCGGCCGAGGCTCCGTAGCCGGGCCCCGCTTTCCCTTGCGGAGCCGGCTGGCCCCGCCGTGCACGAAGAGTGCTGCGGTGAAGGCTGCCCGTGACCGGCCGGTCAGAGGCCGGCCGGGTGGCTGGAGAGCCAGTCGATGTGCCGGGCGCGCATCCGGTCCCGCTCCTCAGGCGTGGCGAGGACGACATCCGCACCGCCGTCGTACGGGTGGTGGATGCGGCGGAGTTCTGTATCGGTGAGGAACACCTCGACGAGCGCGTCGTCCGCGACGGCGCGCAGCAGATCGTCGGCGCAGCCGCGTTCCCACGGGCGCCGGTCGGCGTACAGACGGCTGTGGACGTGGAACTCCGGGTCGGGGTCGTCCTGCTCCGACTCGGTCCACCAGCGGATGCCGTCAGGGTGCAGCGTCTGTCGTGGCTCCGGCTGGATGGCAGGTCCCGTCGCTGTGCCCGACCAGTCCACGGTCACCACGAACACATCCGTACCCGCGAAGAGTTCGTCGAGGACCGTGTTGTAGCGGTCCAGCACGATCGCGTACTCGTCCTCCGACTCCGGGTAGCGCTTCGAGCCGGGGAGGCTGTGGAAGCGCACCCAGCGGTCGGCGTACGTACTGCGGAACGTGTGAGCGACGGGCGGACCCGACGGCCACCGTTTCTGCCACAGCGCCGCCAGCGACGCGGGAGTGAAGCCGACGCTCATCGATCCGCCTTCGCGACACCGACCGGGCGGTACACGCCGGCGCGGCTCCCGCCCCGGCAGCACCCGTTCAGGATTCCGCTGCTCGAAAGATACGGCTGGTGGCCGCCATCGTCGGCGATATTCCTCGGGCTCAAGGTGGGCATCCTGGTTCAATCGGGGAGGGCAAAGGGCTTGCGGGTCGTCCTGCCGGAGGGGGCGGAGAACGTGCACGAGCGGCAGGTCATTCTTAACAAGCTCGCGCAAGGGATTCGGCCCATGGCCGAAGGCAAGGCATGGTTCACCGCCCTCGCCGAGGACGAACAGAGCCTTGTCCTGAAGGAGTTGGTGCAGTTCTGCGTTCAGGCACGCGCCGTCGAGACGGATGCCCAAGAGGCGATCGCCCGCTCCGGAATGCGTCCGACCTACACACCGGCCGTGATGCTGACCCGCTGGCGGCTGAACATGTCACACCTGCCGCCCTACGACCGAGCCAGAGCGTTTCGCCTGCTGGTCGCACTGTTCGCCATTGCCGACAACCGTCGACGCGAGCGCTACTGCGCCGACGGTTGCAGCCATGCGTGGCATCAGCTGACCGCTCATCGGGACGAGGGCCCCGCCGTCACGTGATCAGCCCTCTACGGGAGCGACACCGATCGGGCAGGACACACCAGTCCCGCAGCACCCCGCCGGATTCTTGTCGAGGTACTGCTGGTGGCCCAACTCGCTTGTGAAGTACGCCGCCGGTCCTGGTCAGGCGACTGGGCGCGTCTCACACGGCTGCGGCGGCTGGCCGATGTCTCGCTTCCACCACTGGCCATCTGTGTCTCGGAAGCCGAAGGTGATCACGAGCCTCATATCGCGTTCCGGTGAAACGGGTACGCCTCCCGCATCGAGCAGCTGCACACGCGACGTCAGTGATTCTCCAGGCTGCAAGATGCATGCCGTCGAAGTGTTGTTCGAGGTGTTCGGGTTGAGGCGCCAAGTGACTTGTGGTTCTACCGCCGTGTTGACGCGGAGGAGGTCCACGTCGGCGATGGCGGCGGGTGCACCGTTGGTGATCACGACGTCAATCGTCGTGCTACTCGACCATGGGGCGGAAGCCGTGACCAAGGATGCGCGGCCCGCAGCCGAGCGTGCCTGTAGGACTGCGGCTTCGCTGTCTGCCTTCCGTGCTCTGCGATGCGGGACAACGAAAGCTGCGATCGCGGTCAGGAGTGCTACGAGCGTACTGCCGACCGACCACGCCTCACCCATGGCTCGCTCCTGACTGGTTGGCTCTGATCCGTCACCGGGCAGTGCCGCGCTCCCTGGCTGACTGAAACCCTGTCCACCATGCATAGCGCCGCTGAGTCAGGATGCCCCGCCGCAGGGTCAAGCGGTACTGATCGAGGGCAGGCAACAGTTGTCGCCTGGCAGCCGAGTAGGAGTCCGCCGGCATTGTTGCGGCAGCCGCCCGTGCGGCCTCGTTTACTGGTGCCCCGCTTGTGACGGGTGCCTGGAAGAAGCACCAGACAGCGGTGACAAGGGACAGCGTTGCCACGACGGCCGCGGCCCCGCCTATGAGTTGATCCACGCCGCGAGGAGCAGGACAGCAGTGATGGCGATGGCCAGATGCTGCCGAGGAGCCGAGGAACGGCGAGTTCCCCGCTCAATCGCGCGGGGTGGGTGCCGGCTCGGGCTGCTGTCGTTCGGCGTGGTTGTGTTCGTGCCTGAGCTCTCCGGTGATCAGCGTTCGATGAAGCGGGACTCTGGCCAGGCAGTGATCGGCTCGGTGGACGTCGAGTAGATCTCCAGCAGTGAGAGGTAGCCGTCCTTCGTGAAGACCATGACGCCGGCGTCCTCCGGTTCGGTGTACCAGGCGTCCGCGGCCGGATTGCGGTGAGCGGGGGCCGGCGGGACCGCCGCATCGTCCACCACAAGATCGACCGTCACGCAGCCACAACCACACGAGCCGGCCACCTGCGTATGAGGGATCTGGTCGCGCAGCGCGCTGCTCACCGGATCGGCGCCGGTCAGCAGCGCGTTCAATGTCGCCGCGACGTTCAGCGGGAGGGGCTCAGCCATCGGCCTGGGCTACGCCGACCGGGCAGGAGACGCCGGTCCCACCCAGCCCGCAGCACCCGTCCGGGTTTTTGCTGCCCGAAAGATACTGCTGGTGGTACCCCTCAGCCGGATGGAATGTCCGCCCCTCCGCCGGGAGGATCTCCGTGGCGATCGTGCCGTAGCCCGAGACCGTGAGGACCTTCTGGTAGGCGGTGCGGGAGGACTCGGCGGTTGCTGCCTGGGGCGGGTCGTGGGACTCCCGGAAGAGCTTGAGGAAGCTCTCGTACGGGATCACGGCGGAGTTGTGGACGACTCGGACCGCTTCGGCGTGGCCGGTCAGGCCCGAGCAGACCTCCTCGTATGTGGGGTGCCCGGTGAAGCCGCCCTGGTAGCCCGCCAGGATCGTGTGGACGCCGGTCGGGAGCTGCGAGAACTTGCGCGCCGCGCCCCAGAAGCAGCCCAGGCCGAAGTCGGCGATCTCCATGCCTTCGGGGTACGGGCCGAGCAGCGGGTTGCCGAGGACTCTGTGCCGATCGGGGATGGAGTACGTCGGTGCGCGGCGCCCGCGCAGAGCCTGCTCGAGGGTGGGCAGCCGAGGAGTACGGCCGTGCGGGAACATACGGTCTCCTCGGCGATTGACTCCGGTGGCGGCAACGGTTGAGCCCCCTGCAACAATCCGGGCCGGTGTCGGTTCGGCACCGGCCCACCACTTGGCCATCGGGCAGCCACCGCCGTTCCGCCCGTCACCGTCACCGTCACTCCGCCCGGCTCCGGCCATTTGTCGGCCGGTCGAGGGAGGGCCGCCCGAAGGCGGCCGGCGCGCTCAGTGCGGCAGCGTAGCCGGGCTCCCCCCGTTCGCCTCGTAGCCGCCGACCGCCAGGGCGCGGTACACCGCGTAGTCCGCTGCCGGGTCGGATGTCAGGGTCCAGGGGAGGGCTCCCACGTGGCCGTCGACGTGGACCAGCTGGGTCATGGCCTCCGACCAGCGTTCGCTGCGGACCAGGAAGCAGACCAGGAGGTGGCGGACGTGGGCGAGCATCGGGTCGTCGGGGCGGGCCGAGTGGACCGCGTAGAGGGCGCCGTGGACCGCCTTGGTGACGACCTCGCTCTGGTAGAAGCTGCTGACCAGGTTCACCTCGGGGAGGTGCTCGAAGACGGCGAAGAGGGGCATCGCGGCCAGGAGGGAACCCTGGGGCGCCCGGGCCGCCGCCGCCTCCGCGAAGGAGTACGCCACCTCGCGCGAGCCGTGCCACTTCTCGCACCAGTAGTGCAGCGCCGCCAGATGCGCCCCCATGTGCGCGGGCGCGCGGTCCAGGATCTTCAGCCAGACCTTCTCGAACTCCGCCTGGGGGTAGTCGAGTCCGCGGCCCACGGAGAGCTCGATGACGTACGGGATCGGGTCGCCCGGAGACAGCAGCGCGGCCTCACCGCAGGCCGCCCTCGCCTCCTCCATGATGATCCGGAACTCGTCCGTCCCCGGCGACGACGTACGCCACGCCTGCTGCACCAGGAATTCCGCGTGCACGGCGGCGCCGCCCGCGTCCTTGGGATTCTCGGCCCGCCACACCCGCAGCCACTGCCCGCCGGGGGAGTCGCTCACCCCGCCGGGGCGCTGCTGCAGCTCAAGCGACGCGGCGCCCGCGAAGGCCTGCACGCGCTGCCAGCGCCGCTCGCCCTCGATCTCGGTGCCGGCCAGGAGCTGCGACGCCGCCCGGTAGTCCTGGGCGCGCTGCACCAGGTCCAGGACCTCCAGCAGGTCCTGGTCGGGGCCGGGCATGCGGATGTCCAGCTCCTCCTGGCGAAGGAAGCCGTAGTTCGCCGGGTCGGCCGCGTCCGGGTCGCCCGGAGCGACCTGCTGGATGCCACCGGCACGCCTGCGCAGAAGGTACGGCCAGAGGATGAGGCTCACCATGAGCATCGCCATCAGGACCCAGAGAATCTCCATGCCCCAAGCGAACCAGACTCGTCCGACAAATGGCGAACCCGGTCACCGCTCCTGTGGAAAACGGTCGGCGCCTCCTGTGGAAAACCCGCGCGCATCCTGGTCCCAGGCCCGCGCCGGACCCGCCGCCAGGCCTGCGCCGGACCCGCGCCAGACTCGCACCAGACCCGCGCCCACCCCCCACCCCGGTCCACACCCAAGCCCCATGCCGTCACTTTCCCCGCGAGCGCATTACCCTCGGTGCCCATGAGCGACAGGCACATCAGCCAGCACTTCGAAACCGTGGCGATCCACGCGGGCAACACCGCCGATCCCCTCACCGGCGCGGTCGTCCCGCCGATCTACCAGGTTTCGACCTACAAGCAGGACGGCGTCGGAGGTCTGCGCGGCGGCTACGAGTACAGCCGCAGCGCCAACCCCACCAGGACCGCCCTGGAGGAGAACCTCGCCGCCCTGGAGGGCGGTCGCCGCGGGCTCGCGTTCGCGTCCGGACTGGCGGCCGAGGACTGCCTGTTGCGTACGCTGCTCAGCCCGGGCGACCACGTGGTCATCCCCAATGACGCGTACGGCGGCACGTTCCGCCTCTTCGCGAAGGTCGTCTCCCGGTGGGGCGTGGAGTGGTCGGTCGCCGACACCAGCGACCCCGCGGCCGTACGGGCCGCCATCACCCCGAAGACCAAGGCCGTCTGGGTGGAGACCCCCTCCAACCCTCTCCTCGGCATCACCGACATCGCCGCGCTCTCGCAGGTCGCGCGCGAGGCCGGCGCCAAGCTGGTCGTCGACAACACCTTCGCCAGCCCTTACCTCCAGCAGCCGCTCGCGCTCGGCGCGGACGTCGTCGTGCACTCGCTGACCAAGTACATGGGCGGCCACTCGGACGTCGTCGGCGGCGCGCTCGTGGTCGCCGACCAGGCGCTCGGCGAGGAGCTCGCCTACCACCAGAACGCGATGGGCGCGGTCGCCGGGCCCATGGACGCCTGGCTGGTCCTGCGCGGCATCAAGACGCTCGCCGTCCGCATGGACCGGCACAGCGAGAACGCCACCCAGGTCGCGGAGATGCTCACCCGGCACGCGCGCGTGACGCGCGTTCTGTATCCGGGCCTCCCGGAGCACCCCGGTCACGAGATCGCCGCCAAGCAGATGAAGTCGTTCGGCGGCATGGTCTCCTTCCAGGTCGAGGGCGGCGAGGAGGCGGCCGTCGAGGTCTGCAACCGCGCCAAGGTGTTCACGCTCGGCGAGTCCCTGGGCGGCGTCGAGTCCCTGATCGAGCACCCGGGGCGCATGACCCACGCGTCCGTGGCCGGGTCCCTCCTGGAGGTCCCCGCCGACCTCGTACGCCTCTCCGTAGGCATCGAGAACATCGACGACCTCCTCCAGGACCTCAAGCAGGCCCTGGGCTAGTCACCGACGGGCTCACCGGCCGGGCAACGGGACACCCGGTCTACGGCCCCACCGGCCGCCGGTGGGCTCACCACCCGGTCAGCGGTGGAGTCGTCTCCGACGGCGGCTCCACCCACGGCTGGGCCAGCGACGCCCACACCACGAAGGCCACGGCCGCCGCGAACAGCAGCAGCCAGAACAGCCGCCTCGCCGCCCTCCTGCGGCGCAGCATCCGCCCGCCGCGGCGCAGCGCCTCCCCGTACAGATCGGGCGGCACGGTTGGCTGCGGCTCCTCCAGGATCCGGCGGACGTCTGCCTCCCTGCGGCTCATCGAGCTCATGACGGGGCCACCTTCGCGATCACCGGAGCGGCCTCCCGCGGCGGATGCAGCAGCGTCGCCATGGCACGCGCGCAGATCGCCCGTACGCGCTCCGTGGGCAGCCCCAGCAGCGCCGCGGCCTGCTCCTCGGCGACGCCCTCGTACATGCGCAGCACGAGGATCAGCCGCTCCTGGGGCGTGAGGCAGTACAGGACGCTGTCGGGTTTCGGGTGGCCCCGGGGGTGTGCCCAGCCCGGGGCGCCGTACTGATGCCACGCCGCGCGCGCGAAGCGCACGGCCAGCTGCTGCCGGGTCCGGTCGTACGGGTCCTCGCCGCGCAGCCGGTCCCAGGAGGCGTACGTATGGGCGAGGGCGGCCGTGAGCAGGCGCCGCGCGCGCGGGTTGTCGTCCGGGGGCTCCGCCGTGAGCAGTGTGGCGGCATGCAGCAGCCGCCCTGCCGCGCCCGCGACGAACGCCTCGAACTCCCGGGCCCGGCGGGCGTTCTGGGACGCCTGCCGCTCTCGCATCGCGCCTCCCGGCTGAGGGAAACCGGGTCCTGGAGACGTACGCCGAGGACAGCCGCGTACGACAGGACCCGGTCTCATATGAGGCCAGGCGCGGGTCCCCGGTCAAGAGGCCGGGGCCGATGCGGTGCGCGCGGGGTGGTTCAGGAAGGCTCCGGTGCCTCCGCGGAGGGCGATGCGGCCATGCGGGCGGAGAGCGCGAGGTTGAACCGGGTGAGCAGCGTGCAGAAGGCCTCGCGCTCCTCGGGGGCCCATTCCTGGGTCAGCTCTGCCATCAACTGACGCCTGGAGGACCGCACTTCCTCCAGGCGGGAGAGCCCGCGCGGGGACAACTGGAGCACCACGGCACGTCCGTCCTCCGGGTGGGAGGTGCGCTTGACGAGCCCGGTGTCGACGAGCGGGGCGACCTGCCGGGTGACCGTCGACGAGTCGATGCCCATGCTCGCGGCGAGTGCCTTGACGCCCATCGGCCCCTCCTTGTCGAGGCGGTTGAGCAGCAGGTATGCGGCACGGTCCATGGAGTTGCGCACCTGGCCGACCCCGCCGAGCCGGGTCTGTTCGGCACGGCGGGCGAACACCGCCACCTCGTGCTGCAGCGCTTCGAGAAGACCGGTGTCACCGACGGTCGTCATGTCCATCGACATTTCAGGTGTTGTGGGCATGGCCGGAGGCTCTATTCATGCGTGGGGCTGGGTTGGGGGACAGAGTACGCGGACGGGGGGCGGGCCGTACCTGCGCTGAGCAAACCGGTCTCGGACGTTGGTCACAGCCGGTGTGGCGCCACGTGAACTGCGAGACTGGTGGTCATGAGCTACCGCACGGCTGACTCCTTGCCGCTGGTGACCCTCGACGATGTACGCGGCGCGCAGAAGATGCTGGCGGGCGTGGCGCGGATGACCGCCATGGAGGGCAGCAGGTACCTGTCCCGGCTGGTGGGCGCGCCGGTCCACTTCAAATGCGAGAACCTCCAGCGGACGGGTTCGTTCAAACTGCGCGGCGCGTACGTGCGGATCGCCGGACTGAGCCCCGAGGAGCGGGCCGCCGGTGTGGTCGCGGCGAGCGCGGGGAACCACGCGCAGGGCGTCGCCCTCGCCTCCTCCCTGCTGGGTGTGCGCTCCACGGTGTTCATGCCCAAGGGCGCCCCGCTGCCGAAGGTCGCGGCGACCCGGCACTACGGCGCCGAGGTGCGCGCGCACGGCACGGTGGTGGACGAGACGCTGGCCGCCGCGCAGGAGTACGCGGCCGAGACGGGCGCCGTCTTCATCCACCCCTTCGACCATCCCGACATCATCGCCGGGCAGGGCACGGTCGGCCTGGAGATCCTGGAGCAGTGCCCCGAGGTGCGCACGATCGTCGTCGGCATCGGCGGCGGCGGTCTCGCCGCGGGCATCGCGGTCGCGGTGAAGGCGCTGCGGCCGGACGTACGGATCGTGGGCGTGCAGGCGGCCGGCGCCGCCGCGTACCCGCCCTCGCTGGCGGCCGGCCGGCCGCTGTCCATCGAGAACCCCGCGACGATGGCCGACGGCATCAAGGTCGGGCGGCCCGGCGACGTGCCGTTCGGAATCATCGGCGACCTGGTGGACGAGGTCCGTACGGTCTCCGAGAACGATCTGTCCAGCGCGCTGCTGCTCTGCCTGGAGCGGGCCAAACTGGTCGTCGAGCCGGCCGGAGCGAGCCCCGTCGCGGCGCTGCTCAGCGAGCCGGAGGCCTTCGAGGGCCCGGTCGTGGCGCTGCTGTCCGGCGGGAACGTGGACCCGCTGCTGATGCAGCGCATCCTGCGCCACGGCATGGCGGCGGGCGGTCGCTACCTGGCGGTCACGCTGCGGCTGACCGACCGTCCCGGCGCTCTGGCCACACTTCTCGGGGTGTTGTCAGTGGTGGACGCTAACGTCCTCGATGTGAGCCACGTACGGACCGACCCACGGCTCGGGCTCACGGAGGTGGAGGTCGAACTGCACCTGGAGACCAAGGGACCGGAGCACTGTGCCGAGGTGAACTCCGCGCTGCGGAAGGCGGGTTACACCATCATCGACTGAGGTCGGATCGGCTGTCGCCCCGGTTGGAATAATCCGTTGAGAAACGCGATACATCGCGTTATGGTGTGTCTCTGGTCGCAGGTCCGCCTCGTCGCCGACCCGCTCGTCGGGCGGGGCAAACCTGAGAAAAATAGCCTCTCTTCTGCAGGATCCCCAACCACTTTTCGGAGACTCATATGCCAGGCGCCATCTACGCCGAAGGCCTGGTGAAGACCTTCGGCGACGTAAGGGCTCTGGACGGCGTCGACCTCGATGTCCCGGAGGGCACCGTCCTCGGCCTGCTCGGGCCGAACGGCGCGGGAAAGACCACCACGGTCCGCTGCCTCACCACCCTGCTCCGGCCCGACAGCGGCAAGGCCGTCGTCGCGGGCATCGACGTGCTGAAGCAGCCGAACGAGGTGCGGCGCTCGATCGGCCTGTCCGGCCAGTTCGCCGCGGTCGACGAGTACCTGACGGGCCGCGAGAACCTCCACATGGTCGGCCAGCTCTACCAGATGCGGTCGAAGCAGGCCAAGGTCCGCGCGGTCGAGCTGCTCGAGCAGTTCCACCTCACGGACGCCGCCGACCGCCCCGCCAAGACGTACTCCGGCGGTATGCGCCGCCGGCTCGACCTCGCGGCGGCACTCGTCGTCTCGCCGCCGGTCATGTTCATGGACGAGCCGACGACCGGCCTCGACCCGCGCAACCGCCAGCAGTTGTGGGAGGTCATCAAGGACCTGGTCTCGGGCGGTACGACACTGCTGCTCACCACCCAGTACCTCGAAGAGGCCGACCACCTCGCGCACGAGATCGCCGTGGTCGACCAGGGCCGCGTCATCGCCCGGGGAACCGCCGACCAGCTCAAGGCCCGCACCGGCGGCGAGCGCGTCGAGGTCGTCGTGCACGAGCGCGAGCACATCGAGACGGCGTCCGAGGTGCTGCGCGGCTTCGGCAAGGGCGACACCACCGTCGAGCAGCACACCCGCAAGCTGACCGTCCCCGTCACCGGTGGCGCGAAGCTCCTCGCGGAGGTCATCCGCGAGTTGGACACCCGCGGCATCGAGATCGACGACATCGGCCTGCGCCGCCCCACCCTCGACGACGTCTTCCTTTCGCTGACCGGGCACCACGCCGAGGCGGACGACCAGGAGAACGGCACGGACGAGGACGCCAAGGGCCGCAAGGGCAAGAAGGACGACAAGGAGGCCGCCAAGTGAGCGCCGTCACCGACGCCGTGCGGACCGCTGCCCCGGGAGGCTCGTTCGGCCAGTCCGTCCGGGACTCCCTGGTCGTGGCCAAGCGGAACCTAATTCGGATGACCCGAATTCCCGAAATGATCCTATTTGGCCTGATCCAGCCAGTGATGTTCGTGGTGCTGTTCACGTACGTCTTCGGCGGCTCGATGCAGATCGGGGACACCACCAATCCGGACGTCTACAAGAACTTCCTGATGGCCGGCATCTTCGCGCAGACCGTCACCTTCGCCACCGCGGGCGCCGGGGCGGGCATCGCGGACGACATGCACAAGGGCCTCATCGACCGGTTCCGCTCGCTGCCCATGGCACGCGGTGCGGTGCTGACCGGCCGTACCGTCGCGGACCTTGTCCAGACGGCCCTGACCCTGCTCGTCCTCGCGATGGTCGCGCTGCTCGTGGGCTGGCGTCCCGGCTCCATGGAGCCGACCAACTTCGGGAAGATCATGGGCGGCTTCGGCCTGCTCCTGCTGCTCGGGTACGCGTTCACCTGGATCGGCGCGCTGATCGGACTGTCCGTGCGCACCCCGGAGGCGGCGACCTCGGGTGGTCTGATCTGGCTCTTTCCGGTGACGTTCCTGTCCAACGCGTTCGTGGACTCCAGCAAGATGACGCCCTGGCTGCGCCACATCGCCGACTGGAACCCGTTCAGCGCGACCGTTCAGGCCTGCCGCAAGCTCTTCGGCGACCCCGGCCTGTCCACGTCCGGCGCCTGGCCCATGCAGCACCCGGTCTGGGCCTCGCTGATCTACTCGATCCTCATCGTCGTCATCTTCCGGACGCTGGCGGTACGGAAGTACCGCTCGGCGGCGGCCTGAGGCAGGGCGATGGCCCGAGGTACGGTCCCGGGCCCGCCCAGGACATGGTGAAGCCCCCGGACCATGGGCACCGGGGGCTCACCAGGGGCGACGCGCTGGACGGGTCGCGAGGCGCGGAGAGCGCGCGACGCGACGCGGGAGGAACTACGCGGCGTACGGCTTGGCCTCCAGGATCTTCACCGAGGCCAGCTTGCCGTTCGGCAGTTCGTACTCGGCGTCCTGGCCGATCTTCTTGCCGTTCACGCCGGAGCCCAGCGGGGACTGCGGCGAGTACGTCTCGATGTCCGTGCTCGCGTACTCACGAGAGGCGAGCAGGAACGTGAGCGTGTCGTCCTTGTCGCCGTCGAAGGCGATGGTCACGACCATGCCGGGCGCGACCGCGCCGTCGGCCGCCGGGGCCTCGCCCACCTTGGCGTTCTCCAGGAGCTGGGTCAGCTGGCGCACACGGAGCTCCTGCTTGCCCTGCTCCTCCTTGGCCGCGTGGTACCCGCCGTTCTCGCGCAGATCGCCCTCCTCGCGCGCAGCCGCGATCTTGGCGGCGATCTCCGTGCGCGCAGGACCAGACAGGTGATCCAGCTCGGCCTTGAGCTGGTTGTACGCCTCCTGGGTCAGCCAGGTGACGTTCTCGCTGGTCTGGGTCACAGGTGCTCCTCGTAGGTACTGGGAATACAAAGCATCGCCCTACCCAGAAGAATGTTCCTTCACGGGTGGGCGAAACCACGAGCCTAACAATTCACGGCCCAAAGGGGGAGGACATAAGCCATCAGTAATACGTCAACGCAGGTCAGCGGCCAGTTGTCCAGGGTGACATCCGTCAGCCGCGCGACGGGACTCAGTCCGCGTGGCAGCCGAGGAGTTCCGCGGTCGTGCCGGGGGCCGTGGTGCGGAGGGTGACGACCTTGTCGATGCGGCTGGAGTCCTGGTCGAAGCGGAAGTCCGCGCGGCCCACCTCGGCACCGCTCTCGGCCTGTGAGCGGATCGTGCAGTAGCCGCTCGCGTCGGCGTCCTTGCGGACCTCCAGGTGCACCTTCACCGAGGTGTCCGAGAGGTCGTAGGTGATGATCTCGGCGCTGATCTTGTTGCCGCCGACGTAGTAGTAGGCGAAATAGCCGACCAGGGCGAGCAGGGCCGCCCCCAGCACCGCACCGATGATCCTGAGCCTGCGGTCGGCGCGCCCGTCCGTGGAGCGGCCGTACCGGCCCTCGGGCAGCTGCACCGTACTCATGATCGTCCTCTCCGGGGCGAGCGGGCGGGGTTCGGGGCCCGGAATTATTCGCCCCCCGATTCGGTCACTATAGAAGCGCCGATCGCGCCGTTTCCCACCGGGCGCCGACTTACGAGGATTGAGTCTTGACTGACCAGCTGCGACTGATGGCCGTCCACGCCCACCCCGACGACGAGTCGTCGAAGGGCGCGGCCACCATGGCGAAGTACGTGTCCGAGGGGGTGGACGTGCTGGTCGTGACCTGCACGGGCGGGGAGCGCGGCTCCATCCTCAATCCGAAGCTTCAGGGGGACAAGTACGTCGAGGAGCACATCCACGAGGTACGCAAGAAGGAGATGGACGAGGCCCGCGAGATCCTCGGCGTCAAGCAGGAGTGGCTCGGCTTCGTGGACTCGGGCCTGCCCGAGGGCGACCCGCTGCCGCCGCTGCCCGAGGGCTGCTTCGCCCTGGAGGACGTCGACAAGGCGGCCGGTGAGCTGGTCCGCAAGATCCGCGCCTTCCGTCCGCAGGTGATCACCACCTACGACGAGAACGGCGGGTATCCGCACCCGGACCACATCATGACCCACAAGATCTCGATGGTGGCGTTCGAGGGCGCGGCGGACACCGAGAAGTACCCGGAGTCGGAGTTCGGCCCGGCCTTCCAGCCGCAGAAGCTCTACTACAACCAGGGCTTCAACCGCCCGCGCACCGAGGCGCTGCACAACGCGATGCTGGAGCGCGGCCTGGAGTCGCCGTACGGGGACTGGCTGAAGCGCTGGGACGAGTTCGAGCGCACCGAGCGGATCCTGACGACGCACGTCCCGTGCGCCGACTTCTACGAGATCCGCGACAAGGCCCTCATCGCCCACGCCACGCAGATCGACCCCGACGGCGGCTGGTTCCGGATCCCGATGGACCTCCAGCGGAAGGTCTGGCCGACCGAGGAGTACGAGCTCGCGAAGTCGCTCGTCGATACCTCCCTCCCCGAGGACGACCTCTTCGCGGGCATCCGCGACAATGCCTGACATGAGCGCAAGCCTGGCACTGACACACCTCGTCCCCCTCGCCAAGGAGGTCGACGAGAACAAGGTCACCCCCGGTGTCCTCGGCTTCATCGTCTTCGCGGTGATGGCCCTGGCGGTCTGGGGCCTGATGAAATCGATGAACCGGCAGCTGGGAAGGGTCGACTTCACGGAGGAGGCCGACCCGAAGGCTGCCCCCTCCGAGCCGGAACCGGCTGGTTCGGCCGGTCCGGCCGGCTCCGGAGGGAAGGCCTCGCCCGCCAAGGGCTGAGGCCGACGGGGTCCGATCGGGCCGAGGCCCTGATGCGGTGACACGCCACAGGCGGCACCGCATCAGGACCTGGGTACGCGTGCGCGCCTCCTTCGGGCTTGCGCGCCTCACCCCCGGCCCGGGTGCCTCACCCCCGCCGAGCCGAAACGGCCACCCCCATCACCTCTCGCGCATGCCGGTTCGGGACCATGCCGAGGCGCCAGGCCTGCCAGCCGGCTTCCAGGTCGGCTCCTCGTTCCAGGAGGAGCTGGTACGCCTCGATGTAGTCGTCGAGTTTTCCGTCGCGGGTGGGGTGGCCGGTGCGGGAGAGCTGGGCCAGTTCCTCCTGGGCCACCGCCGTGCCGACCTCCACGCCGCCCGGGGAGGCGTACGGGAGGAGTGTGCAGCGCAGGAAGCGGGACCAGTCCTCGCCGCGGCGGTCGCCGTAGGAGGCGAAGAGGGACGCGGCCTCGTCGCAGAGGGCGAGGGCAGGCTGGGTGCGGGCGTTGCCGGCGTCGACGACCGCCAGTTCCAGGCAGGTCCAGGCCTCCCCGTGGGCGACGCCGATCCGCTGGAAGTCGGCCCGCGCGTCCACCAGGAGCTGGCGGGCGAAACCCGAGTTCCGCAGGGAGCCGGTCTGGGCGGCACGCTGGTCGCGGGTCACCCGGGCCGAGTGGTGGCGGGCGCACGCCAGGCCGTAGACGTCGCGGATGCGGGAGAACATCGTCCGCGAGCGTTCCAGTTCGCGGACCGCCTGGTCGAGGTTGCCGGTCTCCTCCAGGGCCTGGCCGAGGTAGTAGACCGTCCACGCCTCGCCCCGTGAGTCCTCGTTGTCGCGGTGGCGGGAGGCCGCCTGGCGCAGGCCGTCCACCGCGGACGACGGGTCGCCGTCGACCAGGCGGGCCCGGGCGAGCTGGGTGAGGGCCCAGGCCTCGCCGCGGGCGTCACGCGTGCGGCCGTACAGGTCGAGGGCCTCGCGGAGCTCGGACTCGGCGCGCGGTACGTCGCCCATGCGCAGGCCCAGCTGGCCGAGCTGGAAGTGGGCCCAGGCCTCGCCGTGCACGGACTCGCCCTCGCGGTGCAGGACCAGGGCCTGGGTCAGGAGGTCGAGCGCCTCGCGCAGTCTCGCGCGGTCCCGTTCCACGGCCGCCAGCGCGTGCATCGTCCAGGCGCGGTCCGCCGAGAGCTCGGGGGAGGCCTGGAGGTCCATGGCCTCCTGGAGCTTCGCCGCCGCCTCCGTGAGGTTGCCCTGGTGGTGGAGGGTGATCCCGAGCGAGCAGAGCGCCCGTGCCGCGCCCGCGTCGTGGTGCGCCTCGAAGTAGAGGTCCACCACGGAGGCCAGTTGCGTACGAGCCTTGTCGAGCTCGCCGAGCTGGCGGGCCGCGATGCCCGTACGCCACTGGACCGAGCGCACGAGCAGCCCCTGGTCGACGGCCTGCGTCAACTCGCTGATCTCGCCCAGGCGGTAGAGGTCGCCGCGCAGCAGGCAGTAGTCGCACAGCGCGCCCAGGAGGTTGAGCACCGTCGCCTGGTTGACGCCCTCCGCGTGCCGCAGGGCCGCCGTGATGAAGCTCGACTCGTCGTCCAGCCAGCGCAGGGCCGCGTCCAGCGAGGTGAAGCCGTGCGGGCCGAACTGGTCGGCGCGCGTGGACGTCTTGCCGTCGACCAGGCGGATCACCGAGTCCGCGAGCTCGGCGTAGTTCGCGATGAGACGTTCCTGCGCGGCCGTGCGCTCGGACGGCTCCTCCTCGTCGAGGAGGCGGGCCTGCGCGAAGGCGCGTACGAGGTCGTGCAGGCGGTAGCGGCTGCCGCGGACGTGGTCGATGAGGCCCGCGCGGGAGAGGGCCTCCAGGTGGCGGGTGGCCTCCGGCTCGTCCGTCGCGAGCAGGGCTGCAGCCGCGGCGGCGCCCAGCGAGGCGCGGCCCGCCAGCGCGAGCCGTCGCAGCAGCCGCCGGCCGGTGTCCGACTGGTCCGTGTAGCGCAGCCACAGCACCCGCTCGACCGGCTCGACGGGTCCGTACGCCGCCAGGTCGGTGGCGAGCCGGCTGGGTGTGCGCGGGCCCAGCGACGAGCCCGCGATGCGCAGCGCCAGCGGGAGGCCACCGCACAACTCCCTTACCCGGTCGGTCGATTCGGCGTCGTACGGGGCCGAACTGTCCTGTGCCGCCGCCTTCAGGAGCTCCTCGGCGCCCGGCGCGGTCAGCGGCTCCACCGCCAACTGGTGCACCCAGGCGGGGAGGTCGGCGGGCAGGTCGAGGGGTTTGCGGGCGGTGACCACGACGAGGCTGTCGGAGCGCTCGGGCACGAGCGTGCGCACCTGCTCCACATCGCTCGCGTCGTTGAGCACGATCGTCACCGGGAGGCCGGTCAGATGCTTGTGGTAGAGCTCGGCGAGCCGCCTGACCTGCTGGTCCTGCGAGGAACGCTCACGGAACAGCAGCTGCTCGCGGGGCGCGCCGAGCCGGTTGAGCAGGTGCAGCAGCGCGTCGCGGGTCGTCAGCGGCGACTCCTCCGGGCTGTCGCCGCGCAGGTCCACCACGCAGGCGCCGCGGAACTGGTCCTTCAGTTCGTGCGCCGCCCGGACGGCGAGGGTGCTGCGGCCGGAGCCGGGCGCGCCGTACAGCACGACCACCGTCGGTCTGGTCTCCGTGCTCGCCCGGGCCGCGTGCACCCACTGCGCGACCCGCAACAGCTCCTGCCGCCGGCCCGCGAACGGACCGACCGGCTCGGGAAGCTGGCCGAACGACTGCTCCAGGACACTCCGTCTGCGGGCCGCCGCGCTCTTGTCCGTACGCCGCAGCTGGGGCGCCCCCTTCTTCGCGCCGGTGGACGCGATGAGGACGCGCTGCTGGTCGAAGAACGGCCGGATGCCGCGTACTTCCAGGGCGGTCAGCCACGTCAGGCGCAGCTGTTCGGGGCCGCCGGGCTGGCCGAGGGCCCCCGCCCGGCGGCTCGCGGCCGGCAGATGGGATGCCGTCACCTTCGCCACCGTGGCCGCGGCGCCCGCGATGCCGACGACCGCGCCGGCGCCCACGGCGATGCCCGCGCCCGTGCCGAGCGCCAGGTCCGCGACGCAGGCCGCGAGTGCGGCAACGGCCGCCACCAGCAGGGGAGTTCCGGCGCCCTCGCGGGCGTACCGCTGGCCGAAGGTCAATCGGCCCGCCTCCGCCTCGTCCAGCGCCGAGGTGAACGCCTTGTACTCCTCCGTGGCGGTTTGCTCCATCGTGTCCAGAGCGGCCCGTGCCCGCGACAGCAGCGCGCCCCCGTCGGCCCGCCCGCCCGAGCGCCGGACCTCCTCCTCCACGGCCCGCACCAACAGCCGTTCGGCCTCCGCCCGATGGCTGTCCCGCATATCGCGTCCCCCTCCGCCGGCAACGGCTTTCTTGGTCAAGTGTCCTGCGGATGGGCGGGGAAGGCGAGAGAATCAGCCTCTGTCATGTCCACGCCCAACCGGAATGCGTCGGACCCATCACCTACCCCCGGCGCGCACGGGTGATCCGCATTGCCCACCGGGTACTGCGGCAGGATGGACCCCATGCCGAACCGACTGGCCCATGAGACGTCTCCCTACCTCCTCCAGCACGCCGACAACCCCGTCGACTGGTGGCCCTGGTCGGCCGAGGCCTTCGAGGAGGCACGCAAGAGCGGCAAACCCGTGCTGCTCAGCGTCGGGTACAGCAGCTGTCACTGGTGCCACGTCATGGCGCACGAGTCGTTCGAGGACCAGGAGACCGCCGACTACCTCAACGCGCACTTCGTGAGCGTCAAGGTCGACCGGGAGGAGCGGCCCGACGTCGACGCCGTCTACATGGAGGCCGTGCAGGCGGCGACCGGGCAGGGCGGCTGGCCCATGACGGTGTTCCTCACGCCCGACGCCGAGCCGTTCTACTTCGGCACCTACTTCCCGCCCGCACCCCGGCACGGGAGCCCCTCCTTCCGGCAGGTCCTCGAAGGCGTGCACAGCGCGTGGACCGACCGGCGGGACGAGGTCGCGGAGGTCGCCGAGAAGATCGTGCGGGACCTGGCGGGCCGGGAGATCGCGTTCGGCGACACCCAGGTGCCCGGCGAGGAGGACCTCGCGGGGGCGCTGCTCGGCCTCACCCGGGACTACGACTCCAGTCGCGGCGGCTTCGGCGGCGCGCCCAAGTTCCCGCCGTCGATGGCGATCGAGTTCCTGCTGCGGCACCACGCCCGCACCGGCTCCGAGGGCGCGCTGCAGATGGCCGCCGACACCTGTGAGCGGATGGCCCGCGGCGGGATCTACGACCAGCTCGGCGGCGGCTTCGCCCGCTACTCCGTCGACCGCGAGTGGGTCGTGCCGCACTTCGAGAAGATGCTGTACGACAACGCCCTGCTGTGCCGGGTGTACGCGCACCTGTGGCGGTCCACCGGGTCCGACCTCGCCCGCCGCGTCGCTCTGGAGACGGCCGACTTCATGGTCCGCGAACTCCGCACGAACGAGGGCGGGTTCGCCTCCGCGCTCGACGCCGACAGCGACGACGGGAGCGGCAGGCACGTCGAGGGCGCGTACTACGTCTGGACGCCCGCGCAGCTTGTCGAGGTTCTCGGCGAGCGGGACGCCGAACTCGCCGCCGACTACTTCGGCGTGACCGAGGAGGGCACCTTCGAGGAGGGCGCCTCCGTCCTCCAGCTCCCGCAGAGCGAGGGCGTGTTCGACGCGGAGAGGATCGCCTCCGTCCGGGCGCGGCTCCTCGAAGCGCGCGGCGAACGACCGGCTCCCGGCCGGGACGACAAGGTGGTCGCCGCCTGGAACGGGCTCGCCGTCGCCGCCCTCGCCGAGACCGGCGCCTACTTCGACCGCCCCGACCTGATCGAGGCGGCACTCGGCGCCGCCGACCTCCTCGTCCGGATCCATCTGGACGAGCACGCCCGGCTCGCCCGTACCAGCAAGGACGGTCGCGTCGGTGCCAACGCGGGTGTGCTGGAGGACTACGCGGACGTCTCGGAGGGCTTCCTCGCGCTCGCCTCGGTGACCGGCGAGGGCGTCTGGCTGGAATTCGCCGGTTTCCTCCTCGACCACGTCCTCGTGCAGTTCACCGACGAGGAGTCAGGAACGCTGTACGACACGGCCGCCGATGCCGAGAAGCTCATCCGCCGCCCGCAGGATCCGACCGACAACGCCACACCCTCCGGCTGGAGCGCGGCGGCCGGTGCTTTGCTGAGCTACGCCGCCCAGACCGGCGCCGAGCCCCACCGGGCCGCCGCGGAACGGGCGTTGGGCGTCGTCAAGGCGCTCGGCCCACGCGCCCCGCGCTTCATCGGCTGGGGTCTCGCCACGGCCGAGGCGCTGCTCGACGGGCCGCGTGAGGTCGCCGTGGTCGGACCGGTCGACGATCCGGCGACCAAGGAGCTCCACCGGGCGGCCCTCCTCGCCACCGCGCCGGGCGCGGTCGTCGCCGTGGGCGCTCCGGACAGTGACGAACTGCCTTTGCTCGCGGAACGATTGCTTGTGAGCGGTGAACCGACGGCGTATGTCTGCCGTAACTTCACATGTGACGCTCCGACGACCGATGTCGACCGTCTCCGGGAGGCTCTGGGGCGCTGAGTGGCGGAAATGCCTGCTCACGGGGGTTAATGTGCGCATGTGTTCGGGTACGCCCCACAAGTCGACCGACCATTCCGAAACACGTTATTTATCAGAACAGTTCCCGGACTTCACAGAACCCCCATAGTCTCTGTCCCGGACACGACAGGAGTGACTCGCTGTCGTGACAGGGGGTTATGGGGATCCTGGGGGGATCTGTTGCTTACGTCTGTGCTCATTGCTGCCGTTTCGCTTGCCCTTTTCGGGATGGCTGCCTTCACTTTGTGGTGGCAGATGCACGCGTGGCGTACGCCCGAAGTGCTCGCGTCCACCCGGTTCAGCAGTCCTGACGGGGGTGAACACCTGTCGTTCTCGCTGCTGTTGCCGGCGAGACACGAGCAGGCGGTGCTCGACCACACCATCCAGAGACTGCTGGAATCCAGCCACACCGACTTCGAGATCATCGTGATCGTCGGCCACGACGACCCGGAGACCACCGAGGTGGCCTGCGAGGCCGCGGAGCGCGACCCGCGCGTACGCGTCGTCGTCGACACCCACGAGAAGAAGAACAAGCCGAGGGCCATGAACACGGCGTTGCCGCACTGTCGCGGTGACGTCGTCGGAGTCTTCGACGCCGAGGACCAGGTCCACCCGGAGCTGCTCGCGCACGTCGACCACGCCTTCCGGTCGACCGACGCCGACGTCGTCCAGGGCGGCGTCCAGCTGATCAACTTCAACTCCAGCTGGTACAGCCTGCGCAACTGCCTGGAGTACTTCTTCTGGTTCCGCTCGCGGCTTCACCTGCACGCGCAGAAAGGTTTCATTCCGCTCGGCGGCAACACCGTGTTCGTCCGCACGGACGTCCTGCGGGCCGCCGACGGCTGGGACCCCGACTGCCTCGCCGAGGACTGCGACCTGGGCGTGCGGCTCTCCAGCATCGGCAAGAAGGTCGTCGTCGCGTACGACTCCGACATGGTGACCAAGGAGGAGACCCCCGGCAGCCTGATGTCGCTGCTCAAGCAGCGCACCCGCTGGAACCAGGGCTTCCTTCAGGTCTACCGGAAGAAGGACTGGAAGCAGCTGCCCGGCTTCGGCCAGCGGCTGCTCGCCCGCTACACGCTGATGACGCCGTATCTCCAGGCGATCTCCGGCGTGATCATCCCGCTCAACGTGGCCGTGGCGCTCTTCCTCGACGTCCCGGTCGGCATCGCCTTCATCACCTTCCTGCCGGCCGTCACCGCCTTCGTCACCTTCGTCTTCGAGCTTGTCGGACTGCACGACTTCGGCAAGCAGTACGGGCTTCGCGTCCGATTCGTCCACTACCTCAAGCTCATCGTCGGCGGCCCCTTCTACCAGGTGCTCCTCGCCGGAGCGGCCGTCCGTGCCGTGTGGCGTGAGCAACAGGGCCGCAACGACTGGGAGTTGACCAGTCATGTCGGCGCACATCTCACCGATGTCGGGGCCGCCCGCGCCCTCGAAGCCACTGAAGCAACCGAAGCCGCGGCCGTAGCGACCCGCGGGTCCCGAGAGGACGTTCCTGCGTGACCTCCACCCTTCCCGCGGTGACCACCCCAAAGGTCCCCGCGCAGCGGACACCTGTCCCCAAGACCGGTTCGACCCCTCGAACGACCCCGCTCCCGTCCCGACTGCGCACCTCGCGCGCCGACCTGATCCTGTGCGGCGTACTCCTCGTGGTCGTCATGACCGTGCAGGGCTGGAACATCGCCGACTACCCGGCGCTCAGCGACGACGAGGGCACCTACCTCGCCCAGGCCTGGTCCGTCCAGCAGGGCAACGGGCTCGCCCACTACACCTACTGGTACGACCACCCGCCGCTCGGCTGGATACAGATAGCCCTGCTGACCTGGATACCGTCCCTGATCAGCCCCGAGTCGATGACGGTCGGCTCGATGCGGATCGTGATGCTCCTGGTCAGCGCCATCAGCGCGGTCCTCGTCTACGTGGTGGCCCGCCGTCTGTGGCTGCCCCGCTGGGCGGCCGGGCTCGCGATGCTGCTCTTCGGGCTCTCGCCGCTGTCGGTCGTCCTCCAGCGGGAGATCTTCCTCGACAACATCGCGGTGATGTGGACGCTGGTCGCGTTCTGCCTCGCCGCCTCCCCGAGCCGCCACCTCTGGCACCACTTCGGAGCGGGCATCGCCGCCGCCGCGGCCGTCCTCACCAAAGAGACGATGATCTTCGTCCTGCCCGCGGTGATGATCACCATGTGGCGCCACAGCCACCGGGACACCCGCAAGTTCGCCCTCACCGGCGCCATCACGGCCTGCGTGCTGATCGGCATGTCCTACCCGCTCTTCGCCCTCCTCAAGGGCGAGCTCTTCCCCGGCGGCGGGCACGTCTCGCTGTGGGACGGCCTCGAATACCAGCTGACCAGGCCCGGTTCGGGATTCATCCTCGACCAGGGCTCCGGCTCGTACGGCGTCCTGCAGTCCTGGCTCTACTACGACCGCGTGCTGCCGCTGGGCGGCCTCGCGGGCGCGCTGCTCCTCCTGGTCACCTGGCGCTGGTCGGTGACCGCCCGGGCCCTGGCCGGACCCGCGTTCACCGTCGCCATCCTCGCGCTGGTGGCCCTGCGCCCGACCGGCTACCTGCCCGCGATGTACGTCATCCAGGCCCTGCCCTTCCTCGCGCTCGTCCTCGCCGGAGGCGCCGCGAGCGTCGCGCACGGGGTGCTGCGCAGATGGCGGAGCACCGACGAGAGGGAGTTCGTCACCCGCGCCCGGTACGCGGTCGCGGCACTGCTCGTCGCGGCCTCGGCGGCATACGTCGTACCCCGCTGGTACGACGGCGACCGCACCGCCGTCACCGCCGACGCCAACGCCCCGTACCGGGCGGCCTCCAAGTGGCTGGCCACCGAGGTCGACCACCCCGAGGACACCCGCGTCCTCGTCGACGACGCGCTCTGGCTCGACCTCGTGCACGCCGGTTACGAGCCCGGACTCGGCGTCATCTGGTTCTACAAGGCCGACCTCGACCCCGCGGTGACCAAGACGATGCCCGGCGGCTGGCGCGACATCGACTACGTCGTCGCCTCCCCGACCGTGCGGCGCGACGCGGCCGACCTGCCCAACGTCAAGCAGGCGATGAGGCATTCGACCCCCGTCGCCACCTTCGGCAAGGGCCCGGACCGGATCGAGATCCGGCAGGTCAGGGGCGGCTCCACGGCAAGCACGGCAAGCACGACGGGCACGGCCGACACCGCCGACGAGGCGACCACCGGAGGCGACCGATGACGTACGAGTCCACCGTCCCGGGGGAGTTGCACGACCCGGCCCTGCGCGAGACCTCCACCGTTCCCGAACCCGGCGCCGTCACCATCGTCGTGCCGACCTTCAACGAGTCCGCGAACATCCGGGAGTTGCTGCGCCGGATCACCGAGTCGGTGCCCTCGCGGCTGCCCTGCGAGGTCGTCTTCGTGGACGACTCCACCGACGACACACCCGAAGTCATCCGGGACGCCGCGCGGGACTGCCCGTACCCGGTGACCGTGCTGCACCGCGAGGCACCGGTCGGCGGGCTCGGCGGCGCGGTCGTCGAGGGCATCCGGGCCGCCAGCTCCGACTGGATCGTCGTCATGGACGGCGACCTCCAGCATCCCCCGTCCCTGGTACCAGAGTTGGTGGCCGCGGGCGAGCGCGAGCACGCCGGACTCGTCGTCGCCTCCCGCTACATCAAGGGCGGCAGCCGAGCGGGCCTCGCGGGCGGCTACCGCATCGCCGTCTCACGCGGCGCGACCTTGCTGACGAAGACACTGTTCCCGCGCCGCCTGCACGGCATCAGCGACCCGATGAGCGGCTTCTTCGCCATCCGCCGCAGCGCGGTCACCGCCGACGTCCTCAAGCCGCTCGGCTACAAGATCCTCCTCGAAATGGCCGTACGCGCCCGCCCGCGCCAGGTCACCGAGGTGCCGTTCGTCTTCCAGGACCGGTTCGCGGGCGAGTCCAAGTCGACCGCGCAGGAGGGCATCCGCTTCCTGCGGCACCTGGCCGGGCTGCGTACCGCCTCGCCGGTCGCCCGCATGGTGGTGTTCGGGCTGATCGGCGCGACCGGGTTCCTGCCGAACCTCGCCGCGCTGTGGGCCCTCACCTCCGTCGGGATGCACTACCTGCCCGCCGAGATCGTCGCCAACCAGTTCGGCGTCGCCTGGAACTTCGTGCTCATCGAGCACCTCTGCTTCCGGGACCGCCGGCAGCACCGGCGCTGGTGGGACCGCTCGGGCCGGTTCGCGCTGCTGGCCAACGCCGACCTGGTGCTGCGCATCCCGCTCATCGCGCTGTTCGTGGGCCAGCTCGGGATGTCCGTCCTCGGCGCCACCGCACTCGCCCTGGTGACCACCTTCGTCCTGCGGTTCGCGGGCACGGAGGCCCTCGTCTATCTGCCGCGGAAGGGAGGGCGCGCAGGAAACACGACGGCTGTCGAGACCGGCCGTCACGCAGGGAGCCGCACAGCAAGGAGATCCAGCTGATGTTCAGTAGACCCGCTCGGAAGACCAGCAGACCCGCTTCGAATTTCAGAAGACCCGGCCGTCCCAAGCGCCGTACCGCCCTGCTGGCCGTGGGCGCCCTCACTTCGGGGCTGCTCCTCATCGCCCCGCAGCCCGCCTCGGCCGCCAACCTCGTGAAGAACCCCGGCTTCGAGACCGCGGGCACGGCCGACATGCCGTACTGCTGGGAGAAGTCCGGCTGGGGCGACAACGACTTCACCTTCTCCACCGTGGCCGACGCCCACTCCGGCTCCAAGGCCATGAAGGTCGAGCTGACCCGCCGCACCGAGGGCGACCGCAAGGCGCTGATCACCGAGTCCGCCGAGTGCGCGCCGGTCGTCAGCGTCGGCAAGCAGTACGACCTCGGGCTCTGGTACAAGTCGACGACCCCGGACACCTCGCTCACCCTCTTCCGGCACGACACGACCGCCGGCTGGCAGTACTGGACCGACCTCAAGACCCTGCCGATCAGCGGCGGTTGGTCCGAGGCCACGGTCCGTACGCCCGAGGTCCCCGCGGGCACCGACCGCATCACCTGGGGCGTCTCCGTCTACGGCACCGGCTCGGCGACGACCGACGACTACACGATGGACCAGGTCGCCGACCCGATCCCGGACCCCGTGTGCACGGGCACGGCCGAGGAGTGCGCCAACGGCAAGTGGGACGTGCTGCCCACGCAGAACCCGGTCCGCTCCATGCACTCCGTCGTCCTCAACAACGGCAAGGTGCTGCTGATCGCGGGCTCCGGCAACAGCGAGGAGATGTTCAACGCGGGCACGTTCACCAGCGCGGTCTACGACCCGGTGAACGGCACGTACAAGCAGATCCCCACGCCGAAGGACATGTTCTGCGCCGGGCATGTGCAGTTGCAGGACGGCCGGGTCCTCGTGATGAGCGGCAACAAGGGCTACCCGTCCGCCGACGGCACGATCGGCTACCAGGGTTACAAGGACTCGTACATCTTCGACCCGGTCACCGAGACGTACAGCAAGACGAACGACATGAACGACGGGCACTGGTACCCGTCGGCGACGATCCTCGGCAACGGTGACGTGATCTCCTTCGGCGGGCTGAAGGAGGACTCCACGGGGTCCGTGACGGCCGAGCGCTGGTCGGCCGCCGAGAACAAGTGGCTGCCGCTGTGGCAGGTCAACCAGACCTGGTCGTACTGGGGTCTGTACCCGTCGATGGTCCTGATGCAGGACGGCCGTCTCTTCTACACGGGCAGCCACACCTTCGGCAACAACATCCCCGGCACCGGTTCGGCGATCTACGACTACGACGCCAACACCACCACCGAGGTGCCCGGCCTGCAGCGCAAGGACGAGCGCGACCAGTCGGCGAGCGTGCTGCTTCCTCCGGCCCAGGACCAGAAGGTCCTCACCATCGGCGGTGGCAACATCGACTCGAATCCCGACGCGAACCGGCTCACCGACATCATCGACCTGAAGTCCGCCAACCCCGCGTACGTCGCCGGACCGCCGCTCCCGCAGGGCACCGTCGACCTGGGCAACGGCAAGATCCCGCAGACCGGCAACCAGGGCAAGATGTACGTCTCCGCCGTGCTGCTGCCCGACGGGAAGGTCCTGGAGACCGGCGGCGCCCTGCACAACCGCGCCAACCCGGTCTACGAGTCGTCGATCTTCGACCCGGCGTCGGAGACCTTCGACCCGGTGGCCGCCGACCCCGAGGCCCGCGGCTACCACTCCTCCGCGTTCCTGCTCCCCGACGGCCGGGTGATGGCGACCGGCGACAACCCGGGCAACGGTTCCTGGAACCACAACGTGTCGATCTACACCCCGCCGTACCTCCTCAAGGGCGCCCGCCCGACGATCACTTCGGTGATCGACAACGAGTGGACGTACGGCGACACGCAGCGCATCACGGTCGACCGGCCCATCGCCAAGGCGGAGCTGATCCGCCCGGCCGCGGTGACGCACTCGTCCGACCCGAACCAGCGCTTCGTGGACCTGCCGCTCTCCGTCGACGGCAACAACGTCGACCTGAACGTGACGAGCAACCCCAACCTGGCCCCGCCCGGCTGGTACATGCTCTTCGCGGTCGACGCCAACGGCGTGCCGTCGGTGGCGAAGTGGGTCCACCTCCAGGGCCCGACCGCCATGGCGGCGGCGGCCGAGGACACCCCCTCGGCGCACGAGCACTCCTTCGCGGACTCCCTCGAGGGCAAGGTCAAGAAGCCCGGCAAGAAGCGCGCCTCGGCCAAGGTCAGCACGACCATTGCCGGCTGCGACCGCCACTACGGCTCCGTCAATGTCTGTGTCCCGACGGTCTTCCCCGACGAGGTCAAGAAGACGACGGCGGCCCGCTGCGCCTGGCTGAAGGAGAACGACTACGGCCGTCTGAAGGTCAACGGCAAGGACGATCCGCTGCGTCTGGACCGCGACAAGGACGGGGTGGCGTGCGGGAAGGGTGATGTGAGGAGGCGCTGAGCGCGGCTCTTCGTGAGTCAGTGAGTCAGCGAGTTCGTGAGACGCGGTTGCCCCCGCCCCTTTCCAGGGGCGGGGGCAACCGCCTTGTTCCGTCGGCTACTCGGCCCTGGGCGTGAGCCCGTGCTCCAGGACGTCCAGGGCGCGGTCGACGAGCTCGGCGAAGTCGTCCTCGTGATCGTGCTGGGCCCAGTAGAGGGACACCTCCATCAGGCCGCCGATGAGGGACATCGCGAAGACGCGTACCTCGAAGCTGTCGGGGCCCCGGCCGGTGCGCTCGCCGATGACCTGGCAGAGCAGGTGACTCGTCACCGACATGCTCTCCATCATCCGCGAGCGCACGGCGGGCACCTCGGCCATCAGCCTGGTCCGCAGCCGGGTGACCTCGGCGTCCTCGGCCATCCCGACAACCACGGCCTTCCCCAGTACGTACCGGAGGGAGTCCATCGGCGGCTCGTCCTCCGGCCGTGCCCGCAGCTCCGCCTCCAGCAGCGGGTCGTACTCGTCCGTGAGGACGATGTCCTCCTTGGTCGGGAAGTAACGGAAGACCGTGGACGGCGACACCTCGGCGAGCTCGGCGATCTGCTCGATCGTCGTGGCGTCGTACCCCTGCTCCTCGATCAGCCGGTAGGTCGCGTCACGGATCGCCGTCCGTGTCTTGATTTTCTTCCGCTCACGAAGTCCCAGCTGGGGGCGGTCGGCGGGGATGGAGGTACGTGCGGCCGTCATGGGGGTCATTGTCGGCCATCGGCCGGGGCGGGGGCCATGTCCGGGGTCGGCTTCCCCTTCATGGACCCCGTGACGTCGCGCGACTCGGTGTTGGGCAGGAACGCCCCCGCGAGCAGCGCCGCCGCGAGCGAGGCGATCCCGCACACCAGCAGGACGAGGCCCATGCCATGGACGTACGCCGAATTCGCGGAGGTCACCAGGTCGGCGGCGCCCGCGCGGTCGCCCACGATGTGAGCCGCGACCACGGACTCCCGGGCCGTGTCCGCCGCGCCCTCGGGCAGCCCGCCCACATCGAGCCGGTCCCGGAACGCACTCGCCAGCAGACTGCCGAGCAGCGCGATACCGATCGCCCCGCCGACCTGCCGCAGCGTCATGAGGAGCCCGGAGCCGCTGCCCGCCCGGGCGGCCGGGAGGGTGGCGAGCGCCCCGTCCATCGCCGGGACGACGGCGAAGCCGAAGCCCAGGCCCGCGATCGACAGCCACAGCGCGGTGAAGCCGTACCCGGACTCGACCGTCGTACGGCTGCCGAGGAGCGCGGCGAAGGCCAGTACCACCAGACCGGCGCTCACCACGCCACGCGAACCGAACCGCTCGACGACCGGCTGGGCCGCCCTCGCCGCGACCATCAGCCCGCCCATCATCGGCAGCATGCGTACGCCCGTACCGAGGGCGTCGTTGCCGAGGACGGCCTGCAGATACTGCGGGAGCACGAACATCAGGCCGGACAGGACGAACATCACGAGCGTCGCCGCGACCGCGTTGAGCAGGAAGCCGCGGTGCGCGAGCAGCGACATGTCGAGCATGGGGCGTACGGACCGGCGCTCGCGCAGCACGAGCGCGGCCAGCAGGGCGACGGACCCGGCGATCAGGGCGAGCACGAGCGGGTCGCCCCAGCCGCGGTTCGGCGCCTCGATGATCGCGTAGATCAGCGCGCCGAGCCCGGCCGCGGTGAGCGCGGTGGAGACGGCGTCGACCTTGGGGGAGGCGGGGTCGCGGGTCTCCGGCAGCAGGAAGAGGCAGGCGGCGATGCCGATCGCGGCCATCGGGACGTTGATCAGGAAGACCGAGCCCCACCAGAAGTGGTCGAGCAGCCAGCCGCCGATGATCGGGCCGAGCGGCATGCCGAGCGCGGACGCGGCCGAGATGATGCCGACCGCCTTGGTGCGCTCGGTGGGCGGGAAGAGCGAGGGCAGGACTGACAGGGCGAGCGGCATCACCAGCGCGCCGCCCACGCCCATCACCGCACGGGCGACGACGACCCAGGTCACATCGCCCGCCAGGGCGCCGACCAGCGAACCGGCGAGGAAGACGCCGAGCCCGACCATCAGCATCCGGCGCCGTCCGAACCGGTCGCCGAGCAGCCCGGCCGGGAGCATCAGCGCCGCGAAGACGACGACGTACGCGTCCGCCATCCACTGCTGCTCACCGGTGCTCGCGCCGAGCTCGCCGGCCATCGTCGGCAGCGCCACGTTGAGGATCGTCATGTCGAAGCCGAGTACGAGCATGCTCGCGACCAGGGCGCCGAGGGCCCACCAGCGACGGGGGTCGAGGTGAGTCTCGGGGTGTGGAGTGACAGTAACCATGAAATGAGAGTAACTGTCAAAAGGTGGTCTCTGTCAATATGTGAGCACGCGAAAGGGCCCCACCGCGCGATGCGGTGGGGCCCTTTCGTCGGGTGCCGGCTGCGGATGTCCGCGGCGGTCCGGGGGTGTCTCTGCTGGTCCGGGGACTATCCGTGCTGGTAGGCCACCATCGAGATGCCGATGTAGTGCGTGGCGAACGCCGCGAGCGTGAGGGAGTGGAAGACCTCGTGGAAGCCGAACCAGCGCGGTGACGGGTTGGGGCGCTTGAGTGCGTAGATCACGCCGCCCGCGCTGTAGAGGAGCCCGCCCACGATCACGAGGACCAGTACGGCGATGCCGCCCGCCCGCATGAAGTCGGGCAGGAAGAAGACGGCCGCCCAGCCCATCGCGATGTAGCACGGGGTGTAGAGCCAGCGCGGGGCCCCGATCCAGAACACCCGGAAGGCGATGCCCGCGATCGCGGCGCCCCAGATGCCCCACAGCAGCCACTGCCCCTTGGCCTCGGGCAGCAGCAGCATCGTCAGCGGCGTGTACGAGCCCGCGATGATCAGGAAGATGTTCGAGTGGTCGAGTCTGCGCAGCACGCCGTCCATGCGTGGCGTCCAGGTGCCCCGGTGGTAGATCGCGCTGACGCCGAAAAGCAGGCAGGCCGTGAGCGCGAAGATCCCGCAGGCGATACGGGCGCGGGGCGAGTCGGCGAGTGCGGTCAGGACGAGGCCGGAGACCAGTACGGCCGGGAACATCCCGGCGTGCAGCCAGCCGCGAAGCTTCGGCTTGATCTCGTGCGGCAGGGAGAGCGCTTCGGCCACGCGGTCGGCGACCGGCGTGTCCTTGGGCGCGTCGGAGGCGGACGCAGTCATGAAGGGCATCGTACCTACGGAACCGTAAGTTACGCATCAGTCCGACCGCGTGAAGGGCGCCAAGTGGCCATGGTCTCACCGGCGTACGGGGCGGGGTTCCACCGGCGTGCGAGCCGGGATCCCACCGGCGCACGAGGTGAGCGGCCGGTGGGTGGCCGGTGGGCGGGGAAGGGCCTGAGTGAATGACCGGGTAAATGACCGGCAATAAGTGGTGATGCTCACGCTGCTCACGTGTGAGGCCCTCTGGACATATGCGCGCACCCGTCGGATGATCAAATGAGTGCGGTCGGCACCGGATGAGCGCCTAAGCGTCACCACGTGAAGCATCCGGGTCGCAGCCCCCACGGGGCATCAACAACCAAAACCCTCATCTAGGAGCAATCGTGGCGCGCGACATCGCGGCTCCCTCAACCGTTCCCACCAATCACCAGGAACTGATCTCGTGGGTCAACGAGATCACCGAACTGACGCAGCCGGACAGCGTGGTCTGGTGTGACGGCTCAGAGGCCGAATACGAGCGACTGAGCGAGGAGCTCGTCCGCAAGGGCACCTTCAAGAAGCTCGACCCGATCAAGCGCCCCAACTCCTACTACGCCGCCTCGGACCCGACCGATGTCGCTCGGGTGGAGGACCGGACGTTCATCTGCTCCGAGAAGGAGCAGGACGCGGGCCCGACGAACCACTGGAAGGCGCCCGCGGAGATGCGGGAGATCTTCAGCGGCGAGCAGGGCGAGGGAGGCATCTTCCGTGGCTCGATGAAGGGCCGGACGATGTACGTCGTCCCGTTCTGCATGGGCCCGCTCGGCTCCGACCTCTCCGCGATCGGCGTCGAGATCACCGACTCGGCGTACGTCGCGGTGTCCATGCGCACCATGACGCGCATGGGTCGGCCGGTGCTGGACGAGCTCGGCTCCGACGGTTTCTTCGTGCGTGCTGTGCACACGCTCGGGGCGCCGCTGGAGGCGGGCGAGGCGGACGTGCCGTGGCCGTGCAACTCCACGAAGTACATCTCCCACTTCCCGGAGACCCGCGAGATCTGGTCGTACGGCTCCGGGTACGGCGGCAACGCGCTGCTCGGCAAGAAGTGCTACGCCCTGCGCATCGCGTCCGTGATGGCGCGTGACGAGGGCTGGCTCGCCGAGCACATGCTGATCCTCAAACTGACGCCCCCGCAGGGCGAGTCGAAGTACGTGGCGGCGGCCTTCCCGTCGGCCTGCGGCAAGACCAACCTCGCGATGCTGGAGCCGACGGTCGGCGGCTGGACCGTCGAGACGATCGGCGACGACATCGCGTGGATGCGCTTCGGCGAGGACGGACGCCTCTACGCCATCAACCCCGAGGCGGGCTTCTTCGGCGTCGCCCCCGGCACCGGTGAGCACACCAACGCCAACGCGATGAAGACGCTGTGGGGCAACTCCGTCTTCACGAACGTCGCGCTGACCGACGACAACGACATCTGGTGGGAGGGCATGACGGAGGAGACTCCGGCCCACCTGACGGACTGGAAGGGCAACGACTGGACCCCGGAGTCGGGGACCCCGGCCGCGCACCCCAACGCCCGCTTCACCGTTCCCGCCGCCCAGTGCCCGATCATCGCGCCCGAGTGGGAGGACCCCAAGGGCGTACCGATCTCGGCGATCCTGTTCGGCGGCCGTCGTGCCACGGCGGTCCCGCTGGTGACGGAGTCCTTCGACTGGAACCACGGCGTGTTCCTCGGCGCGAACGTGGCCTCCGAGAAGACGGCGGCGGCCGAGGGCAAGGTCGGCGAACTGCGCCGCGACCCCTTCGCGATGCTCCCGTTCTGCGGCTACAACATGGGCGACTACATGGGCCACTGGGTGGACGTGGCCAAGGACAAGGACCAGTCGAAGCTCCCGAAGATCTACTACGTCAACTGGTTCCGCAAGAACGACGAGGGCAAGTTCGTCTGGCCCGGCTTCGGTGAGAACAGCCGCGTCCTGAAGTGGATCGTGGACCGCCTCGACGGCAAGGCGGAGGGCGTCGAGACCCCGATCGGCATCCTCCCGACGAAGGAGGCCCTCGACACGAACGGCCTCGAACTCTCCGACTCCGACCTCGACTTCCTCCTCACGGTCGACAAGGAGGTCTGGCGCGAGGAGGCCGCGCTCGTCCCCGAACACCTCAACACCTTCGGCGACCACACACCGACGGAGCTGTGGGACGAGTACCGGGCCCTGGTGAAGCGCCTGGGCTGACGCCCATCGTTGTATGAACTCCGCGGCCGGCTCCGAGTTGCCCTGACCTGCGACGTCGTTTGGGGCCGGCCGCGGTGGCATTTTTTCGCCCCCGCCGCCCCCATTCCCGTCCCCTGGGGCTTCGCCCCAGACCCCGTGCCCCGTGGGGTGGGTTGTCGGGTGGAGGTCGGCTGTTGCTGGCCGCGCAGTTCCCCGCGCCCCTAAATACCCATAGGGGCGCGGGGGACTGCGCAGTCTTTTGGGGGTTCGGGGGCGGAGCCCCTGAGTCAAAAGACCCTACGAGCGGTCCTCCAAATAGCGGGTGTGGGACTCCTGGCGGCGGGCTTCCGCTTCGTGGAGGGTTGTTGCCAGGGACTGGGCCTCGCCGTGGAGTACGGAGAGCTGGCGCTCCAGATGCCGTTCCGGCGCTTCCGCGCCCGGTGTCAACCGCGTCCACCACCGCGTCCGTACGAACGTGTCGACCGCCTCCGGGATGTCCTGCCGTACTGCCCGGGACAGCGCGTGAACCCCCTCCGGGTCCTGGGCGAGGACCTCGGCGACCCAGCCGGGGTCCAGTAGGGCCGTCAGGAGGTCCGTCAGTTCGGTCAGGTGGCCGGCTGCGGCCGGGGGGAGCTCGATGTCCGTGAGGTACGCGCGCAGCTTGCCGTAGTCCTCCCGCAGCTCGTCCAGTTGGGCGGACGGGTCCGGGAAGTCCGGCAGTGGGGGCCGTTCCGGGGGTGCCAGTAGTGCGCCCGCGCCGTACAGGCCCGTGACCACCACCGGCCAGTACGGGCCCGCCGCACCCGTGAACGTCAGCGCCAGGCCGACGATCCCGCACGCGCTGCCTGTGAGGTTCTTGCGGGACTCCAGGTAGCCGAGGAGCTTGCTGGGCCTATTGGTAGCCACGGATCTCCTCGAAGGCGCCGTCGAGCGAACCCTTCTGGGCGTCGAAGAGCCGGCCGCCGGTCAGTTCGGCTATGTGTTCCAGTTCGCCCCGGTCGGAGTCGCCGAAGAGGATCGGGAAGACCGGGATCTCCCGTTCGGCCTGCGGCAGACCGCCGTAGAAGCCGTCGAACTGCGCCGGGCTCGCCCCCGCCGTGTTCTCGCCGTCCGTCATCAGCACGATCGACGTGAACGTGTCGTCGTCGGCACCCAGATGCTCGTACGCCTTCTCCAGCGAGGTGTAGATCGCGGTGTCCCCGTCGGCGGTGAGCGCCTCGGTGTCGCGGCGAATGCCGTCGAGGCCCGACCGCGGGTTCTCGGGCCGCACCACATGCGTCCGTACGCTCTTGACCGCCGAGCCGAACGGCATCAGCGTCACCTCCTCGCGGTCGCGGAAGTCGCCCGTCAGATCGGTGAGCGCCTTCTTCAGCCGGTCGAGCCGGCCGTCCTCCCCCATCGAGCCCGAGGTGTCCAGGACGTATACGGTCCGGGAGGGCCTGCGCAGTTTGTTTTCGTAGGCGTCCAGGAGGCCGTCTGCCACTGATCGGCTGCCTGGGAAGGGGAGTTCGCGGCGGCGAGTGGTGTCCAGGCCCGTCGCCGGTGGGACCGAGGCGACCACCGGGCGGCGCAGCGTGCTGTCGGTGATCAGTCGCTGGGCTGCCGGTGCGCGCAGTGCCTCCGTGAGGCGGCGGACGTCGTCCCGGACCGCCTGGCTCGTGGAGGTGAGGGACGAGAGCGGGTAGTCGGCGGTGACCACGCCGTCGCGCGGGCGGATCACCGTCAGGTCCTTCCGGGACTTCAGCACCGACTCGTAGTTGAGCAGCGCGTCGACGTCACCGCGCCGGTCGTACGCCTCCGCCAGCCAGCCCGACGAACCGGACGTCAGCTTCTGCCCCTTGAAGAACTCCGCCAGCCTGGGGGTCGCCTGCTGTACATCCTTGTCCGTCAGCGCGGACTGGGCGTCTGACAGGCCCGACGCCACCGAAACCAGGGTGGAGAAACCGGAGTTGGAGCGGGACGGGTCGGTCATGCCGTACGTCAGGTCGCCGTCCGCCACCGCCTTCTCGATGTCCGCCCAGGTGACGTTCTCCGGCTTCCAGTTCAGCTTTCGTACCGTGGCGTTCTTGACGCCGATGGCCACCGGGCTGGACATGACCGGGGTCTCCGACACGATCTGCTGCGCGGCGGTGGGGTTGAGGCGTAGGTAGTCGTTGGAGGAGAGCCAGATCGCGTCGTACGTGCCCTTCGCCTTGTCCTTGCCCAGGAGGTTCACCGCGTCGAGGGTGCCCATGTAGGTGGGGCGGACCTTGATGCCGGTGTCCTGCTGGATCTGCTCCAGCACGCTCTTCATGTCCGCGAGTTCGCTGGAGGCGAGGATGCGGAGGGTGCCGGGCTCCGGCTTGTTGGAGGGGACCGGCTTTTCCGTTGCCGATGTGCATCCTGCCGTCAGCGATGCCAGTGCGATGGCGGCTGCGGCTCCGTGGGTGGTCCGTGCCCACCCGTTCCGCCCTGCGGAACGCCTGCCCACAGACGACGAGCGGCGGGCCTCGAAGTTGCCCCCTCTCATGCGAGACCCCCGTCCAGCGCCGCCCGCGAGCGGCTGCGGTCCAAGTACGCGCTCGCGTGCTGGAGTTCAGCCGTCAGGGACTCCACCGTCGCCGCCATGGACTCCGTGGCCTGGGCCTTGTACGTGTCGATGGTGTCGAGGGTCCGGTAGATCTGCTGGAAGGCCGCGCGGAGGGTCTCCGCGCCGACGGCCGGGTCGGCGGCGATGCGCTGGATCTCGCCGGACTGCGTGGCGAGCATCTCCGCGTTGCCGCGGATGAGGTCCTCGGTCGTGCCGCGCAGGGCGTTGACCTGCTCGACGACCTTGCGCTGGTTGTCGAGGGCGGAGGCGAGCATCACAGAGATGCGCAGCGCGGAGACGGTCGTGGTGGCCGCGCGGTCGACGCCCTTGATCAGCTCGTCGTTGTTGCGCCGGACCACGTCCATCGCCAGATAACCCTGGGCGCACACCGCGAGCTGGGTGAGCAGGTCCTGGTGCTTCTGCCGGACCGGGAAGAGGACGTCGGCGCGCAGGGTGTCCGCCTGGGCCGGGTCCTGAGCCTCCACGCCGGCGATGTGGCCCTCGATCGCCGCGTCCAGGGCCTCCGTCAGGACCACGTACTCCTGGAGCTTGCCCATCGAGTCCCAGAGGCGGACACGCTCGGTCTGCAACGCGGCGTTGTCGCGGCGCAGTTCGTCCTGACCGCCGCGGAGCGAGCCGACGATCTTGTTCAACGTGCCCTGGGCGGAGGCGTACTTGGCGACGTGGTCGCGGAGCCTGTTGCCGCCGGGGAGCCGGGACAGCAGCTTGCGGGCCTTGCCGCCGGGCAGGTCGCGCGGGTCCAGGTCCTCGACCGTACGCCGCAGTTCGACGAGTGAGGACGAGACGCGGGACTGGGCGTCCTCGCCGTTCGCGGGCAGGCTGCGGATCGTGCGCTCCAGCATGCGGTTCGACTGGGCGGCGGCGCCGCGCATCTCACCGGAGCCGAGGCCGACGATCTCCCCGATCTTCCCCGCGAACTCGGGGGAGCGGGCGTCGAGCGCCGCTAGCCCGTCGACGTACTCGGCGGCCTTGCGCGCCATGTCCGTACGGACGGACTCGTCGACCGGCACGAGTCCGCCGGCCTTCTCCTTCGGTACGGCCGCGACGGCCTGCGGAGGTGTCAGGACAAAGGTGTCTTCGGTGTCGCTCACTTGCTGTTCCCCCTAGCCCCGCGCCCGGCGTGCCATCTCGTGCAGCACCTTGGAGGCGGGCACGGGCGACTGCCGGACACCGGTCAGCTTCTGGTTGAGATACGTGGTGTGGGCGGCGGTGGCCGCCGTGAACTCGGCGCTGGTGCCCTGCGGCCGGAACCCGTGCCGTACCGCGAGCTTCCGCAACTCCTTGTCCGTGCCGAGGAGTTCACCGAGCGCCCGGCCCTCGTCCGTGAGGGGGACGACGGTGTGGTCGCTGTTCGCGGTGGTGTCGGGGTAGAGGACGGTCAGGTCGCCGACGTCCTGGCCCTGCGCGAGCAGCGAGGCGACCTGCGACTCGTACACGAGGACGAGCGGGTTGCCGACGCCGCTGATGAAGTCCCTGAACGCCGCGTCCGAACTGGTCTGCTGGGCGCCCTGGACGCTGATCAGCTTGCGCATCAGCGGTGCCGTACGGTTCACCGCCGCGGTGCCGTCGGCGACCCGGCCGCCGTCGGCGACGTACGAGGCGGCGGCGAGGTAGAGCGCGCCGGAGTTCGAACTGGTCGGATCCGTGGTGGAGATGAAGAGCGTGCCGCTCAACTCACCGTGCCGCTCTGCCCCCTTGAGCTGTTGCCAGGTCCGGTCGGCGCCGGCGGCCTTGAGGTAGGCGGACATCCTGAACGTGCCGTTGCCCTTGGCCGGCAGGGTCGCGAGCCCGTTGTCGGCCAGCACCCCGGCGGCGCTTCGGTGCGCCACGACCACGAGGGGCGAGTAGAAGGGGCGCGGCAGGGGCTGCCGTACGCCGTACTTCGCGGCCAGTTCGTCGGCGGGGGCCTGGCTGGACGGGAAGGCGAAGTCGTACCCCTTGAGGTCGAGTCCCTCCATGGCCCAGGACCCGGAGGTCTCCGTCTTCAGGGTGTAGCCCTTGGCAGCGAGGGCCTTCACCACATCCGGATCGGCGAAGAACTCCGCCTTCTCCGATCCGATCACTCCCAGCACGGTCTTCGTTGCCGTGCTCTTGTCCTGCTCTTCGCGGCCCGCGACGACGGCTGCTGCAACTCCGCCGATCAGGAACACCGCCAGGACGATGGCGACTATTCGTCTCACACCTGGAGCCTGCTCCCGGAACCCAACATTCCCCGGCGCTCCGGGTGAACACGGAGTGGCCGACCCATCCCAGTACGCAACCGGAGCGGCGCGATCCGGCTAGGGCCGGGCCAGGGGCGCCCCGTGGGGGCGCGGGGAACTGTGCGCTCAACCCCCACCGACCCGCAGGTTCATCATCGGGCGCCCGGCGGAACGCAATGGCACCCGGCCCGCGCGTCACTGCGGGCGCACGCGGGCCGGGGCCGATCGGGGGAGCCGGAGGCTCAACGGGAGACGCGAGCCCGGACGCTCAGCAGGATCCCGGACGCTCGACAGGTGGCGCGAGTCGAGAAGTCCAACAGGTGGCGCGAGCCCGGACGCTCAGTGGGTGGTGAGTGTGCGGCGGGCCTCGGTGGCCGCCGTGTGCGCGTCCATGCGCTCGGCGGCCAGGATCGCGGCAGCCGTGTCGGCGCGGGACGCCGCGACGACGAGGGCGCGGCCCGCGAGGGCGTGCGCCCGCTCATGGAGCGCCGTGACCTGGGCGGACTCGACGGTGGTACCGGCACCGGTCACCGACGCGCGGACCGGCGGACGGCCCCCGCGAAGACGCGCGATCTGCCCGGTCAGCCGCTCGGCGGCGACGTTGAGCTCGGCGGACGGTTCGATCCCGCGCAGCTCGTCGGTCACGGCCAGCAGTGCCGCGAGGTGACCGGCGAGCTGGATGTCCAGCTCCTCTTCGCGCGACCGATGGGGAAAGTCGGCGGTGCCGGCCATCGTGTGGACCGACTTGGTGCGGATCGGTTCGTACATGGGAGATGGCCTCCTGTGCTCTGACAGGAAACCATCCTAGCTTAGATTTCGTCTAAAGTTGAGCTGGTTCGGAAAAGCGGGCCGGGTGACCACGGAGCGTGACTGATTGGGCGTCAGGGCTGGCCGTACCCGTCCAGGAAGTTTCCGATCCGGGTCACGGCGTCCGTCAGGTCCCGGGCCGTGGGCAGGGTGACGACCCGGAAGTGATCGGGCTCCGGCCAGTTGAAGCCCGTTCCCTGCACCACCATGATCTTCTCGGTCCGCAGCAGGTCCAGCACCATCTGCCGGTCGTCCTTGATCTTGAAGACCTTCGGATCGAGGCGCGGGAAGAGATAGAGCGCGCCCTTCGGCTTCACGCACGTCACGCCGGGAATCTGCGTCAGCAGCGCGTGCGCCACGTCCCGCTGCTCCCGCAGCCGCCCGCCGGGAAGCACGAGCTCGTTGATCGTCTGCCGCCCGCTCAGCGCGGCGACCACACCGTGCTGCCCCGGCATGTTCGCGCACAGCCGCATGTTCGCGAGGATGGTCAGCCCCTCGATGTACGAGTCGGCGTGCGCCCGCGGCCCCGAGATCGACATCCACCCGACCCGGTACCCGGCCACCCGGTACGCCTTCGACATGCCGTTGAAGGTGAGCGTCAGCAGGTCCGGGGCGACCTTGGCGGTCGGTGTGTGCGTGGCCTCGTCGTACAGGATCTTGTCGTAGATCTCGTCCGAGCAGACCAGCAGGTTGTGGCGGCGGGCGATGTCGGTCAGCCCGCGCAGCATCGCCTCGTCGTAGACCGCGCCCGTCGGGTTGTTCGGGTTGATGATCACGATCGCCTTGGTGCGGTCGGTGACCTTCCGCTCCACGTCGGCCAGATCGGGCATCCAGTCGGACTGCTCGTCGCACCGGTAGTGCACGGCCGTACCGCCGGACAGCGACACGGCGGCGGTCCACAGGGGGTAGTCGGGCGCCGGTACGAGCACCTCGTCGCCGTCGTCCAGCAGCCCCTGCATCGCCATCACGATGAGCTCGGAGACGCCGTTGCCGATGAAGACGTGCTCGACGTCGGTCTCGATGCCGAGGGTCTGGTTGTGCATGACGACGGCCCGGCGCGCCGCCAGCAGGCCCTTCGCGTCGCCGTACCCGTGTGCCGACGAGACGTTGCGGAGGATGTCCTCCAGGATCTCGGGCGGACACTCGAACCCGAACGCGGCCGGGTTCCCCGTGTTCAGCTTGAGAATGCGATGCCCAGCCGCTTCGAGCCGCATCGCCTCCTCGAGCACCGGGCCCCGGATCTCGTAACAGACGTTGGCGAGCTTGGTCGACTGGATCACCTGCATGTCCGTGAGCTTACGGCCCGGTAACGCCCCTCGGGCCGTGTTTTCCACCACGTGAGACGCGGCGGTTTGGGTGGTTATCGTCGGTAGCTGTCCCGTCGGCCTCTCCCGTCCCTACAATGCGCGGCCATGTCGAGGCCACCTGAGAACGAAAACGGGGTGTCCGGCGCGAACGCCGCGAACAACGCGGCCGGCGCGCCGGACACCCATGGTGCGCATCGGGAAGGCGACGAGTCCGTGGTCCCGCCGATCGTGTACCACCCGCAGGCCGAGGAGGCCCCGGCGTACGACGAGTACGCCGACCCGGCGACTGCCCACGGCTGGCAGAACGCGTACGACGAGACCCGCGAGCTGCCGCCCGTGGCAGCCGGTGCGGAAGATCGCCGCCGGGTCGGCGGCGGCCGTCCGGGTGACGGCCACCGGGCCGGCGGCCGTCGCTCCCGGCGGAAGCCCGGAGCCTTGCCGTCACGGCGTGTGGCGGTCGCCGCCGGGGCGGTGGGCGCGGTGTCCCTGGCCGCCGTGATGGCCGGGTTCGCCTTCGGGCCGTCGGACGGCGGAGCGCGAGGCAACGAGGACCGCACGAGCCCGACGGCCGGGGATCCCGCGTCGCCCACGGACGCCAAGTCCTCGGGCGGAGCCCCCGCCGCACGGTCGTCCGACGGCGGGGAGCCGTCTCGCGCAGGGGACCCGAGCAGCTCGGCGAGCCTCGCCCCGGCGGGCGACGGGACCGAGAACCCCTCGGCCAAGTCCCCCACCACCTCTTCGGCCCCCTCCACGCCCACCGCCGGCACGAGCCCGAGGGGCCCGGGCAACTCCGACGGCAAGCCTGGGCGCGGCCAGGGCGGCACCAAAGGGCCCAAGTAACCGTCACCCGGCCCGAGCAGCCGCCGGACGAGGAGCCGCCGGACGAGGAGCCGCGTGGCCGCCGGACTCGGCAGGTCGGCCTGCCCGGCACCGGCCGGGCCGCACCCGAGCCGGCCGGACCGCCGCACGGCTCCCGGGGGGCGACCCCGTTCACGTTCACCGTTCCGGGGGGATGGGCAGGAGCAGTCCGGGAATGCGAGGGAATCCGCCAACGCCGCGCCTGAAGCGGCTCCTTGCCCGCACCCCCCTCTCACTTCACAATGTGCATGACAGACATGTGGCGGCCGGAAATTCTCCGGCCGCCCGAGTCACAATGAGGGGACCCCCACATGAGAAAGCCTCTCGGCGCCGCGCTCTTCGCCCTGGTGATAGCCGGGGCGGGCGCGGCACCCGCGGTCGCGGCGCCCGAACCTGCGGCCGTTGACACGGAGACCGCCACCTCGGTGGTCAGAGACGCCGTCACCTCCACGACGGCGGCCGTGTCCAGGATCACCGCGCCGACCGTCCAGGCCGTCAACTTCGCCGGCACCGTCTCGCTCAGCAACTGCTCGGGCTCCGTCGTCCGCTTCCCGGACTCGGAGGACAACGACCCGGCGATGGTCATGTCCAACGGCCACTGTCTGGAGACCGGCTTCCCCGCGGCCGGTGAGGTCATCGTCGACCAGGCCTCCAGCCGCACCTTCGGCCTGCTCAACGCCGCGGGCACCCGGGTCGCCACCCTGCGCGCCAGCAAGATCGCGTACGCGACGATGACCGACACGGACGTCTCGCTGTACCAGCTCACCACCACGTACGCGCAGATCAAGAGCTCGTACAACATCAGCCCGTTGACGATGAACGACACGCACCCGGTCGCCGGGACCGCCATCACGGTCGTCTCGGGCTACTGGAAGCGGACGTACGCCTGCAACGTCGACGGCTTCGCCTACCGCCTCAGGGAAGGTGCCTGGACCTGGAAGGACTCGGTCCGCTACACCTCGGCCTGCCAGACCATCGGCGGCACCTCGGGCTCGCCCGTCGTCGACAACGCCACCGGCAACGTCGTCGCCGTCAACAACACCGGCAACGAGGACGGCGGTCGCTGCACCGACAACAACCCCTGTGAGGTCGACGAGAGCGGCAACGTGACCGTCCGCGCGGGCATCAACTACGCCCAGGAGACCTACCAGATCCCGGCGTGCTTCGGCGTCGACAACAAGCTCGACCTGAGCGCGAGCGGGTGCACCCTGCCCAAGCCGTGATCCCGCGGCGGGCGGTCACGGAGCAGTCCGGCGGACCGCCCGCCCCGCGAGCACATCCGTCCGGCGCCCGTCCTCCACGACGAAACGCCCGTCGATCAGGACGTACGGGATGCCGGTCGGCAGCGTACGAGGGTTCTCGAAGGTCGACCCCGCCGCCACCGTGGCCGGATCGAACAGCACCAGATCCGCCCGGTACCCCTCACGGACCAGCCCCCGGTCGGGCAGCCGCAGCCGGGCCGCGGGCCGCGACGTCAGATGGGCGACGCACTCCTCAAGACCGAGAACGCCCAACTCCCGCACGTACCGGCCGAGATACTGCGGGAACGTGCCGTACGCGCGCGGGTGCGGCTTGTCGCCGCGCAGGATGCCGTCCGAGCCGCCGGTGTGGACGCGGTGCCGCATGATCGCCTGCACGTTCTCCTCGTGGCCGACGTGCTGGAGGATCGTCGAGCCGAGCCCGTCGTCGAGGAGCAGCCGCCGCGCGGTGGTCCAGGGGGCCTCTCCACGAGCGTCGGCGGACTCCTGAACCGTCCTGCCCACATATTCCGCGAGCGCCGCATCGGCGACCCCCGAGATCTCGATGGTGTCCCACTCGATGGGAACGCCATGGCACCCGTCCGCGCCCACCACCTCCATGTGATGCCGGATCCGCTCGGCGGTCCCGTCGTCCTTCAGCCGGGCGAGAATCGCCTCGGGCCCGCCCTCGCTCGCCCAACTGGGCAGCATGGCCACGAGAGTCGTACAGCCGGGCGTGTACGGATAGGTGTCGAGGCTGATGTCGGCCCCACCGGCCAGCGCGTCATCGACGAGCGCCAGCAGCTCGGGCCCCCTGCCCTTGTTCACACCGAAGTTCATGGTGGCGTGGGCCAGATGAAGGGAGCAGCCCGCCTCGCGCGTAAGGTCCACCATCTCTCTGTACGCGTCCAGGGCGCCGGCTCCGTACGACCGATGGTGCGGGCAGTAGTAGCCGCCGTACTCGGCCACCACCCGGCACAGCTCGGTGAGTTCGGCGTCCTTGGCGTACATGCCCGGGGTGTAGGTGAGCCCGGAGGACATGCCGACCGCGCCCTCCCTCATCCCCTCGGCGACCAACTGCCGCATCCGGTCCAGTTCCCGTGGCGTCGCCGCGCGGTCGTCCCAGCCGACGGCGAGCATCCGCACCGAGCCCTGAGGAATCAGATAGGCGGCATTGACTGCGATGCCCTCACCGTCGAAACCATGATCCAGCCGGTCCAGATACTCGCCCACGGACCGCCAGGTGAAGTCGATGTCGTCCCCGTTGCCGTTCCACCCGGTGATGGCCCTGCGCACCTCGGCGAGGGTCCGGTCGTCGACGGGCGCGTACGACAGCCCGTCCTGCCCGATGACCTCCAGCGTCACGCCCTGCGCGACCTTCGCGCTGTGGTCGGGGTCCCGCAGCAGGGCCAGATCGCTGTGGGCGTGCATGTCGATGAAGCCGGGGGAGAGGACGAGCCCCTCGGCGTCCAGGACCCGACGGGCGACGGGCCGCAGGCACCCGGCAGCAGCGGCCTCCTGGACGACGGCCGTGATCCGGCCGCCCTCGATCCCCACGTCGGCCCGGTAGGAGGGGCCTCCGCTCCCGTCGACAACCTCCACGTCACGCACTACGAGGTCCATCATGGCGGGCTCCTAGAAGTAGGTGCGGATGTAGTCGACGACCGTGCCGTCCTGCTCCACCACCGGAATCAGCTCCCACTTGTCGAAGGAGGTACAGGGGTGGGAGAGCCCCATCCCCACCCAGTCGCCGACATGAAGTTCGACGCCTTCGTCCGTACGAATCCAGGCGTGCTGGTCGGACAGCCCGGTGACCGTGACACCGTCGGCCGGCCGCTCACCCGCATCCGAGCGCACCACCTGCACCTCGGGCAGATCAAGGTCGTAGGCGGCATCGCGCTTGCCCGCGTTGGCGAAGGCCTGCTCGGCCGACGGACGGGAAACGACCTGGGCCCAGAGCCGGAACGCGGGCTGGAGGGCACCCTCCTCGGGAACCCGGTTGAACGGAGTGATCTTCCGGTAGTGCCCGTCGTCGTGCGAGACGTAGGCACCGGACCGCAGCAACTTCAGTACAGGCACGGAGAGTTCAGGAATCCCGGCAAAGACATCGGCAACGGCATCGAACCAGGCGCTGCCGCCCGCACTGACCACGATCTCTTCGAGCCCGTCGAAGCGACCGTCCTTGTCGAAGTCGACGGCGAGCGCGACCAGCCGCCGAAGCCACCCGCGCACCCGCTCCGAATCGGCGTCCGGCACCTCACCCTCGTACCCCGCGACACCCACCAGCCGCAGGGTGTCCACACCGGCGACGGCATCCGCGACGGCGGCGCACTCGGCCTCCGTCCGCACCCCGGTCCGGGCGCCCTCACCGGCAGCCAGCTCGACAACGACGTCCACGGGCCGAACAGCACCCCGCAACGCGGAGTCCATCAACTCCACCCCGCGCACGGAGTCGACATAACAGACGAAACGAAACTCGGGATCGGCGTCGAGCTGGGAGGAAACCCACTTCAGAGCGGCGGCGTCCACCACTTCATTCGCCAGGAAGACCCGCTGGACCCCGAACGCCCGCGCGACCCGCACCTGATGAGGCACGGCCAGCGTGATCCCCCAGGCCCCATGCTCGATCTGCCGCTGAAAAAGCTGGGGAGCCATGGAGGTCTTGCCGTGCGGGGCGAAGGTGAGCCCATGCCGGACCGAGTACGTCTCCATGAGCCGCAGATTGTGATCGAGCCGCTCGGCGGACAGGGCGAGCACCGGAG
>NZ_LIQZ01000158.1 GCF_001418655.1 Streptomyces phaeochromogenes | reverse complement strand
TGGGTAGGGGCGGCGGGGGCGTAGAAATGCCTGGTCAGTCCAGGTAGCCCCGCAGTTGGTCCGCGAACGCGTGGTCGCGGAGTTTGTTGAGGGTCTTGGATTCGATCTGGCGGATGCGTTCGCGGGTGACCCCGAAGATGCGGCCTATCTCCTCCAGCGTGCGGGGGCGGCCGTCCGCCAACCCGTAGCGGAGCTGGACCACCTTCCGCTCCCGCTCGCCGAGGGTCGAGAGAACCGCCTCCAGGTGCTCGCGAAGGAGCAGGAACGCCGCCGACTCCACAGGACTCGTCGCATCCCCGTCCTCGATGAGGTCCCCGAGGGCAACGTCGTCCTCCTCGCCCACAGGAGCGTGGAGGGACACCGGCTCCTGGGCCAGACGCAGGACTTCGCTCACCCGCTCGCTGGGGAGATCCAGGTGCGCCGCGACCTCCTCCGGCGTCGGCTCGTACCCCCGTTCCTGCAGCATCCGCCGCTGCACCCGCACCACCCGGTTGATCAACTCGACCACGTGGACGGGCACTCGGATCGTCCGGGCCTGGTCGGCGAGGGCCCGGGACATGGCCTGGCGGATCCACCAGGTCGCGTACGTCGAGAACTTGTACCCCCGGGCGTAGTCGAACTTCTCAACCGCCCTGATCAGCCCCAGGTTTCCCTCCTGGACCAGATCGAGCATGGTCAGCCCGCGCCCCACGTACCGCTTGGCGACGGAGACGACCAGCCGGAGGTTCGCCTCGATGAGCCGGCGCTTGGCCATCCGGCCCATGACCACCAACTTGTCGAGGTCCAGGGCGAGTTGGCTGTCCAGGTCGGAGGCCAGCCGCAGCCGCTCCTCCGCGAAGAGGCCGGCCTCGACCCGGCGCGCCAGCTCCACCTCCTCCGCCGCGGTGAGCAGCGGGATCCTGCCGATCTCCCGCAGGTACTGGCGGAACAGGTCGGACGAGGGCCCACCGGTGTCCGTACGCCCGCGGGGCACTTCCACCGGCTCCGGCGCCTCGGTCTCCACGAGGGTGACGGGCGGCTCGTCGGGCTCGGCCGGCGAGCCCTCCGGCTCCGCCGCCGTCTCGGGGTGGTGCGCGGCACGGCTCTGCGCGGGTACGGCCCCGATGACGTCGGAATCCGTGTCCGTGTCGCCGGTGTTGTCGGTCTGGGTGAGGGTCTGGGTCTGCACGGGGGCGACCTCCAGGAATGTCGCTGCTGAGGCGTGCGGCAGCGGTACGTCAGGGATGGGGCCGACGGCCTTGCCGCTGTCCCTCCCGAAGTCATTGAGCGGAACCGCGGGGGCAATGGACCCGTCGCGTTCGGGTCGGCCGCGCTCCGAGGACTCAGGCACCGGAACCCAGTGTGGAGTACGACACATCGTCGCCACGAGGGGCGTGCGGTGACTTTTTGAGTCCGGTCCGTGACCGCGTGGTTACCCTCGCGGAAAACTCGCGTGCCCGTTCGTACCCTGATCTGGCACGATCCCCGAGTGTCCGGTTCCCACTACGAAACTCACGTGACGGTCCGCTGCGACAGCGCCGCCGAATCGGAACGGCTGCGGTGCTGGGCGGCCGGGGCCGGCCTCAAGCTGACGCACATCGTGCTGGCACGCGGCCGGATGCCTTCGCAGCCGATGGTCACGTTGACGGGTTCCCCGTCGTACGCCGCCGAATCGGCCCGGGCCCGGGAAGTCGCCGCGCATCTGCGGGCCGACGGATTCGTGCCCGTACGCGTCAAGATCGAGTCGTCCCCGTGGGCGCCCGAGGTACCGCGCGAACCCTGTGGAACCGGCGGCGACGAGCGGTACTTCGAGCATCACGTGAAGCTGCTGCTGGACGCGGGCACCGACCTCGACGCCCTGGCCGCGAGGGTCGTCCCGCACGGCGCCCATCTCTCGTGGAACGCCCGGCGGGTGCGCGACAGCGAGATCGACGGCACCGGCGGCACCGGACGGCGGCACGAGCGGTTCGTGACCCAGCGGTGCCGGGGCGTGGACGCGGAGGGGGCCGGACGGCTGCTGGAGCTGCTGCTCGCTGAGCTGTGCGGGTTCGAAGTGGCCGATGTGGAGCGGGAGTTCGTGCTCCACGACAGTGATCTCTCCGTCGACGACGGGTGGATCGAGGAAGCCGGGGCGCGCATGTCGCGCGGAGTGCCCGTGGAGCAGACGCAGATACCGAGAGCGACCGAGGAGGTGCTGGGATGAGCGGGACGTGGCAGCAGTTCGGCTGGCGGAGCGTCGAGATACCCCGGGAGCCGCTGGACGAGGCCACCCGCCGGGCGCAGGACCTGCCGCGGACGCTGCACTGGGTGGAGGCGTACGACGCGGTGCAGCGGCCGGTCTTCGACCCGGCCATGAAGCACCACCAGAACGCCTACCGGGCCACCGACCCCGGCTTCTCCGACCCGGCCAGGGGCGAGGCCTGGCGGTCCGCGCGACGCCGGGCGCTGGATCTCGTGCTCGCGGCGATCGCCGGCTCGGAGTGGGTCGAGTCGCTGGTGCTGCGCGGCAGTGTGCTGATGTCGGCGTGGTTCGGGGACGCCGCCCGCGAGCCCGGCGACCTGGACTTCGTCGTCGTGCCGCGCACCTGGCGGGTCGACGAGGGGCGTACCGCCCGGATGCTCGACGGGATCGCGGAGGCCGCCGAAGCGCTGGCCGACGAGCGCGGGCGGGAGGTCGGCATCTCGGCGCGGGGCGCGGTGGTCGAGGACATCTGGACGTACGACCGGGTGCCGGGGCGCCGCATGGTGCTGCCCTGGGGTGCGCCCGGTCTGCCCGGCGGGCATGTCCAGCTCGACTTCGTCTTCAACGAGCGCCTGCCCGAGGAGCCGGAGCCGGTGGAGCTGCCGGGCGGCACGGTCGTGTGGGCCGCGACTCCCGGGCTGTCGCTGGCCTGGAAGCTGATGTGGCTGATCAACGACATGCACGCGCAGGGCAAGGACCTGTACGACGCCGTGCTCCTCGCCGAACGGCACCCGCTGCGCCACGAGCTGCTGCACGAGGTGTTCCGGCTGTCGGGCGAGTGGCCCCGGCAGTACCGCGAGGGGGTCTTCCTGGAGGACCTGGTGGAGTCGCTGGGATATGTGGAGTGGGAGCACTTCGTCACGGAGTATCCGCGGTTCGCGGACGCCGAGCGGGAGTTCACCGACCGGCTGGTGCGGGCCGTGACACCGACGTTCGACGGGCAGCCGCCGGCTCCGCCGTACTCCCCGGCCGGGAACTGACCCGCCTCGGAGCGCGGGCCTCGCACGTCCCCTCGTCCCGGAGCGCGGGCCCGGCCGTCTCGGAGCGCGGGCCCGGCCCGTGTCAGAGCGCGCCCGCGCCCTTCTCGCGCAGGGCCTGGTCGTACTGCTGGAGCACCCACAACTCGTTCTGCACGGCGGCCAGCTGGACCGGGTCGCCCTGGGCGCTGGCGCGGGCGAGGGCGCCCTGGACGTCCCGGACGCGGCGCTCGACGGCGCGGCGGCGGACGGTGACCAGCTGCTCGCCCGCGTAGTGCTCGTCGACGGTCTTGCGCATGATGGCCTCGACGGCCAGCTCGGTGACCATGGCGCGAACCGCGTCGTCGGAAGCGGCCTCGCGGACGCGGATCAGGTACTCCTGCGGGTCCTGGACGCCGTACTCCGCGCCGCCCGCCTCCATGATCGTCTCGCGGACGGCCGCGTACGGCGGGGCGGTGAACTCGTCCACGCCGTACGCGTCGAAGGCCGGGGAGACCAGGTCGGGGCGCTGGAGGGCGAGTTTGAGCAGTTCGCGCTCGGTGGCGAAGACCGGGTTGCGGAGAGTCAGGGCGGGGCCCGAGGAGGGTCTGGGTCCGCTGTTCTCGTAGCTCTGCGGGGGGCGGCCGTTGCCGGTGGGCGCGGGGCCCTTGCCGCCGCGGTCGCGGGCCCAGCGGGCCAGCTGGGCGACGCGCTTGACGACGAACTGCGTGTCGAGGATGCCGAGCATGCCCGCGAGCTGGACGGCGACCTCGTGCTGGGCGCCGCTGTTCTTGATGCGGGCGACGATCGGGGCCGCCTCGTCGAGCGCGGCGGCGCGGCCCGCGGGGGTCTCCAGGTCGTAGCGCAGGATGATCTGGCGCAGGGCGAACTCGAAGAGCGGGGTGCGGGGTTCGACCAGGTCGGCGACCGCCGCGTCGCCCTTCGCCAGGCGCAGCTCGCAGGGGTCCATGCCGTCCGGGGCGATCGCGATGTACGTCTCGGCGGCGAACTTCTGGTCGTCCTCGAAGGCCCGCAGGGCGGCCTTCTGGCCGGCCGAGTCGCCGTCGAAGGTGAAGATCACGCGCGCCGAGCCGTTGTCCATCAGGAGCCGTCGGAGGATCTTGATGTGGTCGCCGCCGAAGGCCGTGCCGCAGGTCGCGATGGCCGTCGTGATGCCGGCGAGGTGGCAGGCCATCACGTCCGTGTAGCCCTCGACCACGACCGCCCGGCTGCTCTTGGCGATGTCCTTCTTGGCGAGGTCGATGCCGTAGAGGACCTGGGACTTGCGGTAGATCGGCGTGTCGGGCGTGTTCAGGTACTTCGGGCCGTTGTCCGACTCGTACAGCTTGCGGGCGCCGAAGCCGACGACCTCGCCGCCGATGTCGCGGATCGGCCACATGAGCCGGCCACGGAAGCGGTCGATGGGGCCGCGGCGGCCCTCCTGGGAGAGGCCGGAGAGGAGGATCTCCTTGTCGCTGAAGCCCTTGCCGCGGAGGTAGCGCGTGAGGTGGTCCCAGCCCTGGGGGCTGTAGCCGACGCCGAAGTGGGTGGCCGCGGCCTGGTCGAAGCCGCGCTCGGCGAGGAACTTGCGGCCGGTGTCGGCCTCGGAGCTGGTGTCGAGCTGCTCGATGTAGAACTGGGCGGCGATCTTGTGGGCCTCGACCAGGCGGATGCGCTCGCCGCGCTGGTTGGAGGGGTTGTAGCCGCCCTCCTCGTAGCGCAGCGTGATGCCCGCCTGGCCGGCGAGGCGCTCGACCGACTCCGAGAAGGTGAGGTGGTCGACCTTCATCACGAACGTGATGGTGTCGCCGCCCTCCTGGCAGCCGAAGCAGTGGAAGAGCCCCTTGCTCGGGCTGACCTGGAAGGACGGTGACTTCTCGTCGTGGAAGGGGCAGAGACCCTTGAGGTTTCCGCCGCCCGCGTTGCGCAGCTGGAGGTACTCCGAGACCACGGCGTCGATCGGGACCGCGTCCCGAACAGCCTTCACGTCCTCGTCGTTGATCCTTCCAGCCACGCATGGATTCTACGGGGACGGTGTGACAGTCGAGCGCCGCCGTCGGTCATGGGACCAGACTGTCCAGCGGAACGTGCGGGTCCGCGAGTGCCTCGGAGTCCACCTGGGTCCGGGTCCGGATCAGTTGCTGGATCGGGTCCGTGACGTCCCACACATTCACGTTCATCCCGGCCAGCACCCGTCCTTCCTTCACCCAGAAGGCGATGAACTCGCGCTTGCCCGCGTCTCCCCGGATCACCACTTGGTCGTACGTGCCCGGGGGCGCCCAGCCCGAGTACTCGAGCCCTACGTCGTACTGGTCGGAGAAGAAATAGGGCACCCTGTCGTACGTCAGCTCGCGGCCCAGCATCGCGCGGGCCGCCGCCGGGCCGCCGTTCAGGGCGTTCGCCCAGTGCTCGACGCGCAGCCGGGTGTCGAACAGCGCGTGGTGGAAGGCGGCCACGTCACCGGCCGCGTAGATGTCGGGGTCGGAGGTGCGCAGCTGCTCGTCGACCGCGATGCCGCCGCCCTGTGCGCGGTCGACCATCGTGAGGCCCGCGGCCTCGGCGAGGCCGGTGCGCGGGGCGGCTCCGATGGCGGCCAGGACGTCGTGCGCGGGGTGCTCCTCGCCGTCGTCCGTGCGGGCCGCCAGGACCATGCCGTCCTGGCCGGTGATCTCGGTGAGCCGGGCGCCGAAGTGGAAGCGGACGCCGTGCTCGCGGTGCAGCTCGGCGAAGAGCTGGCCGAGCTCGGGGCCGAGGACCGAGTGCAGCGGGGTCGGCCCGTGCTCGACGACGGTGACCTCGGCGCCGTACTCACGGGCTGCCGCGGCGACTTCCAGGCCGATCCAGCCGGCGCCCGCGATGACGAGGTGGCCGTTGTCCCGGCCGAGGGCGGTCAGTACGTGCTTGAGGCGCTCCGCGTGGGCCAGGCGCCGCAGGTGGTGGACGCCCGCGAGGTCCGTGCCCGGGATGTCGAGGCGGCGCGGTTCGGAGCCGGTCACGAGCAGCAGCTTGTCGTAGTGGACGAGCGTGCCGTCGTCACCGAAGCGGACGGTCTTCGCGGTCCGGTCGATCGCGTCGACGGTCTGGCCGAGGTGCAGCTCGACGTCGTTGCGCGCGTACCAGGCGGGCTCGTGGACGAAGACGCTGTCGCGCTCCTCCTTGCCGAGCAGATAGCCCTTGGACAGCGGCGGGCGTTCGTACGGGTGGTCCCGCTCGTCACAGATCAGTATCACGCGGCCGGTGAAGCCCTCCGCCCGGAGCGTCTCGGCCGCCTTCGCGCCGGCCAGCCCGCCTCCGACGATGACGAATGTCTGATCTGCGTCGACCACTTGATGCCTCCTCGTAAGGATGTCGCCACATGCGAGCGTCCCGCACGGAGCGTGATGGGGGAAGAGGGAGTGGCCCGATCAGGCCACGCAGGGTCACGCCCTCCCCGTCCGGACGCCACAGCTACCCCGTGAGCCTCGCATGCAGTGATCGCGCGGAGGCGTCCGTCAGGGACGCGATCTGGTCGACGATCACCCGCTTGCGGGCACGGTCGTCCGGCGCCTGGTCGAACAGGGCTCGAAACTGCGGGTCCAGGCCGTCCGGCGCGCGGGCGGTGAGCGCCTCCGCGAGCTCGGCGACCACGATCCGCTGGTCGGCGCGGAGCCGCTCCTGCTCGGCGCGCTGCATGACGTACCGGTCGGCGACGGCCTTGAGGACCGCGCACTCCAGGCGGGCCGCGTGCGGAACGACCAGTTCGGCCGCGTACCGCGTGAGCCGGCCCGTCCCGTACGCCGCGCGCGTCGCGCCCTCGGCGGCGAGGCAGAACCGGCCGATGAGCTGGCTGGTGGCGTCCTTCAGCCGGGCCTGCGCGACCGCCGAGCCGTCGTAGCCGTGCGGCCACCACTCCTGGTCCAGGAGGCGGTCGAGGGCCTCGCCGAGCTCGGCGGGGTCGGTGTCCACCGGGACGTACCGGCCGACGGCGACCGCGAAGATCTCCTGCCGCTCGGGATCGGCGTGCAGGCAGTTGGGGTCGATGTGGCCCGCGTGCAGGCCGTCCTCGACGTCGTGCACCGAATACGCCACGTCGTCGGCCCAGTCCATGACCTGGGCCTCGAAGGTGGTGCGGGTGCCGGGGGCGCCCTGGCGGACCCAGTCGAAGACGGGGCGGTCGTCGTCGTAGACCCCGAACTTCGGGGACTTCGGGTCGGCCGGGTGGGCGCCGCGCGGCCAGGGGTACTTGGTGGCGGCGTCCAGGGCGGCGCGGGTGAGGTTGAGGCCGACGCTGACGAGGTCGCCGCTCGCTTCGCTTGTCACGAAGCGCTTGGGCTCGATGCGGGTGAGCAGTCTGAGCGACTGCGCGTTGCCCTCGAAGCCGCCGCAGTCCTCCGCGAACTCGTTCAGTGCCTGCTCGCCGTTGTGCCCGAAGGGCGGGTGGCCCAGGTCGTGGGAGAGACAGGCCGCCTCGACGAGGTCGGGGTCGCAGCCGAGGGCGGCGCCCAGCTCGCGGCCGACCTGGGCGCACTCCAGGGAGTGGGTCAGGCGGGTGCGGGGGCTCGCGTCCCAGACCTGGCTGCGGGTGCCGGGGGTGACGACCTGCGTCTTGCCTGCGAGGCGGCGCAGGGCCGAGGAGTGCAGGACGCGGGCGCGGTCGCGCTGGAAGGCGGTGCGGCCGGGGCGTTTGTCCGGCTCCGTGGCCCAACGTTCCACTGACGTGACGTCGTAGCCGGGGGGTGCGATGTGGTGCTCGTACGGGTGTTGGGTGGTTTCGGTGCTGGTGCCTTCCATGTCTTGAACAGTAAGCGGAGCGGCTGACAATTGGGGCGGGGGTGTTGCGCGCCTGCGCGTCTGCCCCGCGCCGCTTCGGGGCACGGCCGTCGCCGGTGCTTTCAGGGGCGCGGGGAAGCGCGCGACCAGCCACCACGGACCCGCAGTCGACACACCGGGCCGAGCGGAGCGCCTACGCCGAAGCCAGGGCCGGTGTCCCGGTGATCGAGGTCGCGAGCGCCCGGTCGTAGCGGTGCAGGATCAGGCGGGCCATCGACGGGTGGGCGCCCAGGGGGGCCGAGGCGATCCAGGGGGCCGCCGCCGCGCACTCGGTGGAGAAGCGGCCGGGGGCCGTGAAGTAGGAGGCGACGGCGACGCGATGGCGGCCCCGGGCGGTGAGGGCGCGGACGGCTTCGGGGACGGTGGGGGCCGCGGCGGAGGCGTACGCCGGGAGGACGGGGACGCCGAGCCGCTCGGCCAGGAGGCCCGCGGTGCGGCGGGTGTCGACGGCCGCGTCGGGGTCGCGGGATCCGGCGGCGGCGAGCACGACCCCGCTCGCCCGGCGCTCGGCCTCGTCCCGGGGCGCCTGCCAGCCGGCCTCGGTCAGGCGCTCGTGCAGCGTCTCCACGAGGAGCGGGTGCGGGCCGAGCGGCCCGGCGATGCGGGTGTTCGCCCGTGCGACGGCCGCGGCCTCGGGGATGTCCTGCTTGACGTGGTAGCCGCGGCTGAGCAGCAGCGGTACGAGCACGGCGTCGCCGGTGCCGAGGCCCGCGAGCGTGTCGGGCAGCAGGGGCTCGTTCAGCTCGATGTGCCCCAGGTGCACGGGCAGGCCGGGGCGCAGGTCGCGGATCCGGGCCAGGAGGGTCCGGACGGTGCTCAGGGCGCGCGGGTCGCGGCTGCCGTGGCCCACGAGGACGAGCGCGGGCGGGGCGGGACGCCGGGTGCCGTTGAGGGACACGAGGCTGAGCTGACTGCCGAGCTGACTGCCGATCCGGTTCATGAGTTGCGCCGTACTGTCGAGGTGGACGCCACGCAGCGGCTGGCCGCCGGGGCGGGGCTGGGACTCGTCGCGAGGAGGGTTCGACGCCGTCATGCACCGATGGTGCGGGTCGGAGGTTGCCTCCCCGTTGCGCCGGAATGACGGGTGTTTTCCGGGGGTTCACGGTGGGGTGTACGGGGTCTGTGAGGTGCGGTGACCTGCCGTTTCGGCTTCCCGGGTGAAGCTGGTCACTGTGCGCCGGGCGAACCGGATCACCGTAACGGGCGTCCTCAGGGTCGAGGCCACCTGGGGAGGGACCGTCCGATGCGTCGTCCGAAGCTGCCGAAGCTGCCGCGGCCACGCCTGCCGAGACCGCGCCTGCCGCGCACCCGGACGGGGCAGCGCCGGGCCGTGCAGGCCGTGATGGCCGGGTGCGTCCTCGCGCTGCTCCCGTCGACGTGGATGTACGTGGTCACGGGCGACCGGCTGCGTACGACGGCGGACGTGCCGCGCACCGAGGTGGCGGTCGTCTTCGGGGCGGGCCTGTGGCGCGGCGAGCCGTCGCCGTATCTCGCGCACCGGCTGGACGCGGCGGCCGGGCTGTACCGGGACGGGCGCGTGGAGGTGGTTCTGGTCACCGGCGACAACAGCCGCGAGGACTACGACGAGCCGGACGCCATGCGTACGTACCTCACGGAACGTGGCGTGCCCGACGCGCGGATCGTCAGCGACTACGCGGGCTTCGACACCTGGGACTCCTGCGTTCGCGCCAAGAAGATCTTCGGCGTCGACAAGGCGGTGCTGATCAGCCAGGGCTTCCACATCCGGCGTGCGGTCGCGCTCTGCCAAGAGGCGGGCGTCACGTCGTACGGGGTCGGGGTGGACGCGGTGCACGACGCGACCTGGTACTACGGGGGCGCCCGGGAGGTCTTCGCGGCGGGGAAGGCACTGCTGGACGCGGTCTTCGAGCCGGATCCCCACTTCCTCGGGCCCCAAGAGCCGGGCGTGGAACGGGCGTTGGCGGCGGGTGGCCGATAGTCGACGAGACGCAGATCACGCGGTCCGCCAGGTTTGACGCGCGCCTGTCACCCTGCCGCGTGAATGCGATTACGCAGCGCTCTGTAATCAACTGATTACGTATAGTGTCTTTTTCAGGGGCTCGGATCCGAACGGGCCCAGGAGAAGGGACACATGATGACTGGTCTGCGTACCGCCTTCGTCGCCGCCATGGCGGCGGCGCTGTTCTCGGCCCCGGCCGCCATGACGACCGCCGTGGCGGACGACGACGCGGCGGCGAAGGAGCCGGGATGCGCCAAGCTCGGTGCCTACGGCGACGGTTGGGCCGACATCCACAACGTGTGCAACTACACGATCTCCGCCAGTGTCGAAGTCGACGGCTTCGACCCGAGCTGTATCCAGATCGGCCCCGGCGGGGTCGGACGCATCGGTCTGGACCCGGGTGACGTCCCGTACTACGCGTACGTGTGCTGAGTGGGCGCGGCTCATGAACGAGGGCCGCGGCTCCTGAGCGAGGGCCGCGGTTCCTGAGCGTGGTTCCTGAGCAAGGGTGCGGTTCCTGAGCAGGGACGCGGATTCTTCTGAGCAGGGCCCGAGGGCAGGAGCGGCGGCCACCGCTCCTGCCCGCCAGGAACTTCCCCCCCAGGCCCTGCGCGGACGGATCCCGTCCCTCATGCCGCCCCGGGGTATCTCCGACATGCGTGGGTGCGTGGCTCGGTTCAGGATGGGTTCATGGACCGCCTGGGCGACGGACTGTTGCTGGGGGTGCTGGACGCGACCCCCGCCTGTGTCGGCATCCTCGATCCCGAACTCCGCTATCTGTACGTCAACCCGGCGCTGGCCCGGCTCAGCGGGAAGCCCGCCGACGAACACCTGGGCCGGGCCGTCGAAGAGGTACTGCCGTTCACCGGTCGCGGCAAGGGCGTACTGCGCGAGGTGCTGGCCGACGGGCGTTCCCGCGAGGGCATCAACGACGGCGTCACGCTGTCCGGGGCGGGCCTGGAACACCACAGCTGGCGCGGCGCGTACCACCGCCTCGAGGCCGACGGGGACGTCGTGGGCGTGGCCGTGGTCATCATGGTGATCAACGGCGTACGGCATCAGCACAGGGAGCTGGAGCGGGTGCGCAAGCGGCTGGCCCTGCTGGACCGGGCCGCCACCCGCATCGGCACCACGCTCCGCGTCGACGACACCTGCGCCGAGCTGGCCGACTTCCTCTCCTCGGAGCTCGCCGACATGGCCGCGGTGATGATGTACCCGGCCCCGCACGGCTCGGAGCACCTCCCCGAACACCACCCGCCGCCCGAGCGCCACGGTCCGGTCCTGCTGCGTATGGCGGGGGTCGCGGCCGTGCCCCATCTCCAGGACTATCTGGTGGAGATCCGCGCGACCGTGGGCGAGCAGCTGCACTACCGGCACGGGTCGAGCGTCCAGCGCTGCCTGGACAGCGGCCGGCCCGTGGTGGAGAACCAGCTCAGCGCCGAGGAACTGAGCCGTTCCATACCGGACATGGAGCATTTCCCGGCCCATCGCGCGGTCGGTGTCCACTCCGACCTCGTCGTGCCGCTGACCGCCCGCGGCCATCTGATGGGAGTGGTCGTGCTCGTCAGGGTCGGGGACTCGCCGCCCTTCGAGCACCAGGACGTGGTGATGGCCCAGGACCTGGTGGGGCGCGCCGCGATCGGCCTCGACAACGCCCGCCGTTACGCCCGTGAGCACGGCATCGCGGTGGAGCTGCAGCGCGCGCTGCTGACCGAAGGGCTGTGTCCCCGTCCCGGGATCGAGGTGGCCACGCGCTATCTGCCCGCCGGGGACAGCGCGTTGGTGGGCGGCGACTGGTACGACGTCATCCCGATGTCCCGTCGTCGCACGCTGCTCGCCATGGGCGATGTGATGGGCCACGGCGTCGAGGCCGCGGTCGCCATGAGCCACTACCGGGCGATGCTCCGCGTCGTGGCCGCCGACGGCCTGCCGCCGCACGCCATGCTGGAACGCCTGGACGAGCTGATCACCCGCTCCGGCACCGACCGTCCCGCCACCTGTCTGCTGGTCCTGGCCGATCCGGAGAGCGGCGAGTGCCTCTACACGAGCGCCGGCCATCTGCCGCCCGCGATCCTGGCCGCCGACGGCAGGGTCGGCCTGTTCCCCGTGCCGGTGGGCCCGCCTCTGGGCACCGGCTTCGGCGGCTACGAGATGGTCACCGGCTGCTGCGCTCCCGACCGGACCCTGCTCCTCTACACCGACGGTCTGGTCGAGCGCCGGGAACAGGACGTCGACGAGTGGCTGGGCCGCCTCACCCGCCAGCGCCTGCCCAGCGACGGCTCCCTGGAGGACCAGTTGGCCGTCCTCCTGGCCGGCCTCGTCCCGGGCGGCACGGCGGAGGACGATGTGGCGGTGATGGCGGCGCGGCTCGCTCCCTAGGGAACGGGGTCACGATGGCCGCCGGGCCTCTCCGCGTCGTGTGATCCCCCACCTCAGCGCGTTCGCCAGTCGCCCCCGTCGATGCGCCTGCCCCGCGCCCGCAGCGCCGCCGCGACCGACGGGGCCGCCACGTACACCCACGCCCGTACGTCCGTGCCGTCCTCCCGGGTCACCTCTCTGGCCACGCGCTCGTAGAGGTTGGCGGGGTCGCCCGGGGCGTACTCCTCCAACCGGTCGAGGGCGCCGAGGAGTTGGCCGTACCGGTCGGGGTCGGCCGTGACCAGTTCCCCGCACACCACGCCGCCGGGTTCCTCCACGGCGTACGGGTAGCCCGGCCCGTCGTAGAGCACCGCGCCGGTGAGCCGCCCCGGCACCTCCGAGCGCGTACGGCCGCGCAGGAAGAGGTCGTGGTTGTGCTCGCCGGGGCGCAGGGTCCCGTAGACGAAGAAGGGCAGTCGGCCGCTCACCCGGTGGTCTCCTCTCCCGGGTCGCTGTCGCATGCCCGGACCTTTGGCCTTTGACCTTTGCAGAAACGATTCTCACCCCTCACACATCCCCACACATCCCCCGGCAGTCCGCTATGGACATGCCAGGTCCGGGCCACCTAGAACTGGGCGGACACCCCCACCAGTCACTCCCCACTCCCCCCACCACCACGCGTTTCGCGTGCCTTCCCGAGGAGTTCGATGAGTCGGACACGGCACATCCGAGGCTCGCGCCTCGCCACCGTCGGCATATCGGCGGCGGCCACCACTCTGCTGGCGGGAGCACTGGCCCCGAGCGCGGTGACGGCCGACGGGCCGACCCGGGACACCGTCCTCGGCAACGCGGCGGCGGTGCTCGCAGACCAGGCCGCCCGGCTGGGCCTCACCTCCGCGCAGGACACCAGGGCCCGTGACGTGGTCGTCGACGCGGACGGCACCCAGCATGTGCGCTACGACCGGACGTACCGCCAACTCCCCGTACTGGGCGGCGACTTCGTGGTCCACCTGACGGCGGCCGGCGACTACCGGTCCAGCGACCGGGCCACCACGCGTCCGCTCTCCCTCGCGAGCATCACACCGTCGGTGTCCGCCCCGAAGGCCGCCGACCTGGCCGCCGCGGCACTGCGCCTCGCGAACGTCGGCGAGACGCTCCGCAAGATAACCGCCAAGCCCCAGCTGGTCGTTGACGCCCTGCACGGCACTCCGAAGCTGGCCTGGCGCACCGAGGCCGGGGGCAAGGACTCGCTCGGCAACCCGGTCGCCCGCGTGGTCCTCACCGACGCGGTGACCGGCAAGCAGATCGACGCCTGGGACAGCATCGAGACGGCGACCGGCGACGGCCGATCCCTCTACAGCGGCAAGGTCCCGCTGGAGACGACGCGGTCCGGTTCGACGTACCAACTCTCCGACCCCACACGGGGAAACACGTACACGGGCGACACGAAGAACAAGACGGACTCCTGCATCCTCATCATCTGCTACCAGCGTGCCCCCGCACCCGTCCTCACCGACGCCGACAACCACTGGGGAACCGGGGCGACTTCGAGCCGCGCCTCGGCGGCGGTGGACGCGCAGTACGGCACCGACACCACCTGGGACTACTACAAGAACGTCCACAGGCGCACCGGCATCGCGGGCGACGGCAAGGGCTCGTTCAACCGGGTGCACTACGGCAGCGCGTACAACAACGCGTTCTGGGACGACAGTTGCTTCTGCATGACGTACGGGGACGGTGACGGGAAGACCTTCGGGCCGCTGGTGTCCCTGGACGTGGCCGGGCACGAGATGTCGCACGGCGTGACGTCCAAGACGGCCGCGCTGACGTACTCGGGCGAGCCCGGCGGTCTGAACGAGGCGACGTCGGACATCTTCGGCACGCTGGTGGAGTTCTACGCCAAGAACCCGTCCGATCCCGGGGACTGGCGGATCGGCGAGAAGATCGTGAAGCCCGGCTTCGGCCGCTCCGCCCTGCGCTACATGGATCAGCCCTCCAAGGACGGCAACTCCGCGGACTGCTGGACCTCCACGGTCGGTGACCTGGACGTCCACTACTCCTCGGGCGTCGCCAACCACTTCGCGTACCTGCTCGCGGAGGGCAGCGGCCCGAAGACCATCGGCGGCGTCGCCCACAACGGCACGACCTGCAACGGCGCGAAGGTGACCGGCATCGGCAGGGCCAAGCTCGGCGCGATCTGGTACCGGGCGCTGACGGTCTACATGACGTCGTCGACGAAGTACGCGGGCGCGCGGGTCGCCACGCTGAGCGCGGCGAAGGATCTGTACGGGGCGTCGAGCGCGGAGTACCGGGCGGTGGGGGCGGCCTGGTCGGCGGTGTCCGTGAACTGACACCGGGCTCGTGGAACGACGAGGGCTGGGGCGGGGCAGCGCGGAGCGGCCCGGGGCGGCGCGGTGAGAGGCGTGAGCCCGCTGAGGGCTCGGCCGGGAAACCACGTTGCCCCGGCCCCGGCCCGACACTAAGGTCGGCCGGGTGACTGCCGGGTCGGCCTTGGGCCATGCACGAGTGGGGTTCCCGGCCTCGGCGTGAGCGCGAGGCGGGCCAGGGCCCCGCCGTTTCTCCGTGTCTTTGCAGCAGGCGCGCCGACCGAGCGTGCGCCATGCCCAGAGCGTCCATGCGCGCGTTGGCACGCGCCTTCGTCGCGCCCCCGAAGACCCGGAGACACCTCACTGATGTCACATGCCCAGCAGCACCCGAACCCGAATTCCTCCGAACTGCCCACGACCACAGCCCAGTTGAACCACACCGTCGTCTACGCGACGGACCGCCACCTGTCGGCCGAGTTCCTCGCCGCGGTCCTGGAGCTGAAGGTCGGCGCCCCCTTCGGCCCCTTCATTCCCGTCGACCTCGGCAACGGCGTGACCCTCGACTACTACGAGTTCAGGGACGGGCCGATCCAGTCCCAGCACTACGCGTTCCTCGTGCCCGACACCCGCTTCGACGCCATGATCGCCCGCCTGGAGGTGCTCGGGGTCACGTACTACGCGGACCCCGGCCACACCGAACCCGGCCGGACCAACGACCTGTTCGGCGGCCACGGCGCCTACTTCGCCGACCCGGACGGCCACAACATGGAGATCCTGACCCGGCCGTACGCCCGTCCCTGACGGCTCCGGCCAGGACGGTCAGATCACCCGGAAGAGGTCGGCGGCGGATGGGCTCGCCGCCGCTCTCGGGGTGGTAGATCCGCTCGTTGAGGTAGCCCAGCGTCTCGTTCAGCGCCGCCGTCGAGCACTTGAAGATCTCGTCGATGAACGCGATGTGCGCGGTCGTGGCGCGGCCGTCGTAGACCTGGCGGTACTCGCCCCGGGCCAGCGCGGCGACGTCGATGGGGCCGAACATCCGCGTCGGTGCGGTGAACTTCGACAGGAGGATCTCCCAGTAGGCCGCCCCCTCGAACCTGCCCGTGAGTTCCCGCGCCAGCTCGGACTTCGCCGTCCCGGGCGGGCCGAGCACCAGCGAGTGCTGTCCGGCGAGCAGCGTCACCAACAACGTCCGCACGACGTCGGCCCGTTCGTAGAAACGGTCCGACAGCTCGTCGCCGATCGCTCGCAGCCTCGTGGCCGTGTCCGGCGTGTCCGGTGCGTCCGGCCCGTCCTGCGGGTCCGGTGCATCCGCTGCGTCCGGCCCGTCCGGCCCGTCCTGCGCACCGATAACCAATATCCAACTCCTTGCCTGTGCAGCCCTGTTGAGGATGCCGAGCCCGCGCCCCCTCCGCCCTTTGCCCAAGCAAGATAGAGCCGTCCGGGCTCCGGGATCATCCCGAGGCGATTTCCGGTGTCCCCGGCCGTGCCCCTGTGGAACCCTGACCCAATGCCCGATTCCCGGTACCGCGGTGACACGTCCAGCAGGTCGCACGGGGCGCGCCTGGCCACGTACAGCGCCGTCTCCGCCGCCCTGGCCAAGTGCGACGACGACGAACTGAACGCCCTCGTGCGCGGGGCGGACCCGCTCGGTTCCGGCATCGGCGGGCGGTCGGCGCTCCTGGATGTCGACGGCACCCAGGTCTTCGTCAAACGCGTGCCCCTGACCGCGGCGGACACGCTGCCGGGGAACGTCCGGTCGACCGCGAACGTCTACGGGCTGCCCGCCATCTGCCACTACGGCATCGGCGGGCCCGGCTTCGGAGCCTGGCAGGAACTGGCCGTGCACGAGATGACCACGAACTGGGTGCTCTCCAACGACTTCCAGGGCTTTCCGCTGACGTACCACTGGCGCGTACTGCCGGACTACGCGAGCGACGCGGACGACTCGGGAGCCTTGGACGACGCACCGGCTCTCCCCGAAGAGCTGGCCGACGTCGACCAGGTCGTCGCGTTCTGGGACGGCAGCCCGGAAGTACGCCGGCGGCTCGAAGGGCTCCGGGATGCCTCGACGAGCCTCACCCTCTTTCTGGAGTACGTCCCGGGGACCCTCCACCAATGGCTCGGCGAACGGATCGAGGAGGGCGGCGAGTCGGCGGACCGGGCGTGCTCCTGGGTGGACAAGGCCCTGCACGCGGGCACGTCCTTCATGAACTCGCGCGGGCTCATCCACTTCGACGCCCACTTCGAGAACATCCTGACCGACGGCCGGCGCCTGTACTTCGCCGACTACGGCCTGGCCCTGTCCTCCGGTTTCGGCCTCTCCCCGGAACACGCCCGCTTCTTCGAACGGCACCGGACCTACGACCGCTGCTACACGATCACGTACCTGGTGAAATGGCTGATCACCGCCGTCTACGAGTACGGGAGGGACGAGCGCGAGGCAATGATCCGCGCCTGCGCCCAGGGCGCACACCCCGCCGAACTCCCCGATGCCGCCGCGGCGATCGTGACGCGATACGCGCCACTGGCCTCGGTGTTCGCGGACTTCAGCCGCACGCTCCAGAACGAGAGCAGGCGAACGCCGTATCCGTCGGAGGAACTCCACCGGATCGGCGCCGGACGCGATCTGTTCGCCTCCTGAACCCGCCATCTCCCAACGACTGACCCACGACTGACCACGCCTGGCCTACGGAGATCCATGCCGCCGAAGACGAAGATGCACGCCGACGAACTCGACATCGACGCTGCGCTCGTCGGCCGGCTGGTGGCGGAGCAGTTCCCCGAGTGGGCGGAGCTGCCCGTCCGGGAGGTCCGCTCGGCCGGGACCGACAACGCCATGTACCGGCTGGGCGACGACATGGTCGTACGGCTGCCGCGGCTGCCCGGTGGGGCCCGGCAGGTGGACAAGGAGCAGCGGTGGCTGCCGCGGCTGGCGCCGCACCTCCCGCTGGCCGTGCCGGTACCGCTCGCCAAGGGTGCGCCCGGCGAGGGGTACGCACTGCCGTGGGGCGTGTTCCGCTGGCTGGACGGCGACAACATCTACGACGCGCCTCTCACCGGGCACGCCGAACTCGCCGACGCCGCCGTCGAGTTGGGCCGGTTCGTCGCGGCGCTGCGGAAGATCGACGCCACCGGCGGGCCGCCGTCCTGGCGGGGCGGGCCCCTCACCGACGACGGTGAGGACGACGTCCGTGGCGCGATCCGCGACCTGGGCGCGGCGGGCACGCTGGACGCGGACCTCGCAACCGCCGCCTGGGAAGAGGCCCTGCGGCTCCCCCAGTGGGACGGCGACCCGGTCTGGCTCCACGGCGACCTCCTGCCGGGCAATCTGCTCGCCCACCAAGGCCGCCTCGGCGCGGTCATCGACTTCGGCGGTCTCGGCGTCGGCGACCCGGCGGCCGACGTGCTCGCCGCCTGGGCCGTCTTCACCCCGGAGACCCGCGGCCTGTTCCGCGAGGCGGCCGACGTCGACGACGCGACCTGGGCGCGGGGACGCGGCTGGGCCCTGTGCTTCGGCCTGGTCGCGGAGGACCACTACCGGGTCACCAATCCCGTACTCGCCACCGTGGCACACCGGGCGGTGGCGGAGGCGCTGGCCGAGTACGGGTCCGGAGACAGAGCAGGGGGCTGAGACGCGGTTCCGGTCAACCCCCGTACGGCCGAACCGACTTCGCCTCCCGCAGCGCCAGCCCCCACCACGCCAGCTGGTCGAGCATCACCTTGGCCGCCGCGTCCGGTGCCGAGGGGTCCTTGTGCCGGCCCTGGTCGTCGAAGGAGGCGCCCGCGTTGTGGAAGGACACCGTGTCGCGGACGGTGACCGCGTGGAGTTCGGCGAAGACCTGGCGGAGCTGTTCGACGGCGCGCAGGCCGCCCGAGATGCCTCCGTAGGAAACGAAGGCGACGGGCTTGGCGCGCCACTCGTGGAAGTGCCAGTCGATGAGGGTCTTGAGGGACGCGGGGAAGGAGTGGTTGTACTCGGGGGTGAGGACGACGAAGGCGTCGGCTGTGGCCAGGTGGGGGGTGACCTTGCCCAGCTCGGCGGCCACCTCGGCGGACGGGGAGTGGGAGAGGGCCGTCGGCAGGTGTACGTCGGCGGTGTCGACGACGTCCACCGCGAGGTCGGTCCGGTCCCGGATCCGGCCGAGCAGCCACTCCGCGACGACCGGACCGAAGCGGCCCTCCCGGTTGCTCCCGACGATCACCGCGATCCTCAGGGGCTCGGGGAGGGGGACGGGCG
>NZ_LIQZ01000157.1 GCF_001418655.1 Streptomyces phaeochromogenes | reverse complement strand
GTGGGGATGCTGTGGGGAGGGACGAGGGGATCAGATCTCGACGCGGCCGGTCCGCAGCGCGGGCAGCCGGTCCGCGACGGCGGCGACGAGCGCCTTGTCGTCCGCGAGGTCCGCCGCGCCGAGCACGCGCAGCAGTGCGCGTACGGTCTCGGCGGGGCGGGTCGACGGCCCCCAGCAGGCGGCGAGCGCCTCGGCGGCCGGATCGGCGGGCGCGTCGGCCCGTCGGGTGCTGTCCGCCCAGGCGGCGAGGGCGAGTTCGAGGACCGGGGTGCTCTCGCCGCGGGCCCGCAGTTCGCGCAGGGCCGGCAGCCAGCGTTCCGTGATCTTCAGTGATCCGTCGGTGCCGATCTGCCGCAGCAGGTGGTGCATGGCGGGATTGCGGAAACGTACGACGAGATCGTCGGCGTACGCGACCGGATCGGGGCCGTCGGCCGGGAGGGTGGGGGCGACCTCCGCGCACAGCGCCCGGACGAGGCGCTCGCCCCAGTCCGCCGCCATGGTCCCGGCGATCGTGGTGAGCCCCGCGGCGCTGCCGAGGCAGGCCAGGGCGGAGTGGGAGCCGTTGAGCAGTCGCAGCTTGGTGAGCTGATAGGGCGCGACGTCCGGCACGAACAGGGCGCCGTCGAGCTCCCAGGGCGGCCGGGGCGCGGCGAAGGAGTCCTCCAGCACCCACTGCCGGTACGGCTCGCCCGTCACGGGGAGGGCGTCGCGTACCCCGAGCGCCGCTTCGGCCGCCGCCCGGTCGGCGTCGCTCGTCGCGGGCACGATCCGGTCCACGACCGTCGCGGGGAAGGCGACGGCCTCGGCCATCCGGTCCAGGATCTCCGCACGGTCCGGCCAGGCCGACGCACGGATGTAGTCGTGGACCACACGGCCGAGCGCGGCGCCGTTGTCCGCCATGTTGTCGCAGGACACGACACTGATCGGGGGCGCCCCCGCCCGCATCCGCACGGCCAGCCCGGCGGCCAGCCGTCCGACCACCGTGGTGAGGGGCCCGTCGGCGGCAGCCACGAGGTCGGCGGCGACTGGTCCGGCCGTGGTGTCGAGCCCGCCCGTCGACGGGAAGCGGTGATAGCCCTTCTCCGTCACGGTCAGCGTCACCACCGTCACCTCGGGATCGGCGAGCAGCGCGTCCACGGTCTTGGCATCGGGGCCCATGGCCAGCGCGCCGACGACCGAGCCCACGACACGCGTGCGGTGCCCGTCCGGACGGCGTTCGGTGAGCGAGTACAGACAGTCCTGGTCCCGCAGGGCGCGTACCGTCGCGGCCGACCGGGGCGCGACCGCGGTGATGCCCCAGGGCTCGCCCGAGCGCGCGGCGGCCTGCTCGGTGAACACGGCCTGGTGCGCCCGGTGGAAGGCGCCGAGCCCGAAGTGGACGACACGGGTGCGCAGTTCGGCCGGATCGACGGCGGGCCGCAGCTCGGGCGCGAGCCGGAGGAGGGCCTCACGGTTCAACAGGTCGTCGGCGCTCACCAGTCGTGCACCGACCCGTCGAGACGGCGGGCGACCGGGAGGTAGCGCCGCTGGTAGGGGAACCGCTCGGCGGCTTTCTCGTCGTACTCGACGCCGAGGCCCGGCTCCTCGGAGGGGTGCAGCATGCCGTCGGCGAAGGTCACCCCCGTCCGGAACACCTCGGCGGTCTCGTCGGGGTGGCCCATGTGCTCCTGGATACCGAAGTTCGGCACGCTGATGTCGACGTGCACGGCGGCGGCCATGCTGACGGGGGAGAGGTCGGTCGCCCCGTGGGATCCGGTCCGCACCTGGTAGAGCGCGGCGAGGTCGAAGATCCTCCGGAGATGGGTGATCCCGCCCGCGTGGACGACGGTGGTGCGTACGTAGTCGATGAGCTGCTCGGTGATCAGGTGCTGGACGTCCCAGATCGAGTTCATCACCTCGCCGACCGCGATCGGCGTCGTGGTGTGCTGCCGGATCAGCCGGAACGACTCCTGGTTCTCGGCCGGGGTCGGGTCCTCCATCCAGAACAGCCGGCAGCCCTCGACGCTCTTGCCGAACCGGGCCGCCTCGATCGGGGTCAGCCGGTGGTGCACGTCGTGCAGCAGGTGGAAGCCGAAACCGAAGCGCTCCCGCACCGCCTCCAGATAGGTGGGCGCGAAGCCGAGATAGGCCTCGGTGTCCCAGGGCTGCTCGTCGGGCAGCTCGGTCGCGGCCGGCTCGTAGACCTTGCCCTTGCGCACCCCGTACGTGCCGCCGACATCGGGCACGGCGGCCTGCGCCCGTACGGCCTTGTAGCCCAGCTCCAGATAGCGTTCGACGTCGTCCAGCAGCGAGGGTGTGTCGGTGCCGCTGGCGTGCGAGTAGACCAGCACGCCGTTACGGGACCGGCCGCCGAGGAGCTGGTAGACGGGCAGTCCGGCCGTCTTGCCCTTGATGTCCCACAGGGCGGTGTCGACGGCGGCGATCGCGGTCATGGTGACCGGTCCGCGCCGCCAGTAGGCACCCTTGTAGAGGTACTGCCACACGTCCTCGATACGGGCGGGGTCCTTGCCGATCAGCAGGGGAACCACGTGGTCGCGCAGATAGCTCGCCACGGACAGCTCACGACCGTTGAGCGTCGCGTCACCGAGGCCGGTCACCCCGTCCGTGGTGGTGATACGCAGCGTGACGAAGGTCCGGCCGGGGGAGGCGACGAACACCTCGACGCGTTCGATCTTGCTCACAGGTACTCCTTGGGTACTTCCTGGTCGCGAAGTGCTTGTATACAAGCATCTGTCGTGCAGCATGGCAATACTTGTGGCGCCGCCCTACGTACGATGTGCACATGGCTCAAACGAACGGGCGGACGAGTCGGCGCGATATCTATCTGAAATTGCGTCAGTTGGTCCTGACCCTCGAACTTCCCCCGGGCGCGGCCCTCTCGGAGAACGAACTCGCCGCGTCGCTGGGCGTCAGCCGCACCCCCGTGCGGGAGAGCCTGATCCTGCTGGCCCAGGAGGGCCTGGTGCAGGTCTTCCCGAAGATCGGGTCGTTCGTGTCGCGGGTGGATCCGGCGCAGGTCGCCGACGCGCAGTTCCTCCGGGAGGCGGTGGAGCTCGCCTCGCTCGACGATCTTCCCGAGCGGCTCGACCCCGCGGTCGTCGAGGAGCTGCGGGGCAACCTGAACCGCCAGCGGCGCGCGGACCTCGACCTGGAGGAGTTCTTCGATCTGGACGAGGCTTTCCACCAGGGCCTGATGCGCCTGAGCGGTCACGGCAACGTGTGGACCACCGTCGCCGCGGCCAAGGGCCACCTGGACCGGGCCCGCCGCCTCGGCCTGCACGAGAACGTGTCCCCGGCCGTCTTCGCCGCCCAGCACCGCGAGATCTTCGAGGCGATCGTCGGCGGAGACGTCCCGCTCGCCCGCACGGCCATGCGTACGCACCTGCGGGCCGTCTTCAGCGACATCGAACGCATCCGCGCGCACTCGCCGGAACTGTTCGCCACCGACGCCTCGACGGTGCCCGTGCGACGCAACGTCGTCGTCTGGGAGTGACCCCGCCGCTCTCCCCGGCCTCCGGAAAATGCTTCCCGTCTGCAACCAATACACTGCGGCGACGCGTCCGTCACTTCAGCCGCGAATCGGGGGAGCCGCAGAGATGAACGCCTGGAACCCGCAGGGGCCGCCGCCGTACGACCCGAACGGTGGCAACGTGCCTCCGCAGCCCCAGGGCCCATACCCGTACAACACCCCACCGCCGCCCGGCGGTTACCCGCCCAACGCCCCGTACCCCAACGCTCCGTATCCCAACGGTCCCCACCCTTACCCTCCGCAACCCGGTCCGCCGTACCCGGGACCGTTGCCTCAGCGCCGCGTGGGACCGCTCGGGCGGCTGTGGCGCACCGCGGGTCCCATCGCGATCGGGCGCAAGGTCTTCACACCGTCGCGGCCGGGCCGGGTCGACGACGAGGTGGTCGCCCGCATCCAGAAGATCCGCACCATCGTCGGCCTGTGTGCCGTCGTGTGGGTGACGATCTCCTACAAACTCGCCGAGTCCGCGGGGGACATCGCGAGCGACCGCGGAAACCAGGCCTGGATCAACGTACTTGTGCTCGCGGCGACCTTCCCGGTGGCCGTCGGTCTGCTGATCGCCGCGGCCCGGCCACCGGCCCGTCAGGAGTTGCTGCGCCGCACCGCGAAGCCCTTCGGTTCGATCCTGGCCATCATGGGCGCCATGTTCGTGTTCCCCGCGGGCGTGCTCACGGGTTTCGCCGGCGGGCGGTTCGCCACCAATCCCGTGATGACGGTGGTCACGGTGGTCGGCATCCTGCTCACGATCGTCTGGGTCCTGCCGTTCGTCTTCTACGGCATCGGTATGTCCCTCGTCCATGTCTTCCGCACCGCGGACATCCATGAGACGGTGCCGCCTCTGCTGGCCATCACGCTCGTGTGGGAGATGGCATTGGTGGACATGTTCACAGGGGCCTACGACACCCTGCCGGGGCCCGTCCGGATCGTTGTCACGCTCGGCGCGCCGCTGTCGGTCACCGCGGTGGGCCTCTGGGAACTGCGCCGCCTTCGCACCAACTACGGCCTCACACTGCGCGGCGTGCTCATGCGCTGAGTGCGCGTATCCCCGGGAGGGGTCCCGGGGGCGGGGCTGCACCATGCCGACATCGAGACTCGTTCTGCGACCGGGGGAGACCAGGATGAACGAACCGACGCATGCCCAGCCCGAGGCGCCGCAGCCCACGCCCACCGAGAGCCGGGCGCACGACCCACTGGCCGTCGCCCTCGGCAACGCCTCCCTTCTCGGTGTCGGTTACCTGATGCTGCGGCGGCGCAGACTCGCCGTCGCAGCCGCGGTCGTCACCGTCGTGCTCGTCTCCCGGCTCGTCTCGACCGCCCGGCCGGCGTACGAGATCGCCGTGCTCGTGTGGTGGGTCGCGGTCGTCGCCCACGGGTGGTTCCTGGCGAGCAGGGGCGGCAGCGGGGTCGCGCTGCGCCGTGACCGCGTGGTCGCCCTCTGCGTCACGCTGTCGGTGGTGCTGGCCGTGACGCTGCTGCGCTTCGACGCGTCCAGCATCGGGCGGAGCGTCACCGAGGCCCGCGAACGAGGCGACTGCGCCGGGGTGTTGACCGCCCAGGACAGGGTGTGGTTCGGGCACCGCGTCGCCGACGCCCCGCTGGCCGCCCGCGGCGACGAGACCGTAGAGGCGTGCGACCGGCTGCGGTCGGCCCGGACCGAACTGAACACCGCGCTGACCGGGAACACCGATGCCCTGGACGAGGGCTTCGGCACACTCGCCTCCGTCCTCGCCGAACCCGGCAACGAGAAGACGGTCGAGAAGACCCTGACCGGATTCCTCGGCAGCCTGCCCGCCAAGGACCCCTGCACCACCGTCACCGTCACCGAATGGCTCCGCGACCGCAAGCGCAGCCACGACGTACTGGACCGGTCCGCCGGCACGGCCCGGCGGACCGCACCCGCCGCGCTCGTCGGCTGCGGTGACGAGCTGATGGCGGACAGCAGTTGGCAGAACGCCCTGGCGCACTACGAGCAGTTGCTGGACCGCTACCCCGGCGACGACCTGGCGGACAAGGCCAGGAAGGGAGCCCGGAAGGCCACCCAGAGCATCGAGTTGGCCAACGTCCGCAGTCTGCTCGCACCGGGCGGCACCGGCTCCCAGCCCGCGTACTGCTCCCGCCCGGCGAAGTACAGCGGCGCCAAGCCCATGGGCAAGGGCACCAACCGCGCGCTGTTCTACACCGGCAACACATACGGCCAGGACTACTCCGACAAACTCCCCGGTTCCTGGAAGGCCACCGACGCGGCCGACGCCGTCCTGGTGGTCTGCATGGGCGAGGACACCTTCGGCAGCTCCGTCCGGACCTGCCCGTACCAAGGCAAGTCCTCCGGGTCCACCACGTACGTGACCTTCCACAAGATCGCGGTCCCGGTGAAGGTCTACGAGGTGCGCACCGGCAAACTCGTCGCCAAGCGTAAGATCCAGATCAACGGGTCGAGTTGCCCGTCCCGCATCACGTATTTCACCTCCAGCGACTCCGACTCGGGCCCGCCGTCGACCAGGTACGTCACCGAGTCCAAGTCCAACGTGCGCTCCGCGTTCCGACCGCTGGTCGTCCGCTGAGCGGCAGGGTGGCCGGGTGAGGGAGCGAACATCCCGAGAAGGGGCCGTACGAGGTTCGTACGGCCCCTTCTCGGGAGTCAGCCCTTGGGGAAGAACTCCAGCACCGCTCTGCCGCCCTTCAGGGACTTCACACGGAAGCCGAGGCTGTTCAGGCCACCGGTGCCGCCCTCGCCGACCGACGTGCTCAGGAACATGCCGGAGCCGGCGGACTGGAGCATCACGGCATCCTCCGTGACCTTCGTGATCTCGAGGTTGCTGACCCCCAACCGGCTGTCGACCTTGATGGTCATGGGCTTCGACACGGTGATCTCGCACCGTCCGTCGAAGCAGGCGTCGACATCGGTGCCGCCGCCGGGGGCGTCCGACGTGGCCGCTCCACTCGGGGACCGGGTCGCGGAGGTGGACGGCGACGCCGCCTGCGAGGACGGCCGCGCCGACTCCGACGGCGTACGAGTGGAAGACGACTCCGCCCCCTCCCCGGAGCCGTCGTCCCGGCCGTCACCGCCACCTCCTCCGCAGCCGGTGAGGACCACCATCAGGGCCAGCGCCCCCGCGACGCCGACCCGCCCCCTGCCCATGCTCATCCGTTCACCCTTCGACGCGTGTCAACTCGTCCGGCCGCCACCGCCGTTGAGCCGCGATCTCCGTACTCCGGGCTGCGTGCTCCGGGCTGCGTGCTCCGGACGAGGGGGCATCCCCCTGCTACTTATACGGACGTGCTTGGGGAGGGGTCCCGGAGCCGGTGGAGAAGTGCCGGAACGAGAACGTCCGGGCCGGCCTGTGCAGGCCGACCCGGACGTCACGCTGAACTGGGATGAACCGATCAGACGAGGTCGAACCGGTCGAGGTCCATGACCTTGGTCCACGCCGCGACGAAGTCGTTCACGAACTTCTCCTTCGCGTCGTCGGCCGCGTAGACCTCGGCGAGCGCGCGCAGCTCGGAGTTCGAGCCGAAGACGAGGTCGGCACGCGTGCCGGTCCACTTGACGTCGCCCGTGGCGTCGTCGCGGGCCTCGAAGGTGGTCGCGTCCTCGGACGTCGCCGTCCACGTCGTGCCCAGGTCGAGCAGGTTGACGTAGAAGTCGTTCGTCAGCTTGCCGGGAGTCTCGGTGAGGACACCGAGCGACGACTGCTGGTGGTTGGCGCCCAGGACGCGCAGACCACCGACGAGGACCGTCAGCTCGGGGCCGCTGAGGGTCAGCAGGTTCGCACGGTCGAGCAGCAGGTACTCGGCCGGCAGACGGTTGCCCTTGCCGAGGTAGTTGCGGAACCCGTCGGCGGCCGGCTCAAGGGCGGCGAAGGACTCCGCGTCGGTGTGCTCCTCCGTGGCGTCGACACGGCCCGGCGTGAAGGGCACCGTGACGTCGTGACCGGCGTCCTTGGCGGCCTTCTCGACGGCCGCGCTGCCGCCGAGCACGATCAGGTCGGCCAGCGAGACCTTCTTGGCACCGGAGTTGAACTCCGCCTGGATGCCCTCGAGGACACGCAGCACCTGGGCGAGCTGGTCGGGGTCGTTGGCGTCCCAGCCGCGCTGCGGCTCCAGACGGACGCGCGCGCCGTTGGCGCCGCCGCGCTTGTCGCTGCCGCGGAACGTCGAGGCCGAGGCCCAGGCGGCGGAGACGAGCTGCGAGACGGTCAGGTCCGAGCCGAGGATCTTCGCCTTGAGGGCGGTGACGTCCTCGGCGGCGATGGCCTCGCCCTCCGCCGCGGGCAGCGGGTCCTGCCACAGCAGGGTCTCCGCCGGGACCTCCGGGCCGAGGTAGAGCGACTTCGGGCCCATGTCACGGTGCGTCAGCTTGTACCAGGCGCGGGCGAAGGCGTCCGCGAACTCCGCCGGGTTCTCGTGGAAGCGGCGGGAGATGGGCTCGTAGATCGGGTCGAAGCGCAGCGACAGGTCCGTCGTGAGCATCGAGGGGGCGATCTTCTTCGAGGCGTCGTGGGCGGCCGGGACGGTGCCCTCGCCCGCGCCGTCCTTCGGCTTCCACTGGTTGGCGCCGGCCGGGCTCTGGGTGAGCTCCCACTCGTAGCCGAAGAGGTTGTCGAAGAAGCCGTTGCTCCACTGGGTGGGCGTGGTGGTCCAGGTGACCTCCAGGCCGGACGTGATGGCGTCCGCGCCCTTGCCGGTGCCGAACGAGTTCTTCCAGCCCAGGCCCTGCGCCTCGATCGGGGCGGCCTCGGGGTCGTCGCCGACGCTCTCCGCCGGGCCCGCGCCGTGGGTCTTGCCGAAGGTGTGACCACCGGCGATGAGGGCGACGGTCTCCTCGTCGTTCATCGCCATCCGGCGGAAGGTCTCACGGATGTCGCGGGCCGCGGCGATCGGGTCCGGGTTGCCGTTGGGGCCCTCGGGGTTGACGTAGATGAGGCCCATCTGGACGGCGCCGAGCGGGCTCTCCAGCTCACGGTCGCCGGTGTAGCGCTGGTCGTCGAGCCAGGTGGTCTCGGGACCCCAGTACACGTCCTCCTCGGACTCCCAGACGTCCGCACGGCCGCCGGCGAAGCCGAAGGTCTCGAAGCCCATCTGCTCCAGGGCGACGTTGCCGGTGAGGATCATGAGGTCGGCCCAGGAGAGGCTCTGGCCGTACTTCTTCTTCACGGGCCACAGCAGACGGCGGGCCTTGTCCAGGTTGCCGTTGTCAGGCCAGCTGTTCAGGGGGGCGAAGCGCTGCTGACCGGCACCGGCGCCGCCGCGGCCGTCGCTGATTCGGTAGGTGCCCGCGCTGTGCCACGCCATACGGATCATGAACGGGCCGTAGTTGCCGAAGTCGGCCGGCCACCAGTCCTGCGAGGTGGTCAGTACCTCGGCGATGTCCTGTTTAACGGCCGCGAGGTCGACGTTCTTGAACGCCTCGGCGTAGTCGAAGTCCTCACCGAGGGGGTTGGCCACGGCGGGGTTCTTGGCAAGGATCTTCAGGTTGAGCCGCTCCGGCCACCACTGGCGGTTTCCGCCGCCCTGAGTCGGGTGCGGGGCGCGCTCGTGTGCGACCGGGCAGCCTCCCGCCTCCGCGGGCTTCGGGTCAGTGACGATCGCATCATGGTTCTCAGTCATGAGAGTCCTTCCGAACTGGGTGGATCACGGTGCTCAGGAACTGCGGCTGGTGGAACAGGCGGGGCACAGGCCCCAGTAGATGACCTCGGCCTCGTCGATCGCGAAGCCGCGGTCGTCGGACGCGGTCAGGCACGGGGCGTGGCCGACCGCGCAGTCGACGTCGACGACGACGCCGCACGTACGGCACACGAGGTGGTGGTGGTTGTCTCCGACACGTCCCTCGAACCGGGCCGGGCTGCCGGGCGGTTCGAGGCGGCGTATGAGCCCTGCCGCGGTGAGTGCGTGGAGGGCCTCGTACACGGCTTGGAGGGAGATGTGGCCCACGCGGTCGCGTACCCCGGAGGCGATCGCCTCGACTCCGAGATGGTCGCCGCTGCGGACGGTTTCGAGCAGTGCGACGCGGGCGGCCGTCACCCGCAGGCCGACACCGCGCAGCTCCTCGGCGGTGGTCGGAGTACGGGGTGTGGTCATGGCGCCAAACCTAGCGCCCTAAACACGAACAGTTCAAGAAAGCGAAGGTTCCAGGTTTGGTAAGTCCTGTTGAACAGATCGTCGCCGCGGGCGTCCGGGGTGCCGCTTCCGGTCGCACCGGGGGCTTCTGACGGGAATCGTCAGACCCGTCACCACCTTGACAGGTGACGAAATTCGCTGCGATCATCATCACCTGCTTGGCAGGTGGCGCGAGGGAGTCGAGTGACGCCGCCTTCGCCGCGGTCGAACCGGATTGCAGCGGATTGAACCGGAACGAAGCGGATCGAACCCAGGAGGACGAGATGGTGCATCAGGAGAACGCTCCGGACACCGCCCAGGCCGCCCGCCGTGCACGCTTCGGCACGTTGCCGGAGCGCGTCGGCGTGGCCGACATGGTCGAGGAGAGGCCGGCGACCGTGCCCGACCCGGCGAGGGACACGTACAACTCCGACGAGTGGCTCGTGCGTACGTGCCTGTGAGTCCGGCCGACCGCGCGGCGGGCCCCGACGTCGGCGACGTAGGCTTGCTCATACCTCCGAGGGGAAGCGGATCATGACCACACCGCGGGACTTGTTGATCGTCGCCATGGATGGAGAATCCGGCCGCCCCGCGGACCGGGGCAGCCTGTCTCTCGCGCTTGCCGGGGCCGAGGTCATCGACCTCCTCGGTGTCCGGGCCGTCGAGTTGGACGGCGATCGCATCGTGCCCGGCGGCGGGTCCGCCCTGGAGGACCCCCTGCTGCGCGAGGCCGAGTCGGCGCTCACCCACCAGAAACCGTACGAGTCGGTGGAGGACTGGCTGTGGCGCCGAGGCCGTGACCTGTCCTCGGCCTATCTGACCGCCTTCGAGACCGAAGGCGGGCTCACCCGGCAGCGCCGCCGACTCGTGTCCTTCCGGGCCGGTGACGTGGCGCTCATCGACTCGCCCGCCCGCCGCGGGGCCGTCGACCGCTGGGAGTCGCACGAGCCCGTTCTGGTCGCCCTCGCGACGGCCGCCGGGCTGTACGGCGAGCCCTTCGGCGAGGCCGCCGAGGACTCCACGAACACGCCTGACGCCCCGGACACCCCGGATGCTCCGGACATCACTGACGACGCGGTGGCGACGGTACTGGCCGCGGTCAACGACGCGGTGATGGAACTGGAAGCCGTACGGCAGCGGCGGTCCATCGAGGACGCGGCCTTCGACAACATCTGGCGCGGATTCTGATCCGAACCCGCGCCGGAACACCCGCGGGAGACCGATCCCGCGGGTGACTGGCCCACTAGTGACCGACCCGCGGGTGATTGATCCACGGGGTAAATAGTCGATCGGTCGTATATTGGCCGTATGGGACGGACCAGCAACGCCAGGGAGAAGATCCTCACCGCCGCGCAGTCGCTCATCGGGCAGCGGGGTTACTCCGCCCTCGGCACCGCCGAGATCTGCAAGGTCGCGGGCGTGCCGAAGGGCAGCTTCTACTACTTCTTCGAGACCAAGGAAGCGCTCGCCCTGGCTGTTCTCGACGAGCACTGGGAGACCCAGCGCGGCGACTGGAGCCGCGTCCTGCGCGGCGACGGTGAGCCGCTCCAGCGGCTGCGTCAGCTGTTCGAGGAGACCGAGGCGGGTCAGCGCGCCGGACAGCAGAGCTGCGGCACGGTCTCGGGGTGCCTGTTCGGGAATCTGACCCTGGAACTGAGCAACCAGACCGAGGCCGTTCGTTCGCGCCTGCAAGGAATCTTCGACGCGCAGGTCGACATGGTCGAGGAGGTCGTCGCCGAGGCCGGCGAGCGGGGCGAGATCGCCGTCGACGACCACCGCGAGGCCGCCCGGTCCGTCGTCGCGCAACTTGAGGGACAGGTGCTCTTCGCCAAGCTCTACAACGACCCCCGGCGCCTCGACGCCCTGTGGAGGAACTGCCTCGCCATCCTCGGGGCCCGGCTGCCGGTGTAGGCCGCGGGGGCTGCCGCGGCACGAGACCCGGCACGAGAAGCTTGAGGACTCAGAGTCTCAGCGAGCTGCGGCCGTCTGTGCCTGCTTCTTGCGGGCGCGGTAGGCCGCGGCCTTGACCTTGTTCCCGCACGACTCCATGCCGCACCACTGCCGGCGCACACCGCGCGACCGGTCGATGTAGACGCGGGTGCATTCGGGATTGCCGCATTCCTTCAGCAGCGGAACGTCGGGTCCGCCGAGGACTTCGACGGCGTGGCGTGCCACGGTGGCCAGCGCCTCTTCGGGCGTCGCGTCCGTCCATCGTCCCGTCGCGGTGAGCTGGGGTGTCGCGGAGGGCCTGCGGGCCGCGCCGTTCACCGCGGTGAGTGCCTCTTCGTCGTAGGCCTCGCCCAGTCGCCGGGCGGTGATCAGGTCGTAGACGGCCTCCCGTACGGCGATCGCCTGCTCGACGTCGGTATCCCGGCTGGGGGAGACGGTGTCGACGACTCCGGACTCGACGTACCAGGCGTCCAGCCGGTCCGGCGACATGAGCGTCTCGAACCGGAGCGTGCGGCGGGCGCGGAGCGTGGCCGCGAAGTCGAGCGCGGGGTTCCCGCAGAAGAAGGCATGATCCAGGTCCACGTCACCATTTTGACCGGTGACACCGAGGCATGCAAGGGACGCAGGCGGGGGCTGTCACCGATCAGGCCGGTGATGGCCGGGTGGCCGCTGCTTCTTCGGGATCCGCTGCTTCTTCGGGATCTGCTGCTCGAACCAGACGACCTTGCCCGTGCTGAGCCTCGTCGCGCCCCAGCGTTGCGCGAGCTGGTCCACGAGGAAGAGGCCTCGGCCGCCCTCGTCGCCCGGCTGGGCCTGTCGCATCCGGGGCACCTGGGACGAGTCGTCGGTCACCTCGCAGCGCAGGACGTCGGTGCGCAGCAGCCGCAGTGCGATGGGCCGTGAGGCGAAACGGACGGCGTTCGTCACGACCTCGCTGACCATGAGTTCCGTGGAGTCGAGCATGGATTCCAGGCCCCAGCGTCGAAGTGCCCTGCGGGTCAGGCGGCGGGCCTGGCCGGCGGTCAGCGGGTGGGGGTCCAGATGCCAGTACCCCACGCTGTCCGGAGGGAAGCCCTCGAACCGGGCGGTGAGCAGCGCGATGTCGTCGTCCCGGGAGCCCGGGACCATGGCCCCCAGGATGTGGTCGCAGAGCCGTTCGAGCGAGGGGGCTGCATGTCCGCCCGCGGCGGTGAGGAGGCTGGTGCGCAGGGCCTCGACGCCTGTTCCCACGTCCGTCTCGCGCGACTCGACCAGGCCGTCGGTGTAGAGCAGAAGGGTCGCTCCGGTGGGCGCGTGCATCTCCACGGACTCGAAGTCCACCCCGCCGACACCGATGGGGGCGGCCGGCGGGACGCGCAGCACCTCGCCGTGGCCGTCCGGGTGCAGGAGCACCGCGGGCGGGTGGCCGGCGTTCGCGATGAGCAGCCGGTGCGAGATCGGGTCGTAGATCGCGTAGAGGCAGGTCGCGATGTGGTCGCTGCCGAGGCGCTGGGCCTGCTCGTCGAGGTGGTGCAGGACCTCGTCAGGAGGCAGATCGAGCCCGGCGAGGGTCTGCACGATGGTGCGCAGCTGGCCCATGATCGCGGCGGAGGTCATGGAATGCCCCATGACGTCCCCGACGATCAGCGCGACGCGGTTGCCGGGCAGCGGGATCGCGTCGTACCAGTCACCCCCGACCTGAGCGGTCTTCGAGGCGGGCAGATAGCGGCTGGCCAGCCGGATCCCGGTGGGCTCGGGCAGCGACGACGGGAGCATGGTGTGCTGCAACGTGTCCGCGACGGATGCCTCGTGCCCGTACATCACCGCCTTCTGTACGCCGATGGCGGTGTGCGTCGCGAGCTGTGAGGCCACGAGCAGGTCGTCCCGGGTGAACGGGGACCGCTCGGGCCGGCGCAGGAGGACGACCGTCCCCATGACGTGCCGGCGGCCGTGCAGCGGGGCGATGATCAGCCTGCGCCCCGGCGGAATCGCCTCCGGCACCTTCGCCAGGGGGCCGAGCAGTTCGGCCACCGCCGGCGCGATCCCCGGCGCGTCACCGAAGGCGGGCCGTCCGGCCAGCAGCAGCTTCGAGAGCCGGCCGGCGGTGTCCGGTCGTACGCGCTCGGCGATGTCCGATTGGAGGGGATGGGTCTTGAGCAGGGGCGATCCGGAGGTGGCGGGAGCTTCCGGCTTTCTGCTGACGCTGTGCAGTTGCAGGACGACGGGCGCGGCCGACTTCTCGTCCCCGACGGGGAGCGGATCGTGCAGATGGACGATGATCGCGTCCGCGAAGGCGGGGACGGCGGCCCGGCGCAGTTCGCGGAGCGTCTCGTCCAGGTCCATCCCGCGGGCGATCCGTCGGGTCGCCACGTCCAGGTACTGGAGCCGGTCGGTCTGTTCTCCTCCCCTGTCGGGACCTGGTTCCGGGGAGCTGTCCGGCACCGGGTCCTGGGACTGGGATTGGAAGCCCCTGCCCTCCGCACGGCGGCCGTGCGGAGGGGGCGGCTGGGGGGTCCCGGTGGCCCGCGAGCCCTGGGAGGTGGGGTGCTCCGTCACGCGTTTCGTCCCGTCGGTGGGGCCGCGGTCCGCGGTGAAGGGTCGTGCCTGTTCAGTCGTGCCGTCGGCAGCAGAGGAAGACCTGTTCCTCGGGCGGGACGTCGGCGACCGCCGGGGCGTAGGTGTAGGAGTCCTCCTTGACGATCTCGAAGCCCCCGGCCTCGATGACCTTGTGCAGGTCCTCCAGCACGTAGCCGGAAACCCGGATCGTGTTGCCGAGGAACGGGATCGCGTAGTTGTCCACATCGGCCTCCACCATCGAGAGGACGAACAGGCCACCGGGAACCAGCAGGTGGCGAACCGTCTGCAGTGCGAGGGGTATCTCCACGCGGGGCAGCATCAGCAGGGAGAAGAAGGCCGCGACGGCGTCGAAACGGCCGAGATCGTGCGGGCCGCCGGGGCGCAGGTCGGCGATGTCCAGCTGGTGGAACGTCGCCCCGGGAACGTACTGCCCGGCGAGCTCCACCATCCTGCGCGACAGGTCGATGCCCACCACTTCGAAGCCGGCATCCGTCATCTGGCGCGTGGTCGGCACTCCCGTGCCGCAGCCGAGGTCGAGCACACGCGAACCCGCCGGCAACGAGTCGATCAGCCATTCTCCGGCGGAAAGCTGGCCCTCCTTGTGAGGGAAGGCCTCGTCGTAGCGGTCGCCGATGGCGTCAAAGGCTTCGGCCTGACCGCTGCGGTCAAACCGAATGCTCTCGTAGTCAGCGCCATTGCTCATCCTGGTCACGAAAGTAGCCTTTCGTAGCTCAAATTGAATTATTCCACAATCGCATGATCGGCGGTCGCGGGTGAATCCAGGTGTTCATGCGCCCGGAGCCACACCACCCCTGATCGTGCCGGGGTCTTGCCCGGTCGGCAGAAACACGTCACACTGATACCGAACGAATGGTCGGTTGGGAAGCTGGTATCGATGACCACGACACACTCCACCGAGGTGCCGCTCCAGGAGTTGCAGCAGCAGTTCGACACGACGATCGCGCGGGACCAGAGGGTCGAGCCGCGCGACTGGATGCCGGACGGCTACCGCAAGACGCTGGTGCGGCAGATCGCGCAGCACGCGCACTCGGAGATCATCGGCATGCAGCCGGAGGGCGAGTGGATCACGCGTGCGCCCTCGCTGCGCCGCAAGGCCATCCTGTTCGCGAAGGTCCAGGACGAGGCCGGCCACGGGCTGTATCTGTACTCGGCGGCCGAGACCCTGGGCGCCGACCGCGCGGACCTGACCGAGCGGCTGATCGAGGGGCGCCAGAAGTACTCGTCGATCTTCAACTACCCCACGCCGACCTTCGCCGACGTCGGCGTCATCGGCTGGTTCGTGGACGGCGCCGCGATCTGCAACCAGGTTCCGCTGTGCAGGAGTTCGTACGGGCCCTATGCGCGCGCGATGGTGCGGATCTGCAAGGAGGAGTCGTTCCACCAGCGGCAGGGCTACGAGCTGTTGATGACGATGATGCGCGGCACCGAGGCCCAGCGGGCCATGGTCCAGGACTCGGTGAACCGCTGGTGGTGGCCTTCGCTCATGATGTTCGGCCCGCCCGACGGCGACTCGCCCAACTCGGCGGCGTCGATGGCCTGGAAGATCAAGCGGCACAGCAACGACGAACTGCGTCAGCGCTTCGTCGACATGACCGTCCCGCAGGCCGAGAAGCTCGGCGTCACGCTGCCGGACCCGGACCTGCGCTGGAACGAGGAGCGCGGCAGCAACGACTTCGGCACCCCCGACTGGGAGGAGCTGAAGCGGGTCATCTCCGGCGGCGGGCCGTGCAACGCCGAGCGGGTCGAGCGGCGCCGCAGCGCCCATGAGGAGGGCGCCTGGGTACGGGAGGCGGCCACAGCCCATGCCGCCAAGCAGGCGGCACGCGCGCGTGAAGGAGCGACGGCATCATGAGCAGCGACATCACCCAGGGCACCGGCAGGGGCGACTGGCCGCTGTACGAGGTGTTCGTGCGCGGCAAGCGCGGGCTGAACCACGTCCATGTGGGCTCGCTGCACGCCGCCGACGACGCCATGGCGCTCACACACGCCCGTGACCTCTACACCCGGCGCAACGAGGGCGTCTCGATCTGGGTGGTGCGCTCGGAGCACATCGCGGCGTCCACGCGCGACGAGAAGGACCCCTTCTTCGCACCCAGCGCCGACAAGGTCTACCGCCACCCGACGTTCTACGACATCCCCGAAGACGTCCCGCACATCTGAGGAGCAGGGCATGAGTGACGACCACGTCTACATGACCCTCGCCGAGGGACACGAGGACGACTCCCGCTGGGCGTACGGCACCGGCTTCGAGGACCCGCTGCACGGCGTGGACACCACCGTGCCCGAGGGTGTCGACGCCGGCCGGCTGGCCGCGGACTGCGTGGCACTCGCCGACGACGCGCTGGTCTCCGCGCAGCGGCTGGCCGAGTGGACCACCCGCGCCCCGGAGCTGGAGGAGGAGGTCGCGCTGGCCAACATCGGCCTCGACCTCCTCGGCCAGGCCCGTCTGCTGTACGCACGCGCCGGGCAGGTCGACGGCACCGGGCGCGACGAGGACGCGTACGCCTACTTCCGGGACGCCGAGGACTTCAGGAACGTCCGGCTGGCCGAACTCCCGTGCGGGGACTTCGCGTTCTCGATCGTGCGGCTGCTGGTCCTGTCCAGCTGGCGCCTCGCGCACTTCGAGCAGCTCTCGGCGCACCCCGACCCCGTCCTCGCGGCCATCGCCGCCAAGGGCGTCAAGGAGCTGACCTACCACCGGCAGTACGCGGCCGAGTGGGCGGTGCGCCTCGGTGACGGCACGGAGGAGTCGCGCCGCAGGACTCGTACGGCCATGGAGCAGGTCGCCCCGTACCTCGGCGAGTTGTTCACGGCGTACGACGTGCGGGGCGAGGTGGTCGCCGTGCTGCGGCAGGTCACCGAGGCGGCCGGGCTGCCCATGCCGGTGTACCGGCCGCTGCCCGGCGCCGGCCGTGCGGGGGAGCGCACCGAGCATCTCGCGCCGCTGCTGGCCGAGCTGCAGAGCGTGGCACGCGCACACCCGGGGGCGACATGGTGACCGTACTGACGGACGTGCGGCACGCCCGGCACATCGCCGAGCAGGTGCCGGATCCCGAACTGCCCATGCTGACCCTGGCCGACCTCGGTGTCCTGCGCGCCGTCGAGATGACCGGGGACGGGACCGTGGTCGCGAGTCTGACGCCGACCTACTCCGGCTGCCCGGCGATGGCCGAGATGCGCGCGGACGTGGCGGCACGGCTGCGCGACGCGGGGTACACGCGCGTGGAGATCCGTACGGTCCTGGACCCGCCCTGGACGAGTGACTGGATCACTCCGGAGGGCCGGCGCAAGCTCGCCGAGCACGGCATCGCGCCGCCCGGTGCCGCACCCCACCACGCAGCCGGTCCCGTTCCGCTCGTGCTGTCGCCCGTCCGGCGCACGGTGGCGTGCCCGCGCTGCGGTTCGGCGGACACCGAGGAGACCTCCCGCTTCGCCGCCACGTCCTGCAAGGCGCTGTGGCGCTGCCTCGCCTGCCGCGAGCCGTTCGAGTACGTCAAGGAGATCTGATGGAAGGCCTGAGGGAAGAGCCGATGGGAGGCCTGAAGGACCCGGCCGCGCCGGCCACCGCTTCCAGCCCTGCTACCGCTTCCGATCCCGCGTCCGGCCCGGCGGCGCGTCCGCGCGTACGCACCCGCCGTCCGGCCTTCCACACGCTCCGCGTCGCCTCCGTACAGCCGTTGTGCGAGGACGCGGCGGCCGTCAGCTTCGAGATCCCGGAGGAGCTGGCCGAGGAGTTCGCCTTCGCGCCCGGGCAGTCGCTCACACTGCGGCGCGAGATCGACGGACGGGACGAGCGGCGCTCGTACTCGATCTGCTCTCCGGCCGGTTCAGTGCCGCGGATCGGGGTGCGGGTGGTGCCGGGCGGTCTGTTCTCGGCGTGGCTCGTGCAGGACGTACGCCCCGGCGACACCGTCGAGGTCATGGCCCCCACCGGCTTCTTCACCCCCGACCTCACCGCGCACGGCCATCACGTGCTCATCGCGGCGGGCTCCGGCATCACGCCCATGGTGTCCATCGCCGAGTCCGTCCTGGCCGCGGACCCCCGCTCCACCGTCACCCTCTTCTACGGCAACCGGCGCACCGGCACCGTGATGTTCGCCGACGAGCTGGCGGACCTGAAGGACCTGTACCCGGCCCGTTTCCAGCTCGCCCATGTGCTGTCGCGTGAGCCCCGGGAGGCAGAGGTGCTCTCCGGCCGCCTCGACGCCGAGCGGCTCTCGGCGCTCGTCGATGCCCTGGTCGATGTGAAGGGGGCCGACCACTGGTGGCTGTGCGGGCCGCACGGCATGGTCCGTGACGCCCAGGAGGTACTCGCCGGTCTCGGAGTGCCCGGCGACCGCGTCCACCAGGAGCTGTTCTACGCCGACGACGAGCCTGTACGGGAAGTGCGTCACGAGGAGGCCGCCATCGCGGGGGCCGTCAGCCAGGTGACCATCACCCTCGACGGGCGCTCCACCACCGCCGCCCTCGCCCGGGACCGGAGCGTTCTCGACGGGGCCCAGAAGACCCGCCCCGACCTGCCGTTCGCCTGCAAGGGCGGCGTCTGCGGCACCTGCCGGGCGCTGGTCACGGACGGCAAGGCCGACATGCGCCGCAACTTCGCCCTCGAAGCCGACGAGGTGGACGCGGGGTACGTCCTCACGTGCCAGTCGTATCCGGTCTCCGAGACGCTGACGGTCGACTACGACAGCTGACGGTCGACTACGTAGCTGACCGTCGGCCCTGACAGCTGAGCCGGCACGGGAGTCGACCCCTGCCCCTTCATGCGCGCGGACCCCATAAAGCGGCCTTATGGGGTCATAGATCGGGCCCGACTACTGACTTAGGCATGCCTTAGTTTAGGCTCCGGGTGAGTACTCCTGATCGATCATCGCTCGAAGGGAACCTGAACATGTCTCGCCCCCTGCGGGTAGCCATAGTCGGAGCCGGCCCCGCCGGGATCTACGCCGCCGACGCGCTGTTGAAGTCCGCAGTGGCCGTCGAGCCCGGCGTGTCCATCGACCTCTTCGAGCGGATGCCGGCGCCGTTCGGCCTGATCCGCTACGGCGTCGCCCCCGACCACCCGCGCATCAAGGGCATCATCAACGCCCTGCACCAGGTGCTCGACAAGCCGCAGATCCGCCTCTTCGGCAACGTCGACTACCCGGGCGACATCAACCTGGACGACCTGCGTGCCTTCTACGACGCGGTCATCTTCTCCACGGGTGCGACGGCCGACCGGGCCCTCGACATACCCGGCGTCGACCTGGACGGCTCGTACGGCGCGGCGGACTTCGTCTCCTGGTACGACGGGCACCCGGACGTGCCGCGTACCTGGCCGCTGGAGGCGGAGAAGGTCGCCGTCCTCGGCGTCGGCAACGTCGCGCTCGACGTGGCGCGCATCCTCGCCAAGACGGCCGACGAACTGCTGCCGACCGAGATCCCGGCGAACGTGTACGACGGCATCAAGGCCAACAAGGCCCTTGAGGTCCACGTGTTCGGCCGCCGTGGCCCGGCGCAGGCGAAGTTCAGCCCGATGGAGCTGCGGGAGCTGGACCACTCCCCGAACATCGAGGTCATCGTCGACCCCGAGGACATCGACTACGACGACGGCTCGATCGCCACTCGGCGGGGCAACAAGCAGGCCGACATGGTCGCCAAGACCCTGGAGAACTGGGCCATCCGCGACGTCGGCGACCGGCCGCACAAGCTGTTCCTGCACTTCTTCGAGTCGCCGACCGAGATCCTCGGCGAGGACGGCAAGGTCGTCGGCCTGCGCACCGAGCGCACCGCCCTCGACGGCACCGGCAACGTCAAGGGCACCGGCGAGTTCAAGGACTGGGACCTCGGCGCGGTGTACCGGGCCGTCGGTTACCTCTCCGACAAGCTGCCCAAGCTGCCCTGGGACGTCGAGACGGGCACCGTCCCGGACAAGGCCGGCCGGGTGATGGAGGAGACCGGCGAGCACCTGCAGTCGGCGTACGTCACCGGCTGGATCAGGCGCGGTCCCGTCGGTCTGATCGGTCACACCAAGGGTGACGCCAACGAGACGGTCGCCAGCCTGCTGGACGACCACGCCAACGGCCGTTTGCCCACGCCTGTTTCGCCCGGTCCCGAGGCCGTGGACGCGTTCCTCGCCGAGCGGAACGTCCGCTTCACGACGTGGGACGGCTGGTACCGCCTGGACGCCGCGGAGAAGGCGCTGGGCGAGCCCCAGGGCCGCGAGCGCGTGAAGCTCGTCGAGCGCGAGGACATGCTCAGGGCGAGCGGCGCGTAACACCGACCGACCGCCACCGGTTCACCGGTCATGTGGGGCCCCGTCACTGCGACGGGGCCCCTCTTGCGTTTGCCCGCGATTCGGCGGCCTTGCTTTGTGAAACCGATCGGTTTACTCTTCCCATCAAGGGAAACCGATCGGTTTCCAAGTGCTTGCCTGATGAGTTCGGAGAGTGACATGACTGCGATCGAGGGTTCCGTCGTCCTGGTGACCGGCGGCAGCAGGGGGATCGGCAAGGCGCTGGTGGAAGGGCTTTTCGAGCGGGGCGCGAAGAAGGTGTACGCCACGGCCCGTGATCCGCGGACGGTCACGCACCCCAGGGCGGTCCCGCTGGCGCTGGAGGTCACCGACCCCGCGTCCGTCGCGGCGGCGGCCGAGCAGGCCGGCGACGTCACCATCCTGATCAACAACGCCGGGGTCTCCGTGAACGCGTCCTTCTTGGAGGCGCCGGTCGAGGACGTGCGCCGGGACTTCGAGACGAACTTCTACGGGCCGCTGCTCACCGCGCGGGCGTTCGTCCCGATCATCGAGCGCAACGGCGGCGGTCACATCCTGAACGTCCACTCCGTGCTGTCGTGGGTCGGCCTCGCCGGCTCGTACAGCGCGTCCAAGGCCGCGGTCTGGTCCCAGACCAACTCCCTGCGGCTCGACCTCAAGCCGCGTGGGATCGGTGTCACCGGGCTCCACGTCGGTTACGTCGACACGGACATGACGGCCAAGATCGACGCCCCCAAGGCCTCGCCCGAGGACGTGGCCTCCCAGGCGCTCGACGGTATCGAGAGCGGGGCGTTCGAGGTGCTGGCCGACGACCTGTCCCGCCAGGTGAAGTCCGGGCTGTCCGCGGATCTCTCGGTGCTGTATCCGCAGCTCGTCGCCTAGCCTCCAGCCGCCGCGTCGGCAGTAGACCGATCGGTTTTGGGGGCGTTCCCCGACGGAGGTACCCTCCGCTCATGGCCAGTACGGACAAGACATCCACCAGGGACCGGCTGCTCGACGCGGCCATGGAGCTCTTCTACCGCGAGGGCGTCTCCATCGGCGTCGAGGCGCTGTGCCGGGCCGCCGGGGTGTCCAAGCGCTCGATGTACCAGCTCTACGCCAGCAAGGACGAGGTGCTCGCGGCGAGCCTGGAGCGACGTGCGCCGGAATACGCGCGGCAGTTGGCCCTCGACCCCGACGACACTCGGCCGCCCCGGGCCCGGATCCTGCACATCTTCGAGCTGCTGGAGCAGGCCTCGACGAAGGACGACTACTGCGGCTGCCCGTTCCTGTCCGCCATGGTCGAGCTCAAGAACCCCGAGCATCCGGCGAGCGTCGTCGCCCTGCGGGCCAAGGGCGCCCTGACCGAGGCCTTCCGCGTCGAGGCCGAGCGCGGCGGCGCCCGCGACCCCCAGCTCCTCGCCCGCCAGCTCACCCTCGTCTTCGACGGAGCAAGCGCCCGCGCCGGAGCAAAGGCAGAAACCCTGGACGGCCTGACCACAACAACGGCCACCGCCTTGCTGGACGCGGCGGGCGTCGCATAAAGAGGGAAGGGGCGGCGCCCCTTCAGGGGCGCGGGGAACGGCGCGCTCCACCACGGCCCACCCGCACGTGCAGGACTCCTCCCGCCCTTCAGGGGCGCGGGGAACGGCGCGCTCCACCACGGCCCGCCCACACGTGCAGGACTCCTCCCGCCCTTCAGGGGCGCGGGGAACGGCGCGCTCCACCACGGCCCGCCCACACATGTAGAACTCCCCCCGCCCTTCAGGGGCGCGAGGAACTGCGCGCTCAGCCACAGCCAACCCTCACCCGACAACTCACCTACCCCTCCCCGCCAAACCGGCGGAGCCACTCGTACGCGGCCCGAGCCGTAAACTCGGCCTGCCCACCCCGCAACAACAACCCCACCGTGGCGAACGCCGGATCATCGGCCTGCCCCGCGACATACGGGACCGCGATGCACCGCATCCCGGCCGCGTGCGCCGCGGCGGCCCCAGGCGGGGCGTCCTCAAGGACCACGCAGTCCCCGGGAGCCGCCCCGAGCCGCCGCGCCGCCTCCAGGAAGACATCGGGAGCGGGCTTGCCGGAGTCGACCTCCTCCGCCGAGACGACCGTCCGCAGATACGAGGACAGCCCCGTGCCCGCCAGGATCACCTCGATGGCCTCGCGGGACGACCCCGAGGCCACGGCCATCGGCATGCCCTCCCCGGCCAGCAGCTCCACGAACTTCCGCATCTCCGGGTAGACCCGGGTCGACGCGCGGGCCAGCTCCAGATAGCGCCGGTTCTTGTCCGCGAGGAGCACGTCGAGCGGGGCCTCCAGGGCGTACCGCTCCTTCCAGAGCGCGATCGTCTCCTGCGTGCTGATGCCGACGTACCGCTCGTGGTCCGCCCAGGTGAAGTCCGTGACGCCCTGCCCGGCGAGCGTCTGCCGTCCCGCCTCGTAGTAGTTCGGCTCGCTGTCCACGAGTGTTCCGTCGAGATCGAAGATGACCGAAGTGCCGCCGAGATTGTTCATGGGATCCAGGATGCCGGTTCCCGAATCCTGACGATCACCCCCGGGCCGTACGCCCCCGTCACCCCTGGACCGTCCGCCGCCCCGTCACCCCCGGGCGGTACGCCCGATCGCCTCGACCAACGGCAGCATCCGCTGCGGCACCCGCTCGCGCAGCGCGACCTCGGTCCGGGTGCGGACGACGCCCGGCAGGCTGATGAGCGCCTGGATCACGTCCTCCAGGTGGCCGTTGTCCCGCGCGACGACGCGCGTCAGCAGATCCCCGCCGCCGGTGATCGAGAACGCCTCGATGATCTCCGGTACGGCCGCCAACGCGTCCCCCACGTCGTCGAGATGACCCTGGGTGACCTCGATGTGCACGAAGGCGAGCACCGGGTGCCCGAGCGCGGCGGGGGAGAGCGAGGGACCCGTGCCCGTGATCACGCCGTCCCGCTCCAGCCGGTCGAGCCGAGCCTGCAGCGTGCCGCGGGCGACGCCGAGGATGCGCGCGTACTCGCGCACGCTGGTGCGCGGCTGCTCCATGAGCAGCCGCAGGACGCGGGTGTCGAGCTCGTCCACGGCCATGGTCCGTTGGTCTCCCTGTGGTCTGGGCTGATCGTTCCTGACTGTACCAATGGCCCAGTAGATCACGAGCCGGTTGAGCCACTGCCCCCGTACTGCTTACCTTGTGGGTATCCATGGCGCGGACACGCGTCATTCATGGCGCCGTGAAGCGCCGGACGGCAAGGAAGCCGGATCCGGACCCGCGGCGCCATTGCCATGTCCCGAAGGCACGTCCTGAAGAACAGGCACGTCCTGACGGTGGGGTCGACACGAAGTGGGGGCGGGCTGCCGACGGTGAAGAAGATGTTCATGGCTCCGGATCCGGGGCGGCTGCGGTTGCGCAGTGCCGCGCGGGGGGTCCTGGGTGTCGGTCTGGCGGTGACGGTGTCGGATCTCGCGACGCAGTCGCTGCCGGCGGCGATCGCTGGTGGGCTCGCCGCGCTGCTGGCTCTGTTCACGGTGGCCGATGTGTCGGTGCGGGGGCAGGCGGTCACGACGGCGCTGTTGCCGGTGGCGGGTTTCCCGGTGCTGGCTCTCGCGGCTGTACTGCATGATTCCCCGGGGGTGCGGGACGTCGCCTTCGTCGCCGTTCTCGGTGCGGGGATCTATGCCCGCAGATGGGGGCCGCGGGGGAACGCTCTGGGGATATTCGCGTTCATGATGTTCTTCGCCGCGCAGTTCCTGCATGCGGTGCCGGGCCGGTTGCCGGAGCTCTGTGCGGCGGTGGTCCTTTCCCTGCTGGCGTCTTCGACGGTGCGTTTTGGTCTGTGGTGCTATGAGAGGCGGCTGCCGCCTGCTGCTGTTTCGGTGGCGGCGCCGGGCGGTACGGGTTTCGCCCGGGTGACCACGCGCCAGGCGATCCAGGGCATGGCGGGCGGAGCCTTCGCCCTGGTGGCGGGACAGCTGGTGTCGCACGAGCGCTGGTACTGGGCTGTGGGTGCGGTGTGGTGGATCTTCGTGAACACCACCTCGCGCGGCGAGACCCTGGTGAGGGGCTTTCGGCGCGTCTTGGGAACCGTCATCGGTATCGCCGTCGGCCTGGTGATCGCGGTTCCGCTGGACGGGGCTGGTGCTCCGACCGCGGGGCTCGTCGCGGTCTGCGTGTTCGGCATCTTCTATGCGGCCGCGGTGTCGTATACGTGGATGATGCTGGCGGTGACGGTGATGGCGGGCCTGCTGTACGGGCTGCTGGGGGTGCTCGATCCGGGCCTGCTTGTTCTGCGTGTGATGGAGACAGGGGTCGGGGCGCTCGGCGCGGCACTCGCCGTGCTGTTGCTGCTGCCGGTGACCACGCATGCCACCACCGATGCGTGGGTCCAGCGCGCGTTGCACTGCGTCCATGCCTGCACGTCCGAGGCTGCCGCCCGGCTGGCCGGGGTCCCGGGGGCGGATCCGGCCCGGTATGTCGCTGAGCTGGAACTGCTGTTGGGTCGGGTGCGGCTCTCGCTGGCCCCGCTGGTCCATCCGCTCAGCCCGCTGCGGGCCCGCAGAACGAGGGCCCGCCAGGTCATCGAGCTGCTCGACCAGTGCGCGCAGGAAGTACGCGGCCTGGCATCGGTCGCCGCGGATCCTGATGCCTCCCACGACGCGAGGCTCGCTGCCGCCTGTTGGCGGGTGGAAGCGGCGGTGGAGGCACTGACCATGCCTGATGCGGCGCGGAGCGAGATCGACGTGCCGGTTGCCGCGGTGCACCCTTCAGGCGGTGAGCCGGCCCTGAGCCATCTGCACGGTCTGGAGCAGGCGCTGAAAGCACTCGCCGTACCGTTGCGGAGCCCCATCGCCTCCGCGTGACGGCTGGTGGATATCACCTGCGGTGGGGCTCGACGGCAGGGTTTTCGTCCCCGGTGCTACGGAGTGGTGGGCGGCTGCGGGGAGCGGAGTACGAGCAGGGTGATCTCGCTGGGGGCGAAGACGCGGAACGGCGGGCCCCAGAAGCCGGTTCCGCGGCTGGTGTAGAGGAGGGTGCGGGCGCCGTGCCGGCTCAGGCCGGCCAGGGCGGGTTGGTCGAGGCGGACCAGGTGGTGGAAGGGCCAGATCTGGCCGCCGTGGGTGTGGCCGGAGAGCTGGAGGTCGATGCCGTCGGCTGCCGCCCGGTCGACGAACTTGGGCTGGTGCGCCAGGAGCAGGACGGGCAGGTCGGGGTCGGCGCCGTCCAGGGCTCCGGCGAGGTTGGCGCGGTGGCCTGCCAGGCCTGAGGACTCGGCGGTGACGTCGTCCACGCCGGCGACCACGAGGGTGTCGCCGCCGCGTTCGACCAGCAGGTGGCGGTTGCGCAGCGGCTCCCAGCCCAGTTCGTCCATCAGGTCGACCCAGCCCTGGGCCTCGCTGTAGTACTCGTGGTTGCCGGTGACGTACACCCGGGCCTGGGTGGCCTGCACGGTACCGAGGGGTACGGCCTGGGCGCGGCGGCGTTCGGCCGTGCCGTCCGCGATGTCGCCGGTGTGGCAGACCAGGTCGGCTTCCAGCGTGTTCACCGTCTCGCACACCCGCTCCGACCAGCGGGCGCGATCGAGCGGGCCGTAGTGGGTGTCGGTGATGAGGGCGACGCGGAGGCCGTCCAACCCGGCGCCCAGCCGCGGGAGTCGGACGTCGAGGCGGCGCACGCGTGGCACGCGGCGGGCCTCGGCGTACCCCCAGGCGAGCAGTACGGCGGTCGTGCCGAGGACGGCCCACGTGACGATTCGGGCCCGGTCCTGGCTCTCGCCGACGCCGGCCACGGTCAGGGCGAGCCGCAGCAGTACACCGAGCAGAACGGACCAGGTGAACAGAACCCAGCTGGCGCCCAGCAGGGTGTCACCGACGATCGCCGCACGGTCCTGCTGGCGTCGGCCGTGACCGCGCCCCATCGCGAGCGGCATCACAACGAGGCCGAGGACGAACAGGGCGGTGCCGACCAGTGTGACGGCCACCGGCCAGTGCTGGCCGGTGTACAGGAGCACCCCGCAGGGCACGGCCCACAGCAGGACAGGGGCGATCAGGGGGAGGTAGCGCATCAGGCGGAGCAGTCGGCTCCGCCGCGGAGCTTGCACTTCGCTGTCGGCGGATCGGGTGTCGCTGGTGTCGGTCACGCTTCCCCTCTCTGACCAGGCTGCCGTCTCGCGCACTGTATCCGGTCGTCCTCGGGCCGGGCGGACGGGCGTTCATGGGGTGCGGCCCCGTGGGGCGAAAGGTTCTCTGCAGGATGGCAAGACTCTGCCGTAGAGACCGTGGCGGCCGGCGGCCGGGTGCTCGTCGTCGGCAGCGGGTTGAACCGAGGGGGAGGTGGCGGCGGTGAGCTGTGCCGTCGGCGGCGTGCGGCCACCCGTCCTTTTCGGCGCCGGCGCCACACCAGCCATGCCGGTCCAGAATGCTGTCATGGCCGAAGGCGAGCAGACCAGCACAGAACCGCGTTCATTCCTGATGCGCGCGACGGAGGTGGCTCGGCTACTGGGCGTCGAGGACGTCGCCGTGGAGCAGGACGGCCGTCGTGCCCGCCACCTCGCCCATGCCGTGCGTAAGCCACTGCTCGAACGTGCGAGTCTGCCCGAGGAGTTGTTCGCCCCGTTGATGGCGGCAGCTGTCCACGACCCGGATCCCAGCTTCTGCCGCTGGTTCGTCGAGCCGGCGGTCTACGCGTTCGGACGCCGCCGTGTGATGGCAGCATTGGTCGACTACCTACGGACCGGCACCGATGTCGAGCGAGCGGGTGCCGTGCGGGCCTGGTACTGCGCCCACGTGCCTTTGCACGCAGACCGGTCCCCGGCGTACGGACCAGCTGGGGTACGTGATCCCGCTCTGGACGAGTCGCGGGACATCAAGGACGCCTGGCTGGAGGCCTCCATGCGGGTGTTCGCCGAGGCCACCGATCTACGGATGCGCCACCGTGTCCTGCTGGACCTGCCCACCTCCCGCGCGGCATACCAGCCACGCCTTCACCAACTACTTGAAAGCACCCTCGCATCCGCCCGGGCCCATTCCGACCCGTACATCCGTCGCTGGGCCGCCGCCGCAGACCGCGACACAGTCTGACCTCGGCCGTCACCCCAACTGGCAGTAGTGGGACAGCCCTTGGTGCGGCCGTACAAAGGTATGTCCGTTCACTCTTCGTGGCGAGTTACTTCCTTGTGTTCATGACGAGAAGCTGATCAGTGGCATCGCCAACGGCGCCTGGTCGGCGCACGGCGTGCGAGCGCTGGGCCGCCGTTCCGCGGCCCGAGTCGACCACCCCGGCACCGGGCAGGAGCTGGTCCACCTTTACGGCCTGGAATGAGCGCTCGCAGCGCTGGCCACGCCTCACGGCCAACGCCTCACTGGCGCCGAGAGCGCGGGAGGAGTGCCGAGGAGCGTCCCCTCTGCCGAGACGGGACCGGGCGGGCCGGCGGTCGAGGCCTCCCATCTGGTCGAGGCCCCCGTCTGGTCTAGGCCATTGGCTGCTACCGTCGCCCCGAACGGCTTGGGCACCGAGAGGGGACGGCAGTGGCGGACGACGGCGGCGGGCGGCGACGGGCCTACATCGGCTCCTTCACGGCGGCAGGGGGCCTCGGTGTCCTCACCGCGGCCGTGGACGAGGAGAGCGGCGCCCTGACGCTGCTGGGCGCCGTGAACAGCGTCGCCGACCCCTCGTATCTCGCCCTGTCGCCCGCCGGGGACATGCTCTACGCGGTGAGCGAGACGGCCGACGGCGCGATCGCCGCGTACCGGCTGAAGGGCGACGAACCGTCTCTGGCCGGCCCGTTGGTGCCGGTCGGTGGCAGCGGACCCACCCACCTGAGCCTCTTCGACGGGCACGTCCTGACGGCCAACTACGGCTCAGGCAGCGTCAGCGCCGTGCCGATCCGCCACGACGGGAGCCTCGCCACCGCCTCCGGTGTGCTGCGGCACAGGGGATCGGGCCCGCACGGGCAGCGCCAGCAGAGCCCGCACGCCCACCACGTGCAGCCCGACCCGAGCCGCCGCTGGGCCGTGAGCGTCGACCTCGGAACCGACTCGGTACGCGTGTGCGCGCTGCGCGACGGCGCGCTGGCCCTGCACCGCGAGTTCGCGCTGCGGCCCGGCTCGGGGCCCCGCCACCTGGCGTTCCACCCGGACGGCGAGCGCGCGTACGTCCTCAACGAGCTCGCACCGACCGTCACGGCCTGCCACTGGGACGCCGTCGAGGGAGCGCTCCGTCCGGTCGGTGAGACGTCCGTGCTGCCGGACCTCCCCGACGGGGACGCCTATCCGTCCGGCATCGTGGTGTCGCCCGACGGCCGCTTCCTGTGGACCGCCACGCGCGGCCAGGACGTCCTCTCCGTGCTCGTGCCCGGCCCGCCCGGCGAAGGGCCCCGGCTGGTCACCACGGTGCCCTGTGGGGGCACCTGGCCGCGCGCCCTCGCCCTCGACCCGACCGGGCGCTTCCTGTACGTGGCGAACGAGCGCTCGGGCAACGTCACGTGGTTCGAGGTGGACCAGGACACGGGCGTCCCGAAGCGGGGCGGCTCGGTCAAGGCACCCGCGGCGTCCTGCGTGGTGCTCGACTAGGACATCGGCAGGGAACCAGGGAACCAGGGAACCAGGGAACACCGCCAGGACATCCGGGCGGGAAGCACGCCGAAACCCCGAAGGGCCCGGCTCCGGACAACGGAGCGGGCCCTTCGGGATTCGTGCGTGTGCGACTGCCGTCCGCGTCAGCGGACCGGCGCGCCCTGCGGCTGCGGGGGCGCGATGCCCAGCGCCGAGGTGTACTTCGCGAGCGCCAGCTTGCCGATCGCCGGGTACGGGCCCAGCGCGTCGGCGGCGGAGCAGCCCGCCTCCTTCGCGGCGGCGTCGAGCAGCCCCGCGTCGAGCTCGGGACCGATCAGGTACGGGGCGAGCGCCAGCTGCTGCGAACCCGACGAACGCAGCTGCTCGGCGGTGGCCGCGATCGCGCCGTCCACGTCGAGCGCCGCCGCCATCACGGGCACGGCGAGCCGCGCGGCGAGCAGCATGCCGGTGATCCCGGCGGCCTGCACGGCCTCGTCGCCGCCCACGGACGCCAGGATGATGCCGTCCGCGGCCGTGGCCACGGTGAACAGCCGGGCGCGGTCGGCGCGGGCCAGACCGGCCTCGGAGAGCCGCACGTGCAGCCCCTCGGCGAGCAGCGGGTGCGGGCCGAGCACATCGGTCAGCTCGGCCGCCACGCGGCTGTCCATGACGGCCTGGCGGACCCGGCGCAGCAGCGCGCCGTCCGGACCCGCGAGCAGCGGCACGACCACGGCGACCGGACCGTCGGGCTCCACCGCGTCCACACCGGCGGCACGGGCCTGCTCGAAGCGCGCGACGCGCTCCTCGGAGGCGTGCGCGAGCACGGACTGGAGCGTGGGGAACTCCGAGTCGTCCCCGTCGAGGTACCCGATCCGGCCGTCGAGGCCGGGGAGCTCGGAGCGTGCGATGCTCACGACCTCCTCGGCGAGGCTGCGGGTGGCGGCGCTGGGCAGGCCCGGCACCGCGAGGACGAGCGCGGGCGCGCCCTCGGGAGCCGCCAACGGTTCCGGTCGGCGGTGCCGGCCGGGCTGGCGGGGTCGCGGCATTCGTACTGGCAGGCCGGACGCGGGCCCAGTGGGGGAGCTCATGGCGCCGAATGTTACTGGTTTCCTGGGCTCCCCTGTTCGGGGAGGGTGCAGGTGAGCGGTATCCGTCCGGTTTTGTCTGATGAGTTACGTACGGATTGATCTCACTGGCTGTCCACCGATCAAGGGGCGTGCGTCGGCCGGCGGGAGTCCGGGGGCTCCGCGGCGTCCGTCACGACGTACAGCATGCTCTCGTCGCGCGGCAGCGTCAGCCGGTCGTCGGCCAGGTCGACGGCGATGCGTACGGCGCCGTCGAGCGGGTCGCCCGCCGCCGGGACCTGCCGGGCGTGCGGCAGCCGCTCCGCCAGGGCGGCCCGCAACGGTACGAGGAGGGGGTCGCCCATCCTGAAGAGACCACCCGTGAGGGCGACCTGGCTTTCTCCCGGTGCCTCGTCCGGGCACACCGCGGCTGCCGAGTCGGCGATGTGCCGGGCGGCGGCGGCCAGGATGTCCGCCGCCACCGGGTCGTCGCCGGCGCAGGCGGCCACCTCGGGTGCGAAGGACGCCAGCACGGCGGGACGGTCCGAGCGCGGGTAGAGCTGTCCAGGCAGCGCCGAGGCCGAGCCGAACATCTCCTCGGCGCGGCCGAGGAGCGCGGCCGAGCCGCCGGGCCGTCCGTCGTCGGCGCGCAGGGCCGCCTCGAGTCCGGCCCGCCCGATCCACGCGCCGCTGCCGCAGTCGCCGAGCAGATGGCCCCAGCCGTCCGCCCTGCGCCAGCTCTTCAGGTCCGTGCCGATCGCGATCATCCCCGTGCCGGCCGCGACGACGGCGCCCACCCGCTGCCCCAGCGCACCCGTGTACGCGGTGACGGCGTCGGCGACCAGCGCGAGTCTCCGTACGCCGAGTTCGCGGGCCAGCGCCGACGGCAACTCGGCGCGCAGCGAATCGCCCAGGGTGGTGAGACCGGCGGCGCCGATCGCGATCGCCCGGAGCCCCTCGACCCCCGTCTCGGCCGTCAACCGCCGGGCCATCGGCACCAGTTGTTCGAGGAGATGCCCGGCGTCGATGCCGCGAGGGCCGGTGCGCACCGGCTCCCTGGAGGTCAGCGGAGCCGTGACCCGGCCGCCGTCGACGGCCAGGACGACACGCAGCCCCGAACCCCCGGAATCCACAGCGAGTACGCCCGACACCCCAGGCACCCCCGACGTCCCGCCGGGACGGGTCACGGCAGCCGCCAGTCCACGGGGGCGCCGCCCTGGCGGGTCAACAGGTCGTTGGCGCGGCTGAACGGACGCGAACCGAAGAAGCCGCGGTCCGCCGACATCGGTGACGGATGCGACGACTCCACCGACGGCAGATCGCCCAGCAGCGGCCGGAGATTGCGGGCGTCGCGCCCCCACAGGATCGACACCAGCGGACGCCCCCGCGCGGCCAGTGCCCGTATCGCCTGCTCGGTGACCTCCTCCCAGCCCTTGCCGCGGTGGGCGGCCGGCTTGCGCGGGGCCGTGGTCAGCGCCTTGTTGAGCAAGAGCACGCCCTGCTGGGTCCAGGGGGTCAGATCGCCGTTCGTCGGCGGGGGCAGGCCCAGGTCGGTGGTCAGCTCCCGGTAGATGTTGATGAGACTGCCGGGCAGCGGACGCACCTCGGGTGCGACCGAGAACGACAGCCCCACCGCGTGTCCCGGGGTCGGATAGGGGTCCTGGCCGACGATGAGGACCCGGACGTCGTCGAAGGGTTGCTGGAAGGCGCGGAGCACGTTCGGGCCCGCGGGGAGGTAGGTGCGTCCCGCGGCGATCTCCGCGCGCAGGAAGTCCCCCATCTCGGCGATCCGCCCGGCCACGGGTTCGAGGGCCTTCGCCCAGCCCTGTTCGACGATTTCATGCAGAGGTCGTGGTGCCACGGCGTCACCCTACTGCCGTACGCGCATGGTTGATCAACCGGTGGTCGCCGCCCGGCCCTGGGTGGTATGTGCGGTGACAGCAACGGGTGTTGGGGCCCCGGAGGGTGGCGGGGCCCGGCTCGGTCCCGGGGCTCAATCGATCACCGCGGCCCGTACGCAGAGGACGTCCGGCAGATGGGACGCCAGCTGCTGCCAGCTGTCCCCGTCGTCCGCCGACGCGAACACTTCGCCGTTGCGATTGCCGAAGTACACGCCCGCCGGGTCCGCGTCGTCCGTGCACATGGCGTCGCGCAGCACCGTGCCGTAGTGGTCCTCCTGCGGCAGCCCCGCCGAGAGCGGCTCCCAGCTCTTGCCCGCGTCCGCCGTGCGGAAGACACGGCATCGGTGGTCCGCGGGAACCCGGTCCGAGTCGGCGTTGATCGGAAAGACATAGGCGGTGTCACCGCGATGCGGATGGGCAGCCGCGGCGAAGCCGAACGTGGACGGCAGACCCTCGCCGATGTCCGTCCACTGCGCCCCGCCGTCGTCGCTGCGGTAGACGCCCCAATGGTTCTGCAGATACAGGCGGTCAGGGGTCGTCGGGTCCTGCGCGACCTTGTGCACGCACTGGCCGAACTCCGGGTTCGGATCCGGCAGGAACACCGCCGAGACACCGGAGTTGGACGGCTGCCAGCTCTCCCCGCCGTCCTTCGTGCGGAAGACGCCGGCCGTGGAGACGGCGACCGTCACCGCGCGCGGGTCGCGCGCGTCGGTGAGGACGGTGTGGAGGCCCTCTCCGCCGCCACCGGGCACCCACTTCGAGCGGGTGGGGTGCTCCCAGAGGGGACGGACGAGCTCGAATGACTCGCCGCGGTCCGTCGAGCGGTACAGCGCCGCCGGTTCCGTGCCCGCGTACACCACGTCCGGTTCGGCCGCCGCCGGGTGCAGCTGCCATACGCGCTCCAGCGAAGCGCCCGTGTCCTGGGGGAACTTGACGGCGGCCTTGGCCGGCTCGGTCCACGTGCGGCCCAGGTCGTCCGAGTGGAACACGGAGGGGCCCCAGTGCGCGCTGTCGCCGCCGACGAGGAGCCGCGGCACCTCACCACGGGTGTCGATCGCGACCGAATAGACCGCCTGAGCGTTGAAATACGGACTGTCGTCGAACTCCCAGGCGCCGCCGCGCCTCCGCCCGATGAACAGTCCCTTGCGTGTGCCTACCGTGAGCAGTACCTCGGCCATGCCGGCCACCTCCGGACGTCGTTGTCTCAGATATCGGCCAGTTTGCACCCCGGCACTGACAGTCACCCCCGGACGCGACATCTGCGCAGGTCAGAACGTTTCTTCGGCGGTGCCTCCGATGTGGGGTACGTCTCGTGAGCAACAGGGCGGCGGCGTTCGTATGGGAGGGCGTCGGTCTGCTGGTGATGAGGAGGGCCCGCGATGGCGGCGTTACGAGGTCCGAGGGCGTTGCTGTGGCGGTGGTGGCCCAATCCGCTGCGGCGCCGCAGCGACAGGCTGGAGGCCTGGGCCGTGCTCGTCACCTGGCTGCTCGTGCTGCTCGCCGGGATGGTCGCGGGGCTGGCGGCGGCGCAGTCGGTCGAGCGCACCCTCGCCAGGGAGCGCGTCGAGTGGCGGCCCGTACCCGCACTGCTCACCGAGCGGGCGCCCGGCACCAGAGAGGCCGGTGTGGAGCGGGTGTGGGCGAAGGTCCGCTGGACCGCGCCCGACGGTTCGGCCCACGAGGGCCAGACCCGGGTCGACCCCGGCAGCACGGCCGGCACCCCGGTCACCGTGTGGACAGACCCCGACGGGCTCCTCGTCACCAGGCCCGCGACGGAGGCCCAGGCCGCTCTGCGGGCGGCGATGATCGGCATTCTGATCGGAGTGAGCGCCGCGGCCGTGCCCTTCGGTGGCGGGCGGGTGGTCCGCGGCCGTCTGGAGCGGCGGCGGATGGACCAGTGGGACACGGAGTGGGAGCGGGTCGGTCCCCAGTGGGGCTGGAAGACCGGCTGATGAGAGGCCGACCGAGGATGCGGCCCGCGTTTGGCGTGAACACCGCGGCCTCCCGCGGCACGTCGTGTGCCCCGTGAAACAATCCGCACGTTCACGGAGCGGCTCACGGAGGCGGAGGCAGCGGCGGCGATGCGTTCGGACCAGCCGGAGGCAGGGGCAGCGACGCGTTCAGACCGGCCGGAGGCAGCAGCAGCGATGAGTTCGGAACCTCCGGAGAGAGCCGGGGCGACGGGTTCGGACCAGCCGGTGGGAGCCGTAGAGGAGGCGACGCATTCGGAGCCTCCCGGGAAGAGCACGCTGGACGAGGCAGCGACCGTCTTCGTCGGAGTGCGGCGGCAGCTGTTCGGCATCGCCTACCGCATGCTCGGCAGCGCGGCGGAGGCCGAGGACGTCGTCCAGGAGGCCTGGCTGCGCTGGCAGTCGACGGACCGCACGGTCGTCCTGGACCCGCCCGCCTATCTCGCCACCGTGACGACCCGCCTGGCGATCAACGTCGCCCAGTCCGCACGCGTGCGCCGCGAGACGTACGTAGGCCCGTGGCTTCCCGAACCGGTGGACACGAGCGCCGACCCGCAGGTGGGGGCCGAACGGGGCGAGGCGGTGGAGCTCGCGGTGCTCCTCGTCCTGGAGAAGCTGACGCCGACGGAACGGGCGGCCTACGTCCTCCGCGAGGCGTTCGACTACCCGTACGAGCAGATCGCCGCCATCCTCGAAACGGGGCAGGCCAACGCCCGTCAGCTGGTCAGCCGGGCGCGCCGGCACTTGGCCGCCGAGCGGCGGGAGCCGGTGGGCGCGGGCGAGCACCGGCGGCTGCTCGAAGCCTTCCTGGCGGCGGCGCGGACGGGTGACCTCGCGGCACTCGAAGAGCTGCTCGCCGAGGACGTCGTCAGCTACTCGGACGGCGGGGGAGTACGTGGCGCGTCGAGGATCCCGGTGCTCGGCAATTCGCGCGTCGCCAAGTACCTGGCGGCCTTCGCGCCGAGGTTCTGGCCCGGTGCCGAGGTCGAGTGGGCCGAGGCGAACGGCCGCCCGGCGGTGCTCGTCTCCCACGAGGGACGGGCCGTCGCCCTGCTGGCCGTCGACGCCTCCGTGCGGGGCATCGAGCGGATCATGTGGGTGATGAACCCCGCCAAGCTCGACGGGTATGTCCGGTCGAGGTCGGGATCACGCGAGGCCCCGCAGGTCCCGTAGATCCGGAATCCGGCTGTCACAAACGCGAACCCTGTCCGGTCCACCTGGTCAGCAGGTCCGATTCCGTCGGACGAAACCGGAAGGGTTGCACCATGAAGATCGTAGTCATCGGCGGCACTGGGCTCATCGGGTCGAAGCTGGTGGAAAGGCTCAGGGCGGACGGCCACGAGGTTCTGCCCGCCTCCCCGAACACCGGCGTCAACAGCATCACGGGCGAGGGGCTGGACGACGCGCTCAAGGGCGCCTCGGTCGTCGTCGACGTGTCCAACTCGCCCTCCTTCGAGGACAGCGCGGTGCTGGAGTTCTTCCGCACGTCCACCGGCAACCTCGTCGCGGCCGAGGCCGCGGCGGGCGTGGGACACCACGTCGCGCTGTCGGTCGTCGGGAGCGAACAGCTGCCCGACTCGGGCTACCTGCGCGCCAAGGTCGCCCAGGAGGAGCTGATCAAGGGCTCCGGAATCCCGTACACCATCGTCCGTGCCACGCAGTTCTTCGAGTTCGTGAAGGGCATCGCGGCCGGATCCACCGAGGGCGACACGGTCCGGCTGCCCTCCTCGCTCCTCCAGCCGCTCGCGTCCGACGACGTGGTCGCGGCGGTCGCCCTGGCCGCCGAGGCGGCTCCGCTGAACGGGACCACCGAGGTGGCGGGCCCCGAGGAGCTCCACCTCGACGAGTTCGTCCGCACGGGCCTGGCAGCCGAGAAGGACCCGCGTGAGGTCGTCACCGACGAGTCCGTCGGCTACTTCGGCGCGCACCCCCAGGGGCGCGAGCTGCTGCCCGGCCCCGACGCCCACGTCGCCGGGACGAGCTTCACGGACTGGCTCGGCCGCCAGAAGTAGGCCGCGCCGCAGGCAACTCGCGTCAGAGGCAAGTTCCCGCCCGAGGCGGGACCGTCAGACCGAGCGGTGGTACTGGTCCGGCACGTGCACATCGCCCCCGAGTTCGCGGGCCGCGTGCCGGGCCCACGAGGGGTTGCGCAGCAGCTCCCGGCCGAGCAGGACGGCGTCCGCCTCACCGTTGGCGACGATCTTCTCGGCCTGCTCGACATCGGTGATGAGACCGACGGCGGCGACGGCCATCGACGTCTCGGCCTTGACGCGCGCCGCGAAGGGCACCTGGTAGCCGGGCCCGACGGGGATGCGTACGCCGGACGCGTTGCCGCCCGTGGAGACGTCGAGCAGGTCCACGCCGTGGGCGGTCAGTTCGGCGGCGAAGCGGACCGTGTCGTCGGCCGTCCAGCCGTTCTCCTCCAGCCAGTCGGTGGCCGAGATACGGAAGAACAGCGGCTTGTCGTCCGGCCACACCTCGCGCACGGCGTCCACGACTTCGAGGGCGAAGCGCACACGGTTCTCGTACGAGCCGCCGTACGCGTCCGTGCGCCGGTTGGAGTGCGGGGAGAGGAACTCACCGACCAGGTAGCCGTGCGCGCCGTGGATCTCGGCGATCTCGAAGCCGGCGTCCAGCGCCCGCCGCGCGGCGTCGGCGAACTGGCCGACGATCTCCTTGATCCCGTCCACCGTGAGCTCGGTCGGCACGGGGTGGTTCTCGTCGAAGCCGACCGGGCTGGGCCCGAGCGGCTGCCAGCCGTACGCGTCCGGGCCGACGGGCGCGCCGCCCTTCCAGGGGCGGTCGGTCGAGGCCTTGCGGCCGCCGTGCCCGAGCTGGATCGCGGGAACCGTGCCCTGGGACACCAGGAACCGCGTGATCCGCCGGAACGCCTCGACCTGGGTGTCGTTCCAGATGCCCAGGTCGTACGGCGAGATCCGGCCCTCGGGGCTGACCGCGGTGGCCTCGACGATGATCAGGCCGGTCCCGCCGGCGGCACGCGCCGCGTAGTGCGCGAAGTGCCAGTCGTTCGGGGCGCCCGTCGTGGGGCCCTCCGGCGCGGCCGAGTACTGGCACATCGGCGGCATCCAGACCCGGTTCGGGACGGTCAGATCGCGCAGGGTGTAGGGCTCGAAGAGCGCGCTCACGGCGGACTCCAATTCGTGACGGGGCCGGGTAACGACTCGTACGATAGGCATCGTAGTACGGCAGATGTCAAACTACGAGACCTCTCGTACAATGAGGTTCTCCGGAGACCTCGGACCCCAGATCTCCGGCCCCGACGGACTGGAGCCGCCGTGACGACCGCCGCCCCCACCAGCAGCCGCGACCTCCCGCACCCCGAGCGCACGGAGATCCGGCTGGAGGCCGTGCTGCACGCGCTCTCCGACCCGATGCGGCTGCTGGTCGTGCGAGAGCTCGCCGCCGACGGCGACGAGCTCTCCTGTTCGCACTTCGACCTGCCCGTCACCAAGTCCACGACCACGCACCACTTCCGGGTGCTGCGCGAGGCGGGCGTGATCCGGCAGGTCTACCGGGGCACCGCCAAGATGAACGGGCTGCGGCGGGACGCCCTAGACGATCTCTTCCCGGGGCTTCTCGACAGTGTCCTCGCCGCCGCCGCTCGCCAGGCCGTCCGCCTCGGGGGCAGCTGAACCGCCCTTCGAGGGAAGGTGGTTGAAGAGCAGGTTCAGCACGATCGCGGTGAGGCAGCCCGCGCTGATACCGCTGTTCATCACCGTCTGGAACCAGTCGGGGAACTTCGCGTACACCGTCGGTACGCCGACGGGCAGCATGCCGATGGCGACCGAAACGGCCACCACCGTCAGGTTGTTGTTGCCCTTGAAGTCGACCTGGGCCAGCGTCCGCAGCCCGCTCGCGGCGACCGTGCCGAACATGACCAGGCCCGCGCCGCCGAGCACCGGAGCCGGTATGGCCGCGACCACCGCGCCCAGCTTGGGCAGCAGGCCGAGCAGGACGAGGATGCCGCCCGCGGTGGCGACCACCCAGCGGCTGCGGACCCTTGTCATGCCGACGAGACCGACGTTCTGCGCGTACGCCGTGTACGGGAACGTGTTGAAGACACCGCCGAGGACCGTGGACAGCCCGTCCGCGCGCAGACCGTCGGCGAGCGAGCGGGGCTCGATCCTCCGGTCGGTCATCTCGCCGACCGCGATGAAGTCACCGGTCGTCTCCGTCATCGTCACCAGCGCCACGACCAGCATCGACGCGATCGCCGACGCCTCGAAGGTGGGGGCACCGAAGTGGAACGGAGTGCTGATGCCGAGCCAGTCCGCGTCCCCGACCCCGTCGAAGTCCGTGAAGCCGAACGGCACGGCGACCGCGAGCCCCACCGCGATGCCGAGCAGTACCGCGATCCGGCTCAGGAAGACCGGCGCGAACCGCTGCACGGCGAGTACGACCGCAAGGACGAAGCCCGCGAGCGCGAGATTCTTCGGCTCGCCGAAGTCCGGTGAACCCACCCCGCCGGCCGCCCAGTTGCCCGCCACCGGCAACAGCGAGAGCCCGATGATCAGGATCACCGTGCCCGTGACGAGCGGCGGGAAGAACCGCAGCAGCTTCCCGAAGACCGGCGCCAGCAGGATGATCGCCAGCCCGGCGACGATCACCGACCCGTAGATCGCGGGCAGTCCGCCACCACCCGTTCCGATCAGCACCATCGGCGACACGGCCGCGAAGGTGCAGCCCTGCATGATCGGGAGCCGCACGCCGAAACGCCAGAAGCCGACGCACTGGATGAGCGTCGCGATGCCGCACAGCAGCAGGTCGGCGGTGATCAGGTACGCCATGTCCGCCGGCGACAGCTTCATCGCGCTGCCGACGATCAGCGGGACCGCGACCGCGCCCGCGTACATCGCGAGGACGTGCTGCAGGCCGAAGGCGGCGAGGTGGCGGACGGGTGGGACCTCGTCCACGGGGTGCACTTGACGTGCGGGGGT
>NZ_LIQZ01000156.1 GCF_001418655.1 Streptomyces phaeochromogenes | reverse complement strand
CGCGGCGCGGTACGGGCCGCGGGCCAGGCGAAGGCCCACAGGGCGAGGGCCACCAGCACGGGCACCAGTACGACGACGGCGACGACATGGCGGCCGTGCGACGACGGGGGCGGCTGCTGCGGCGACTGTGACGGCTGTGACGACTGCGGTGCGCGTGCTGGCGCGGTCCCGGTGTGCGTAGCGGATTCGGCGGACATGGTCTCTTCCCTTGGGGTGTGGGTGTGGGTGTGGTTGTGGGTGCTTGGTGTGTGGGTGCGGGCGAGCGGTTCCACTAAAAAGAAGGATCGTTCGTTTTGCTTGCTCCGTCACTGTCCTGCGGGTGCCGCGACTTGTCAAGAATGAATGTTCGTTTTAGATTTCGGTCATGGCTCGTGTATCCCAGGCACACCTCGACGCCCGTCGCCGCCAGATCCTCGACGGCGCGGCCCGCTGCTTCGCCCTCAACGGGTTCCATGCCACGTCGATGCAGGACGTGCTGAAGGAGGTGGACCTCTCGGCGGGCGCGGTGTACCGCTACTTCAGCGGCAAGGACGAGCTGATCGCGGCCATCGTCACCGAGGTCCTCGGAGGTATTCGCGAGGCCTTCGAAGAGGCCGCCCGGCAGACTCCGCCCCCGCCGCCGGACGTANNCGGGGGCGGTGAGGCGAAGCACGGGCTGGCGTGGGACGGGGAGGCATCCTTCCCCCGGCTGATGATCCAGGTCTGGACGGAGACACTCCGTGACAGCGAGCTGTCGCAGGTGCTGCGCACGGGCTTCGTCACCGTGCGCGAGGCCTGGGTGAAGGTCGTCGAGGGCTATCAGGAGGCCGGGGTGATGCGCGCGGACATCCCCGCCGACCACGTCGCCAGGACCATGATCGCCACCGCACAGGGGTTCGCCGCCCAGCAGGCGCTCTTCGGCTCGGCGCCGGTCGAGGTGATCCAGGACGGTCTGCGGGGGTTGATGAGCATGGAGTCGCCGCGCTGACGCCGACCGGTCCGGGTGTGCGGCACGGACCGACGACCAGGTCCGCCGGTCGGCTCGTTCTCCGTGGTCCCCGTGCAAATCCCCGCGCGGCGGTTAACGTCCCTGAAATCCCGCGCAACTAGCCTGCACCACCATGTCACCAGGGGTTTTCGCAGCCCGGGACGCGCAGAGTCGCGCATTCCGGCCGCGTACCGCAGTCGCGTACTGCATCCGAATCCTTCGTGGTGGCTGCGGCAACCGGACCCCGCACGGTCCGGAGCGAGGACTGTGAGGTGGACGCCGTGCAACTGACGCCGCACGAGCAGGAGAGGCTGCTCATCCATGTGGCCGCCGATGTGGCCGAGAAGCGCCGCGCCCGGGGGCTGAAGCTCAACCACCCCGAGGCCGTCGCCCTGATCACCTCACACATCCTCGAAGGGGCCCGGGACGGCCGCACCGTGGCCGAACTCATGGCCTCCGGGCGGAAGATCCTCACCCGCGAGGACGTCATGGAGGGCATCCCCGAGATGATCCACGACGTCCAGGTGGAGGCCACCTTCCCGGACGGCACCAAGCTCGTCACCGTCCACGACCCGATCGTCTGACGGGGGAGCGGCAGCCATGATTCCCGGAGAGATCCTGTTCGCCGACGGACCCGTCGCCTTCAACGAAGGCCTTGAGGTCACCCGGCTCACCGTCCTCAACGCCGCCGACCGGCCCGTTCAGGTCGGCTCCCACTACCACTTCGCCGAGGCCAACCCCGGTCTGGACTTCGACCGCGCCGCAGCGCGCGGCAAGCGGCTCAACGTCGCCGCCGGCACCGCCGTTCGCTTCGAGCCCGGGATCCCCGTCGACGTCGA
>NZ_LIQZ01000155.1 GCF_001418655.1 Streptomyces phaeochromogenes | reverse complement strand
CGCCGCCCGGGCGGCGCGTGTCGTGGCGTACGGGTGGGCGGGTGCCCGGGGCGCCCGTGGTGCGCTTCGTCCTGGTCATCACCTTGTTCATGGCGGGAGCCCCATTCCGTCGGACCGACTGGATACCGGTCGGTAACTTTCCGTTGGGGATCTTGTACGAGGCCGGGGTGGGCAGCCGCAAGGACGCTGGGCGCGCGTCGGGGGCGCCGGAATCTTCACCTATCAGGGTGACGGGGAAGGGCAGGAGGCTTGGCGGGGCCGGGGTGTACCGGGTGATGTGCGAGGCCCGTGGTGGACGCCTCCGGAGGGGCGGCCGGGACTCGAAAGGGGACGCCCGCACGTATCCTGAAGGCCCTCCGGGAGACGCGAAGCCACCCTCTTGGAGGCCTCCGACGGTGAAACCCGGCAGTGAGATCCGACCACGCGATCCGATTGCCGGATCCGACTACGAAAGCGGCCAGCCATGCGCGTCTACGTCCCCCTGACCCTCTCCGGTCTCGCCGAGGCGTACAAGACGGGTGAGCTGGGGTCGGGGCCCTTCGTCGCGTACGCCGTCACGCCCGCGCTGCGGGAGTGGTACCTGTCCGACGACATCGAGGAACTTGAGTACGCGGCGCTGAACCGGGCCGCGCTCGCTTCCCTGCGGCTGGTCGCGCTCGACCCCGGAGCCCCGCGCCGGCGCGTCGTCGTCGCCGTGGACGTGCCGGACGGGGCCGCGGTCGCCGACCCCGACCGGGGGCTCGATCACTCGGCGCTCGGTGAGGTGCGGGTCGGCGGGGCCGTGGCGCTGGCCAAGGCTGCGGCCGTGCATCTCGACTCGGACGAGGCCGAGGCGGACGTGACGGCGGCCGTGGACGTGCTGGGCGCGGCCGACCGGGGTGACGACGACGCGCAGTTCGTCGTGGACGGGGCCGAGGACCACGTGCTGCTGTGGTTCGCCACGCAGGAGATTCCGAACCTGGTGGGGCTGGGCGACTGACGGGCCCGGCCGCCCGGTCACGGCTTTTGGGGGCGCGCGCGGAAGCACGCAGGATGTGTTGTCAGTGTGGCCGGGTATTTTTTTGGTATGGGGATGCACGGAGCGGCACACATTGTCTGGGACTGGAACGGAACCCTGTTCCACGACAACACGGCGATCATCGGCGCGACGAACGCGGCGTTCGCCGAGCTGGGCATGGAACCGATCACGCTGGAGCGCTACCGGGAGCTGTACTGCGTACCGGTGCCGAAGTTCTACGAGCGGCTGATAGGGCGGCTGCCCACGGACGAGGAGTGGGAGGTCATGGACGTGACCTTCCACCGGTACTACACCGAGCACCGGGTGGGCTGCGGGCTCACCGACGGGGTGCCGGGGCTGCTCGCCGAGTGGGCGTCGGCCGGTCGCAGTCAGTCGATCCTGAGCATGTACGGGCACGACGAGCTCGTCCCGTTGGTGCGGGGGTTCGGGATCGAGCCCCATTTCATACGGGTGGACGGGCGGACCGGGCCGTCCGGGGGCAGCAAGGCCGAGCACATGGTCCGCCATGTGGGAGCGCTGACGGGCGTGGAGCCCGCTCGTACGGTGGTGATCGGGGACGCGGCGGACGACGCGGTCGCGGCGCTGCACGTGGGCGCGCGGGCCGTGCTCTACACCGGCGGGTCGCACAGCCGGGCCAGCCTTGAGGGCGTCGGGGTGCCCGTGGTGGACAGCCTGGAGGAGGCCGTCGCGGAGGCCGAGCGGTTGGCGGCCTGAGGCTTTGCCCGCAGGCCGCTCCCCGGGGCGGGGGAAACTGTGCAGAGTGTCAAAAAGGGGACCCCTCTTTTGTACACATACGGCTCATGACGGGGGCCCCGTGGAGAGCGATAGCCTTGTGCCGTGATCAGCGCGATACGTCGCGGGGGCCTTGTCGCCCCTGCCCTGCGCCCGGAACGCACGGACGACATCCGTGACCGGGCGGTCGCTGGTCTCCCCGGGCGGGGAAGCGCAGAAACCACCGCATACGCGGCAGGCGCAGGTGCACCGAGAGCAGCGTCACAGCCTCCGGAGCCGCCAAGAATGGCCGATAACGCCCCGCTCATCTCTCATCGCGGCATAGCGTCGAACGAGACCGGACACCCCGCGTCGCGGCGCTACGTCACTTCACGTTCTACGACGTCACGCAACGGCGCGCGACAGGAGCCAGAGGACAATGCAGACCAAGCTGGACGAAGCCAAGGCCGAGCTGCTCGAACGGGCCGCCCGGGTAGCTGAGAACAGCCCTGTCGGGGGGAATCTTCACCTGCCGACCGGGAAGACGGGCGCGAGCGCTCCCGACCAGGACACCCTGCTCGCGTTCCTCCAGCGCTACTACCTGCACACCGCCCCTGAAGACCTCACCGACCGAGACCCGGACGACGTCTTCGGAGCCGCCTTCTCGCACTACCGGCTGGCCGAGAACCGACCTCAGGGCACGGCCAACGTAAGAGTCCACACCCCGACGGTCGAGGAGATCGGCTGGACCTGCAGCCACTCCGTCGTCGAGGTCGTCACGGACGACATGCCCTTCCTCGTCGACTCCGTGACCAACGAGCTGTCCCGGCAGGGCCGCGGGATCCATGTCGTCATCCACCCGCAGGTCATCGTGCGGCGCGACCTCACCGGCAAGCTCATCGAGGTCCTGAAGACCCGGCCCGCCGGCGAGCTGCCCCACGACGCCTTCGTCGAGTCCTGGATCCACGTCGAGATCGACCGTGAGACCGACCGCGCCGATCTGAAGCAGATCACCGCTGACCTGGTGCGCGTCCTGTCCGACGCCCGTGAGGCCGTCGAGGACTGGGAGAAGATGCGCGACTCCGCGCTGCGCATCGCCGACGAGCTGCCCACCGAGCCGACCGCCGACGACCTGCGCGACCAGGAGGTGGAGGAGGCCCGTGAGCTGCTGCGCTGGCTCGCGGACGACCACTTCACCTTCCTCGGATACCGGGAGTACGAGCTGCGCGAGGACGACTCGCTCGCCGCCGTCCCCGGCACCGGACTCGGCATCCTGCGCTCCGATCCGCACCACGCGACCGACGAGAGCCACCCGGTCAGCCCGTCCTTCGAGCGGCTGCCCGCCGACGCCCGGGCCAAGGCCCGCGAGCACAAGCTCCTGGTCCTCACCAAGGCCAACAGCCGCGCCACCGTGCACCGGCCCTCCTACCTCGACTACGTCGGCGTGAAGAAGTTCGACCAGGACGGCAACGTCATCGGCGAGCGCCGTTTTCTGGGCCTCTTCTCCTCCGCCGCGTACACCGAGTCCGTCCGCCGCGTCCCCGTCGTCCGGCGCAAGGTCGCGGAGGTCCTCAAGGGCGCCGGCTTCTCGCCCAACAGCCACGACGGGCGCGACCTCCTCCAGATCCTGGAGACGTACCCGCGCGACGAGCTCTTCCAGACCCCGCCCGACGAGCTGCGGTCGATCGTCACCTCCGTCCTGTACCTCCAGGAGCGGCGGCGCCTGCGGCTCTACCTGCGGCAGGACGAGTACGGGCGCTACTACTCGGCGCTCGTCTACCTCCCGCGCGACCGCTACACCACCGGCGTGCGCCTGCGGATCATCGACATCCTGAAGGAGGAGCTCGGCGGCATCAGCGTCGACTTCACCGCCTGGAACACCGAGTCGATCCTCTCCCGGCTGCACTTCGTGGTCCGGGTCCCGCAGGGCACCGAGCTGCCGCAGCTCAGCGACGCCGACAAGGACCGCATCGAGGCGCGGCTCGTCGAGGCCGCCCGCTCCTGGGCCGACGGTTTCGCCGAGGCACTGAACGCGGAGTGCGGCGAGGAGCGCGCGGCCGAACTGCTGCGCCGGTACGGCAACGCCATCCCCGAGGGCTACAAGGCCGACCACAACCCGCGCACCGCGGTCGCCGACCTGGTCCACCTGGAGAAGCTCGGCAACGGCAAGAACTTCGCGCTCAGCCTGTACGAGCCGGTGGGGGCCGCCCCCGGCGAGCGCCGTTTCAAGATCTACCGCACCGGGGAGTCGGTCTCCCTCTCCGCCGTCCTGCCGGTCCTCACCCGCCTCGGCGTCGAGGTCACCGACGAGCGCCCGTACGAGCTGCGCTGCTCGGACCGCGCGTCCGCGTGGATCTACGACTTCGGCCTGCGCCTGCCCAAGACGGGCAGCGGCAACGGCGACCACCTCGGTGACGACGGCCGCGAGCGGTTCCAGGAGGCCTTCTCGGCGACCTGGACCGGGCAGGCCGAGAACGACGGCTTCAACTCGCTCGTCCTGAGCGCCGGGCTGAACTGGCGGCAGGCGATGGTGCTGCGCGCGTACGCCAAGTACCTGCGGCAGGCCGGTTCGACGTTCAGCCAGGACTACATGGAGGACACCCTCCGCAACAACGTCCACACCACCCGGCTGCTCGTCTCGCTCTTCGAGGCGCGGATGTCGCCGGATCGCCAGCGCGCCGGCCTCGAACTGACCGACGCCCTTCTGGAGGAGCTGGACGCCGCCCTCGACCAGGTCGCCAGCCTGGACGAGGACCGGATCCTCCGCTCCTTCCTCACCGTCATCAAGGCGACCCTGCGTACGAACTTCTTCCAGGAGGCGGGCGGCGGCGAGCCGCACACGTACGTCTCCATGAAGTTCGACCCGCAGGCCATCCCGGACCTGCCCGCGCCGCGTCCGGCGTACGAGATCTGGGTGTACTCGCCGCGCGTCGAGGGCGTCCACCTCAGGTTCGGCAAGGTCGCGCGAGGCGGGCTGCGCTGGTCCGACCGGCGTGAGGACTTCCGGACCGAGATCCTCGGCCTGGTCAAGGCGCAGATGGTCAAGAACACCGTCATCGTGCCCGTCGGCGCCAAGGGCGGCTTCGTCGCCAAGCAGCTGCCGGACCCGGCCGTGGACCGCGACGCCTGGCTGGCCGAGGGCATCCGCAGCTACAAGACCTTCATCTCGGCGCTGCTCGACATCACCGACAACATGGTGGCCGGCGAGGTCGTACCGCCCGCCGACGTCGTACGGCACGACGAGGACGACACGTACCTCGTCGTCGCCGCGGACAAGGGCACGGCGACGTTCTCCGACATCGCCAACGGCGTCGCGGAGAGCTACAACTTCTGGCTCGGGGACGCCTTCGCCTCCGGCGGCTCGGCCGGCTACGACCACAAGAAGATGGGCATCACCGCCCGCGGCGCCTGGGAGTCCGTCAAGCGGCACTTCCGGGAGCTGGCCGTCAACACGCAGACCGAGGACTTCACGGTCGTCGGCGTGGGCGACATGTCCGGTGACGTGTTCGGCAACGGCATGCTGCTCAGCGAGCACATCCGGCTGGTCGCCGCCTTCGACCACCGGCACATCTTCATCGACCCGAACCCGGTCGCGGAGACGTCGTACGCGGAGCGGCGCAGGCTGTTCGAGCTGCCCCGCTCCTCCTGGGAGGAGTACGACAAGACGCTGCTGTCGCAGGGCGGCGGCATCTTCCCCCGTACGGCCAAGGCCATCCAGCTCAACAGCCACATCCGCGAGGCCCTCGGCATCGAGGGCAACATCACCAAGATGACCCCCGCCGACCTGATGCGGGCGATCCTCAAGGCGCAGGTCGACCTGCTGTGGAACGGCGGCATCGGTACGTACGTGAAGGCGTCGACCGAGTCGCACGCGGACGTCGGCGACAAGGCCAACGACGCGATCCGCGTGGACGGCGCAGACCTCCGGGTCAAGGTCGTCGGCGAGGGCGGCAACCTCGGTCTCACCCAGCTCGGCCGCATCGAGTTCGCGCAGGCCGGCGGCAAGGTCAACACGGACGCCATCGACAACAGCGCGGGCGTGGACACCTCCGACCACGAGGTGAACATCAAGATCCTGCTCAACACGGTCGTCGCGGACGGCGACATGACCGTCAAGCAGCGCAACAAGCTGCTCGCCCAGATGACCGACGAGGTCGGCGCGCTCGTCCTGCGCAACAACTACGCGCAGAACACGGCCCTGGCCAACGCGCTCGCCCAGTCCAAGGACATGCTCCACGCCCAGCAGCGCTTCATGCGCCACCTGGTCCGCGAGGGTCATCTGGACCGGGCGCTGGAGTTCCTGCCGACCGACCGGCAGATCCGGGAGCGGCTCGGCACCGGGCAGGGCCTCACCTCGCCGGAGACGGCCGTCCTCCTCGCGTACACGAAGATCACGGTCTCCGACGAGCTGCTGCACACGTCGCTGCCCGACGACGTGTATCTGCGGAGCCTGCTGCACGCGTACTTCCCGACCGCGCTGCGCGAGCAGTTCATCGAGCAGATCGACAACCATCCGCTGTCGCGCGAGATCGTCACGACCGTGCTGGTCAACGACACGGTCAACACCGGTGGTACGAGCTTCCTGCACCGGCTCCGCGAGGAGACCGGGGCCTCCCTGGAGGAGATCGTCCGGGCGCAGACCGCGGCCCGTGCGATCTTCAACTCCAGCGAGGTGTGGGACGCCGTCGAGGCGCTCGACAACACGGTCGACGCGGGTGTCCAGACCCGGATCCGGCTGCACTCGCGGCGGCTCGTCGAGCGGGGGACGCGGTGGTTGCTCAACAACCGGCCGCAGCCGTTGCAGCTCGCCGAGACGATCGACTTCTTCCGGGAGGGCGTCACGCGGGTCTGGGCCGAGCTGCCCAAGCTGCTGCGGGGCGCGGATCTGGAGTGGTACCAGCAGATCTACGACGAGCTGTCCGAGGGCGGGGTGCCCGACGAGCTTGCCCAGCGGGTGGCCGGGTTCTCGTCCGCCTTCCCCTCGCTCGACGTCGTCGCGGTGGCGGACCGGGTGGGCAAGGACCCGATGGACGTCGCCGAGGTCTACTACGACCTCGCCGACCGGCTGCGGGTCACGCAGCTCATGGACCGCATCATCGAGCTGCCTCGGGCGGATCGGTGGCAGTCCATGGCGCGGGCGTCCATCCGTGAGGACCTGTACGCGGCGCATGCCGCGCTGACCGCCGATGTCCTCGCCGTCGGGAACGGGGGGTCCACGCCTGAGCAGCGGTACAAGGCGTGGGAGGAGAAGAACACGGCGATTCTCACTCGAGCGCGGGCGACTCTGGAGGAGATCCAGGGGTCCGAGGCGTTCGATCTTGCGAATCTGTCGGTCGCGATGAGGACGATGCGGACGATGCTGCGTACGCGGTCGTAGTACCTCGCGAGAGGAGAGGGGCGCCCTGCGGGTTGGGGGCGCCCCCTTTTTTTCGCCCCCGCCGCCCCTTCCCGTCCAGTCCCTGGGGGCTGCCGCCCCCAGACCCCCGCATCGCGCTGCCGCGCTCGTCCTCAAACGCCGGACGGGCTGAAGTTCAGGTGGGTCCGGGGGCGAAATCCCTCCGGAGCAACCCGGGCCTCTCGATCTACATCTACCTAAGTGGCCCCCAAGCGGCCTACACCCCGTACAGGGTCCAGCGAGGGACACTTAGGATAAATAGGATGAACGAGGAATCGCTTCCCGTGCCGCTTCCCGCGTCGGCCGTCGCGCCGGACGTGTCCGTCGTCGTGATCGTCTACAACGACGAGGCACGGCTGCCCACGGCCGTGCGCTCCGTGCTGGAGCAGACCTTGCGGAACGTCGAGGTCGTGATCGTGGACGACCGGAGCACGGACGGGTCGTACGACGTGGCACGGCGGCTGGCCGTCGAGTACCCCGGCCGGGTACGTGCCTTCCGGCTGGAGCGGAACAGCGGAGGATGCGGGGCTCCCCGCAACCACGGCATCGCCCAGGCGCGCGGCACCTACGTCCTCTTCCTCGACAGCGACGACGTACTGGAGCGCAACGCCTGCCGGAACATGCTGGAGGCGGCCGAGACGACCGGCGCGGACCTCGTCTCCGGGATGTGCGTGCGGGTGCACGTGGACTCGCGGAACGGCAAGGAGGTCAAGTGGTACCCCTGGCTGTACGCCCGCACCCGCACCCTGGAGTCGATCTCCGAGCTGCCCGACCTGCTGGTCTTCGACACCCTCTCGACGAACAAGTGCTACAGGAGAGAGTTCCTCGTCGAGCAGGGGCTCGAATTCCCCGTCGGCATTCACTACGAGGACCTGCTCTTCTCCGCGCAGGCCTACGCCGCCGCCCGCCGGATCACCCTCATCCCGAACCGCGTCTACGACTGGAACGTCGTCGACAAGGCCGTGGCCAAGTCGATCAGCAACCGGCGAGCCGACATCGCCAACTTCGCGCACCGGATGGAGATCCATCGGCGGGTCGATCAACTCCTCGCCGACAAAGGCCTGTTGGAGCTGAAGTTCCACAAGGACGTCAAGTTCCTCAAGCACGACCTGGTGCTGCACCTGCGTGACCTGCCGTTCCGGGACGCCTCCTACCGGGAGGAGTTCGCCGCGATCGCCCGCGACTACCTGGAGTCCATCGACCGCGCCGCCTTCGACGAGGTGGAGCCCATCCACGCCATCTGCGCCTATCTGCTGCAGAAGAGCGACTGGGACAACCTCCTGCCGGCCGTGGACACCCTCACCAACCGCGACAAGATCTCCTCGCCGATGGTGGAACGCGACGGCCGGATCTACTGGTGTGCCGAACACCTCGACGGCCACGGAGACGGCGACCCCGACGGCGACTTCGCCCGGCACGTCCTCGACGTCACCGAACTCGGCTATCACGTCAAGCCCGTCGAGAAGATGTTCCTGCGCAACGTCCTGACCGGGTACGAGGAAGCGCAGGCCGGTACCGTCCGGCTCGCCGGGCGCATCACCAACCCCCTCGGCGTCATCCCGCCCGGCGCCAGGCTCACCGGCGAGCTGGAGTTCGCCGCCCGCCGCAAGGGCGTACGGTTCCAGATCTTCCGCTTCCCGGTCGCCACGCTGCGGCACGAGGGCGAGGCCATCGCCTGGGAGGCGTCGGCCGACCTCGCGCGCGGGCTGCGGCCGCTGGGCATCGTGGACGCGGTGTGGGACGTACGACTGCATCTCGACGTCGACGGCGCCCGCACCACCACCCGCCTCACCGCCTCCGAACCCGGGCTGGCCGACGGGCAGTTGCCCGTGCGGCCCCGGCTCACCCGGCTGGTCGCCGACCACGTCACGCCCGAGATCTCCTCGCGCGGCCATCTCTCCTTCCGGATCGTGACCCGCGAGAAGGTGGACGCGCTCGTCGAGCGGGGTGTGCGGGGCGCGCCCGGCCGGTTCGCCAAGTCCGGTTACCGGAAGGCGAAGGCGGTGCGCAGGAAGCTCACCTCCGGTGACACCAAGATCCGCCTCTACCACGAGGTGTTCAGCCGGCTGCCCGTGAAGAAGGGACTCGTCGTCTTCGAGAGCCACCTGGGCCGGCAGTACAGCGACAGCCCGAAGGCGATCTACGAGGAGATGCGCCGCCAGGGGCTGGAGTTCGAGGCCGTGTGGTCGTACACGGGCAGCGGTCCTGCCGGGTTTCCGGCCGACGCGACCCTTGTACGCCGCTGGTCGCTGCCCTATCTGAAGGCGCTGGCGCAGGCCGAGTTCTGGGTCGACAACCAGAGCTATCCGCTCAAGCTCACCAAGCGGCCGGAGACGACCTACATCCAGACCTGGCACGGCTCGGCGCTCAAGCGGATGGGCTTCGACGAGCCCGAGTGGAAGCTCAGGACCCGGCCCGAGCAGGCGGAACAGCAGCGCACCCTCGACCGCTTCGACCGGTTCCTGATCCGCTCCGAGCACGATGTACGCACCCTTGCCCGGGCGTTCCGCCTGAAGGAGAAGACGCTGTTGCGAGTGGGCTATCCCCGCAACGACGCCCTCGTGCAGGCCAGGAAAAGAGAGGAGGAAGTCGGTCTCCGTGAACGCGGTGCGCTCGCCGCCGAGTTGGGGATTCCCGGTGACAAGGCCGTCCTGCTCTACGCGCCCACCTTCCGTCAACACGGGGGCAGACAGCGGCGGTTCGAGCTGCCCTTCGACGTGGAGCGGTTCGCCGACACGTTCGGCGACCGGTACGTGCTGCTCGTGCGCTCGCACTACCTCAACCACGTCGTGCTCCCGCCGTCCGTGCGCGGGCGCGTCATCGACGTATCGGCACACCACGACGTGACCCCGCTGCTCGCGCTCGCCGACGGGCTGATCACCGACTACTCGTCCGTGATGTTCGACTACGCGCTCCTCGGCCGGCCGATGTTCTTCTTCGCCTACGACTACGAGGAGTACGTGCACGAGGGCCGCGGAACCTACTTCGACCTGCTGGAGCGGGCGCCGGGGCCGGTCGTGCGCACCGAGGAGGAGCTGCACACCGCCCTCGCCTCGCTGGACGAGCAGGCCGTGAAGTACGCGGAGGCGCGGGAGGGGTTCGTGGCGGAATTCGGCGAGTACGACAAGGGGAACGCCGCCCAGAGCATCGTCGACCAGTTCTTCGCGCAGTGGAGGCGTGGATGACCCTCGTGAGCACCGATCCGCAGCGGGACGTCTTCTTCGTCTCCAACAGCGTCAACGAGCTGGGCGGGGTGACCAGTTGGTCGCACCAGATGGCCCGGCTCCTCACCGGGCGCGGGCACCGCGTCCATGTCGTCGGCATCACCCCGCCCGGCGTCGTGCAGGAACTCGGCGAAGTGCCCTACCCGATGACGACGTTGTACGCCGGACAGCCACCCCGGCCCGGCCGGGCGCGTGAGGCGAGCATGCGCGAGCAGGCCGTCAGGCTCACCGCGCTGTTCCGGGCGGCGCGGCCCGGCGCGGTCGTCGTCGTCACGCAGGTATGGGCCATGGAGTGGGTGGCGCAGGCCGACACCCGCGGGCTGACCGTGATCGGCATGAGCCACGAGTCCTTCGAGTACTCGAAGGCGTCCTCGCGTTTCCAGCGGGTGCGGACGTACTACAAGGACGTCGACCGCATGCTGGCGCTGACCCGCGAGGACGCCGACCTGTGGATCGGACAGGGCCTCAACAACGCCTCGTATCTGCCGAATCCGCTGCCGTTCATGCCCGAGGTGCCCTCGCCGCGCACCGAGAAGGCGGTCATCAGCATCGGCCGGCTGCACGACCAGAAGGGCATCGACATGCTCCTCGACACCTGGGCGGAGATCGCGCCGCGCCATCCCGACTGGCGGCTGCGCATCTACGGCTCGGGCGAGGACGAGGAGATCCTCAAGAAGCAGTGCACGGCTCTCGGACTCGACAACTCCGTTGACTGGATGGGCCGTACGAGCGATGTGCCGGGCGCCCTGCGCGGCGGTTCCGTCTTCGTCCAGTCCTCCCGCGGCGAGGGTTTTCCGCTCGCCCTCATGGAGGCCATGGCGACCGCCGTGCCCTGCGCCGCGTTCGACTGCGCTCCCGGTGTCCACGAGATCGTCCGCGACGGCGAGGACGGCCTGCTCGCCACCCTGGGCAACACCGGTGAACTGGCCCGCCGCCTCGACACGTTGATGTCCGACAAGGAACTGCGGGACGGTATGGGCGATGCGGCGAGGATCAATATCCAGCGCTATACGACGGACGAGATAGTGAGGAAGTGGGAGGACCTGTTCGCGTTCCTGGAGCGCTGACAGCGCCTTCCCGGCCTATCTCGTGCCTCCGCCCGCGGTGAACTTCTCGTACTCCTTCAATACGTCCTCCGTGGCCCCGTCCATGAGAAGCTCGCCGCGTTCGAGCCACAGCACCCGATCGCACGTGTCCCGGATCGACCTGTTGTTGTGGCTCACCAGGAACACCGTCCCGGCGTGCTTCCGCAGCTCCCGGATTCGGTCCTCGGACCGCTTCTGGAAGGAGCGGTCCCCGGTGGCCAGGGCCTCGTCGATCATCAGTACGTCATGGTCCTTGGCCGCGGCGATGGAGAAGCGGAGCCGTGCGGCCATTCCGGACGAGTACGTCCGCATGGGGAGCGTGATGAAGTCGCCCTTCTCGTTGATGCCGGAGAAGTCGACGATCTCCTGATACCGCTCGCGCACCTGTTCCCGGGACATTCCCATGGCGAGGCCGCCGAGATAGACATTGCGCTCGCCGGTCAGGTCGTTCATCAGGGCGGCGTTCACACCGAGGAGTGAAGGCTGCCCGTCCGTGTAGATCCGCCCGTGCTCCACCGGGAGCAGTCCGGCGACGGCCTTGAGCAGTGTGGACTTTCCGGACCCGTTCGTGCCGATGAGCCCGATCGCCTCTCCCCGGTACGCGGTGAAGGAGACCGCCTTCACGGCGTGCACCTTCCGCACGCCCGAGGCCTGTTCGGTCTTCTTCTGGCGCAGGATGCGGTTCAGGGCCGCCGTGGCGCTGCCGCGGCCGGCCCCCGTGCCGTTGACGCGGTAGACGATGTCGACGCGGTCGGCGACGACGGTGGGGACGAGGTCCGACCCGGCAGTCGGGACAGAGACGGCGGTCTCGACGGTGGGGACACGGTCCGCGACGACCGTGGGGACAGGTGTGTTGTTGGGATCAGCCACGGCCGTACGTCTCCTCTGCCTTCCAGAAGTAGATGAAGCCGCCGACGCCGGCGAGCAGCGCCCAGCCGACCGCGAGCGCCCACACGTGGTGGGGCAGCTGGCTCGCGTGGAAGGTGTCGATGAGCGCGAACCGCATGAGGTCGATGTAGACCGCGGCCGGGTTGCACTCCAGGGCGACCAGCACGATGTGCGGCATGTCCTGGTGGGCGGTGAGCACCTTGTCGATGCTCCACATGACACCGGACACGTACATCCAGGTGCGCAGCACGAACGGCATCAGCTGGGCGATGTCCGGCGTCCTCGCGCCCATCCGGGCCATGATCATCGCCACGCCCGCGTTGAACACGAACTGCAGTGCCAGGGCAGGAACGACCAGGAGCCAGGACACACTCACGGGCACGCCGACGCAGAGCAGGATCACGAACAGCGCGGCCATCGAGAACAGCAACTGCTGGAGCTGCTGCAGGGCGTACGACACCGGGAGCGCGGCCCGTGGGAAGTGCAGGGCGCGCACCAGGCCGAGGCTGCCGGAGATCGCCCGGGTGCCCGCCATGATCGAGCTCTGGGTGAACGTCCATACGAAGACGCCGGTGACCAGGAACGGGATGTAGTCCGGGACGCCCCGGCTCGTGCCCATGAGCTCGCCGAAGATGAAGTAGTAGACCGCCGCGTTCAGCAGGGGCGTGGCCACCTGCCAGACCTGGCCGAGCTTCGCCTGGCTGTACTGGGCGGTGAGCTTGGCCGTGGCGAACGCCGTGATGAAGTGCCGGCGCGCCCACAACTGGCGGACGTACGCGGGCAGCGAGGGGCGGGCGCCGCTGACCGTGAGGCCGTACCGGGCGGCCAGAGCCGCGGCGTCGTCGGGCGGGGCGGCCGATGCCGGCACCGGGTCGGGTGCCGGGGGCGGTGTGTGGAGGACCTGACTCACATCCGCTGCTTTCGCTCGGAGCGCGGGGCTCGTGGGAGGGGGTGTGCCAACGAGGGATTGCGAACGCTTCTTTTACGTCGCTACGGGCCCGTCTTTACCCGTACCTGGGACCCGCTTTACGTCGGGACGGAACCGTATCGTCGTCACGTGAGCGTAGGCCGATCTCACGTCGGAACGCAACCGTTTCGTCGTCACGCCCCTATGCTGTTCGACATGACGACGAACGCCGACGGGGCCCCGACGAACGCCGAAGGGGCACCGGAGAGACCGCAGCAGCCGCGCCGCCGGACTCCCGCCGGGGCGGCGGTGCTCCGGGAGGACGTGACGGAGGCCATCAGGGCGGCCGTCTTCGAGGAGCTCGCGGCCGTCGGATACGCGCGGATGTCCATCGAGGGGATCGCGCGCCGCGCGGGCGTGGGCAAGACCGCGGTGTACCGCCGGTGGCGCTCCAAGCTGCACCTGGTGCTCGACCTGGTGTCGGCCGTCGCGGTGCAGGGCCTGCCGGCGCCCGACACGGGCACTCTGGAGGGCGACCTGCGCCTCCTGTACGAGGTCACGTCACGGGCCCTGCGTCACCCTGTCGCCTCGCAGATCATCCCCGACCTCCAGGCCGAGGCCGCCCGCAACCCGGACATCGCCGAGGCCATGCAGAAGGCCCTGCGGGAGGGGCAGGAGGGCGTCGCCAGCGGGATCGTCGCCGCGGCCGAGCGGCGCGGCGAGGTCCGGATGGGCATCGACGACGAGCTGGCCCTCGACCTGATCTCCGGACCGCTGTACTGGCGCTCGGTGGTGATCCGCAGCCCCAAGCTGCCCAAGGGGTACCTGGAGAGCCTGGCCAGGGCCACGGCGGTGGCGCTCAAGGCGTTGTAAAGACGCCGTAAGGCCCCTGTGAGGCGTCGAAGGGCGTCGAAAAAGCGCCGCCGGGTCACGAAGTCCGGGTTCATGTGCGGGTGGTGGAAGTCGGCCGAGGCTGGTCCCGTTCATGCCACGGAGCCAGGAATCGTCGCAGCTCCGGACCCCTTGCGGGGTGCCCCGGCAAGGGGCGTCAACCCCGTAGCGTCCGGATCGTTGTCATCCGGGCCTCACTTTCGAGGCCCTCGGGGGCGCATACTGGACTGACGATGACGAAGCCATCCGCGCCCCGGCGCCACCTGTCCACCAGTCCCTTCAAAGCTCCGGTTGTCCCGGTCGCCAAGCACTTCGCCCTGGGTGACCGTGTTACGCACGACCAGTTCGGCCTGGGCAGGATCGTCGGCGTCGAGGAGGGCATCGCGATGCTCGTCGACTTCGGCTCCCGCCAGGCCCGTATCGTCAGCCCCTACACCCGTATGGACAAGCTCTGACGGATCCCGTCAGTACACCCGTCAGGCACTCGCCGCGGCCCCGGACGATGTCCGGCCCGCGGCGAGCGTGTTTCTGAGCCCAGCCCCTAACCCCTCCGGGCCTCGGGACGGAGCCGTACCCACCCCTCCCAGGCCGACGTGATCATGTCGTGGACGTCGTACTTGGCCTTCCAGGCCAGTTCCGCGGCGATGCGGTCGGCGGAGGCGACGACGCGGGGCGGGTCGCCCGGGCGGCGCGGGGTGACGGTCGGGGCGAGCGTGTGGCCGGTGACCTCGTTGATCCGGTCGATCATCTCGCGGACCGAGACGCCCTCACCGCGGCCGATGTTGAGCGTCAGGTCCGTGCCGGGAGCGGCGGCCAGCCGGCGGGCCGCCGTCACATGGGCCTCCGCCAGGTCGGCGACGTGGATGTAGTCGCGGACGCACGTGCCGTCGGGGGTCGGGTAGTCGTCGCCGAAGACGCGCGGGGGCACGCCTTCCGTGAGCTTCTCGAAGACCATGGGGATCAGGTTGAAGACGCCCGTGTCGGCCAGCTCGGGCGCGGCGGCGCCCGCCACGTTGAAGTAGCGCAGGGAAGCCGTCGACAGACCGTGGGCGCGGCCCGTGGCGCGGACCAGCCACTCGCCCGCCAGCTTGGTCTCGCCGTACGGGCTCATCGGCACGCAGGGCGTCTCCTCGGTCACCAGGGCCCCTTCTCGCGCGGCGGACGGCATGCCGTACACCGCCGCGGAGGACGAGAACACGAAGGACGGCACCGCGGCGGCCGTGACCGCCTGCAGCAGCACCCGCAGCCCCTCGACGTTCTCGCGGTAGTAGTGCAGCGGCAGGTCCACGGACTCGCCGACCTGCTTCTTCGCCGCCAGGTGGACTACGCCCGTGACCGTGTGGTCGTTGAGCGCGCGGGCCACCCGCTCCCCGTCCAGGGTCGAGCCGACGACGAGCGGTACACCGTCGGGCACGCGGTCGGCGATCCCGGTGGACAGGTCGTCGTACACCACGGCCCGCTCGCCCGCCTCGGTCATCGCACGGACGACGTGCGCCCCGATGTAGCCGGCGCCGCCGGTGATCAGCCAGGTCATGTATCGGCCGTCCCCTCGTGTGTCGGTTCGTCTGCCGTTCGGTCGAGCCGACCGTCAGTGAAGCAAACGCCTCATTCTGCGGCGCACCACGGTGGTCATTCCACGCCAGCCGGGCGCCAGCCGCAGCGCGAGCGAGCCCGCGTGGGTCGCGTACGGCTGGACGAGCAGCAGCCCGTGCCGGCCGTTGCGCACGACGGACCGGCGCAGCAGGCCCGGGCCCGCGACGGCGTGCGCGGTGGTCTCGCGGCTCGTGCCGTCGTGGAAGCGCAGACGAAGGCGGAGGTCCCAGGTGCCGGAGCCGAGCGCCGCGAGGTCGACGGCCGCCTCGGCCGTCCAGGAGTCGGCGCCCCCGTCGTCGCCCGGGCCGTCGTCGAGGGGATCGGGGTCGTCCGGCAGGAACCGGGCCGTCACCGTGAGCCCGACCGCCCCGTCGTGCCGGTTCACGAACTCGGCGTCCACGGTCGCCGGCGCCGCGTCCGCCATCCGCCCGTACAGCTCGTGCAGGCGCAGCCGAAGCCGGGTGGCACGCGCGCGTGGCCGCAGTTCCGCGTCGATGGCCACAGGGAGGAGGCGTACGGGCCGGAACAGCAGGTGCTCCAGAGTCACCTGGGTCAGGTCGGCGGACCAGACCGGCGTGCCGTCCGCGAGCCGTGCGTACGGGGGCCGCAGCCGGGCCGGGCGCGCCGCGACCTCCTTGACGCGGGTCAGGTCGCGGGGCTCCTCGGAGGCCGACACGACCTGTGCGACGACCCGCCCCGGCGCCGGTGCGAGCGCGAGGTCGGCCGCGTCGAACGTCGCGAGGTACGCGCGCGTGAGGGCCCACCACTCCCTCCGGTACACGGGACCGCGCTGATCGAGCTCACGCGCGTACATCCGCAGCGAGTGGTCGAGGAACCGCGCGCGTGTCGCCCGCGCCAGCCGCTTCTCACCGGCGGCCAGGAGGATGTCGTACGAGAGGGCGTGGGCGGTGATCCTGGACCGCCAGTTGCCGACGCCCGCCCGGTCCAGCGAGATCGACAGCCGCTCGGCGCCGCGGCGCACGTGCCAGACGTACACCGTGTCCGGGATCAGTGCGATGTGCGGACCGGCGGCGAGCACGCGCGCGGTGAAGACGAAGTCCTCGTAGGGGAAGCGGCCTTCGGGGAAGCGGATGGCGTGCTCGCGCAGGAAGTCGGTGCGGTAGAGCTTGTTGACGCAGAGGGTGTCGTGGACCAGGTGGGTGCGGCGGGACGGGTGCTTCACCAGGGCGGCCCTGGCGTACAGCTCGGGCTGCCAGGGGACCTCGCGGCCGGACGGCAGCTCGCGGCGCACACACAGGCCGGCGGCGACCTCGGCCCCGCGCCCGACGGCCGCGTCGAGGAGCGCGTCCACGGCGCCGGGCGGCAGGACGTCGTCGCTGTCCAGGAACATCACGTACGGGGCCGTGGCGGCGTCGATCCCGTCGTTGCGGGGGCTGCCGCAGCCACCGCTGTTGACCTTGCGGCGGAGCACCCTCAGGCGCGGCTCGTCCAGGGCGAGGCGGTCCAGGAGGTCCGCGCTGCCGTCCGCCGAGCAGTCGTCCACGGCGATCACCTCGCGGACGGCGGGCCCCTGAGCGAGGGCCGAGCGCACCGCGTCCGTCACATGGGCGGCGTCGTCGTACCCGATGACCACGACGCACACCTGTGACTGGTGGGGAGGTATGGCTTGGATGGGTCGCATGACTTCCACAGGCCGAAATGGTGGCTGATGTAGGTAATTTTCCGTTAAGAGGTACTTACTGTCTCGTGGGGAAGATGACGGGAATTGTGTGAAGGTTCCGTCTCCGCTGATCGAATTCCCGTGGACCGGACGCCGGCCGGCCGGATTCCCGCGGTCCACAGGCGGCGGAAGGAGAGCGCGGCGGCCCCGACGAGCAGTCCGTTGCGGACGAACATCAGCAGGGTGCCGGTCCAGGTGCAGTCCATGACGTCCCTGTAGAGGACGGGGTACGCGAGGGCGCTGGCCGCCGCGGCCACCATGATCAGCACGGCCACCGGACGCTGCGAGGTGTGCCGCGAGGTCAGACACACCGCGGCCAGACCGAGCAGCCACACCAGGTACTGGGGGCTGATCACCCGGCTCGTCACGGTGAACAGGAGCACGGCACAGAGCGCGGCGTCGTACGGAGTCGCCGGCGTCCAGTGCCGGGCCCGCAGACGCCACAGGAGCAGGGCCCCGAAGGCGGCGACGGTGAGTGCCAGGGACCCCGCGGCGATCGTGGAGACGTACGGCCCCGTGAACTCCATCGCCCCGTACCGGTAGCGCACCTGCCCCGGCCAGCCCGCGTGCCGCGCGAAGGAGAGGGCCGTCCCGCCGAGCGACTCGATCTGTACGCCCCGGCCACCCTGCTGGCGCAGGAAGTCGAAGGGGTGGCGGAAGAGCGCGGCGAGCGCGAGGAGCAGGACGCCCGCGGTGACGGCCGCCGAGGTCCACACCTCCCTCGTCGTACGCCCCCTGGGGGTGCCGATCAGGATCAGCGCGGGCCACACCTTCACGAGAGCGCCCAGCGCCGCGAAGGCACCGCACGCGCGCGTGGAGCGCGAAAACGTCAACAGGGCGATGACGGCGAGGGCGGTGACCTGCACGTCGTAGCGGGCGAGCGGGAGATGCAGGAGAAGGGGAAGCCCCGCGATCCATAGGGCCACGCCGCGCAGGCTGCGGCCCGTCCGGGTGCCCGCGCGCGTGAGGGCGACGGCGACCAGGGCGTCGGCGGCGAGCGCGAGCAGCACGAACGCCTGGAAGTACGTCAGCCCCGGCAGCAGTCCGGGGGACAACAGGACCGGGCCCGCGCCCGGCGGGTACTGCCACAGCCGGTCGCCCGAGGGGAACGTGCCGTGGGCGAGCACGCCGTACCAGCGGGCGTACAGCTCGTGCACCTCGCGCGCGACACCGCCGATGCCCAGCGGGGCGTGCCCGTCCCGGGCGAGCAGCCAGAGCATCAGGGCGCGGGTGGTGAGCCAGCCGGCGGCGACGGGGAGGAGGCGGGGCTTCATCCAGGGCTTCACCCGACGGATCGTAAGCCGCAAGAAGGCACATAACGTCTGATGACGGGTCAATGACGTGCGAAAGCTGACTAATAGCACAAAATCTGGTGCATGGTCGTCAAGCGCCCGCAGGTTGCCGTCGCCGTGCTCGTACCCGTACTCGTCATGTTCGGGATCGGGCTCTGGGGGATCGATCGTGGCGGGATGTGGCGCGACGAGGCGGTCACCTTCCAGGTGGCGCGGCGCTCGCTCCCGCAGATCTGGCAGCTCCTGCACTCCGTGGACGCGGTGCACGGCCTGTACTACCTCCTCATGCACCCCGTCCTCGCCCTCTACCCCGGAGAGGTCGCCCTGCGCCTCCCCTCGCTCTGCGCTGCCGCCGCGACCGCGGGCCTGGTCGCCGCCCTGGGGGCCCGGCTCGCCCGCCCGAGGGTCGGCCTGTGGGCGGGCCTGCTGTACGCCGTGACCCCGATGGCCGGACACTTCGCCCAGGAGGGACGCTCGTACGCGCTGGTCGCCGCCGGGGTCGCGGCATCGACGCTGCTGCTGGCGCGGGCGGTGACGGCCGACGCGGGAGGGGACGGGACCGGGGGCGGCGATGAGGACCAGGAAGACGTCCCCGTGGGCCGGCTCGCGCGGCACGCGCGCGTGGTCGGCTGGTGCGCGTACGGAGGGGTCGTCGCCGTCACCGTCCTGCTGCACGAGTTCGCGGTACTGATCCTGCTCGCGCACGCCGCCACCCTGGCCCTCGCCCGGATGCCCCGCCGCGTGTGGCGCGACTGGGCCTGCGCCGCGGGTGCCGTCCTCCTCGTCCTGCTGCCGCTCGCCCTGGTCTCCAGCGGCCAGGCGGAGCAGGTCGCCTGGCTCCGGCCCCCTGGCGGCGGCACCGTCGAACGCCTGCTGCGTTCCTTCACGGGCCCGACCCAGCTGGTCCTCGGCCCGTATCTGCTGCTGATCGCGCTCGCTCTGCGCCACCCGTTCACCCCACCGGCCCGCCGCGGCGAACTCTCCGTCCCCACGGTGGCCCTGCCCCTCCTGCTCCTCCCGCCCGCGGCCCTCATCGCGGTCTCACGCCACTGGCCGCTCTACGACGACCGCTATGTGCTGTACGCGCTCGCCGGGGCGCCGCTGCTGGCGGCGGCGGGGGCGGAACGGCTGGTCCTGGCGGCACGACGGGTGGGGCTTGCGCGGCGCGAGGCGGACGGCCTGATGCGAGGCGGCCTCGGGGGCGCTCCCGATCCTGCTTCCGACGCAGGCCCCGGCCCCGGCTCCGGCCTCGGCTCCGATTCCGATCGCGGTCCCGGTTCCGGTCTCGTACGAGGCGTCCGCGTGCCGTACGCCGCAACGCTGGCCGGCGTACTGGCCATCACCCTCGCCTTCGTCTCACAGCTCCCGGTCCTCCGGGAGGACCGGGACCCCGCCCGCCGCCCCGACAACCTCGCCGTCGTCTCGGCCGCGGCAGCCCAGCGGATGGACCCGGGCGACCCCGTGCTCTTCCTGCCGTCGCTCGGCAGGCGCTCCGCGCTGGCGTACCCGAAGGGGTTCCATGGCACGCGGGACATCGCGCTGGAGGAACCCGCACCCGTCTCCGGCACGCTCTACGGGCGCGAGACCGGCCCGGACGAACTGCGCCACAGACTCGCCAGCCTGGATCGTGTCTGGGTGGTCGCCGAGCCGTACGCGCTGAAGCCGGCCTGGTATCCGAGCGATCCGACCGAGCGGGTCAAACTCACCGTCGTGGGCGAGGAGTTCGTGCCGCGCGCGGAGTTCGTGCGGAAGGGGTCGATCCTGCGGCTGTATGTGCGGAGGGCTCCGACGATGTGAGGGGCGGCCGGTGGCGTGTTGCGCGCGGGCGGGCCGTGGCTACGCGCCGCAGCCCGGGGTCTCGTCCAGGGCCGCCGCGTCCAGCGCGTTCGTGAGCTTGTCGAGCCGGGCGCGCAGTTCGAGGATCTCGTCCAGCTCGAAGGTCGTCGCGGCGGCGATCCGGCGCGGTACGCGCAGTGCCTGCTCGCGCAGGGCCGTGCCCTCGTCCGTGAGTCCGACCACCACGGACCGCTCGTCGCGCGCACTGCGCTCACGCCGTACGAGGCCTGCCGTCTCCAGGCGCTTCAGCAGCGGCGACAGCGTGCCGGAGTCGAGCCGCAGGTGCTCGCCGACCTTCTTCACGGGCAGCTCGCCGTGCTCCCACAGGACGAGCATGACCAGGTACTGGGGGTACGTGAGCCCCAGGTCCTTCAGCACGACCCGGTACACGCCGCCGAAGGCGCGGGAGGCCGCGTTCAGGGAGAAGCAGATCTGCTGGTCGAGGCGGAGGAAGTCCTCGTCTCGTACGGGGTGCTGTACGGGGTGCTGTACGGGGTCCTGTACGGCGGGGTCGGGTGCGGGCGTCGTGGTCATGGGTCCAGGGTACCTTGGGTGCGTCATTTAGTTGTGCACAACTTAACTGTGTGCCATAGTTGTGGTCGTGAGGGGGGCCGGACCAAGGCCCGCCGATACGACGTTGACCCTGAGAGGGATGGTTTTCATGGACGCGCTCTACACCGCTGTCGCCACCGCCACCCACGGCCGTGACGGCCGGGCCTACAGCTCCGACGGCAAGCTCGACCTGGAGCTGGGCATACCGGTGGAGATGGGCGGCAACGGTCAGGGCACGAACCCGGAGCAGTTGTTCGCTGCCGGTTACTCCGCCTGTTTCGCCAGTGCGCTCGGGCTGGTCGGGCGTGCGGCGAAGGTCGATGTCAGTGACGCGGCGGTGACCGCCGAGGTCGGTATCGGCAAGCAGGGGGAGGGCTTCGCTCTCGCTGTCACGCTGCGTGTGGAGCTGCCCGAGTCCGTGGACGCCGAGACCGGCCGCAAGCTGATCGAGCAGGCCCACCAGGTGTGCCCGTACTCCAACGCGACCCGGGGCAACATTCCGGTCGAGCTCGTCGTCGAGTAGACCTTTCCTCGCCCCCGCGGCCCCTACCCGTTCCCGTCCCTGGGGGCTGC
>NZ_LIQZ01000154.1 GCF_001418655.1 Streptomyces phaeochromogenes | reverse complement strand
GGGGAGGAGCCGGTCGGTCGGCGGCGCCCGGGCCTCTCGCCGCCGGGGCGGTGTCCAGCGGCGCTCGGGTCCCGCCTCCCCCGGGCTGCGTCTAGGAGTCCAGCCCCTTGGCCCTGCCCCGGCCCACCTGGGTCCGTACCGCACCCATGCTCGCCGCGATGACGAGGGTGATCGCCAGGGCTTCCGTCATGGAGAGGGTCTGGCTCAGGACGAGGAAGCCTGCGATGGAGGCGACGGCCGGTTCGAGGCTCATGAGGACGGCGAAGGTGGAGGCGGGCAGGCGGCGGAGGGCGAGGAGTTCAAGGGTGTAGGGGAGCACGGAGGAGAGGACGGCGACGGCGGAGCCCAGGGCGATCGTGGTCGGGTCCAGCAGTTTCGTGCCCGACTCGACGAGGCCGAGCGGCAGGAACAGCACGGCCGCGACCACCATGGCGAGCGCCAGCCCGTCGGCCTGCGGGAAGCGTCGGCCCGTACGGGCACTGAAGACGATGTACGCGGCCCACATGGCGCCGGCCGACAGGGCGAACGCGACGCCGACCGGGTCGAGGCTGTCGAAGCCTCCGCCGCCGAGGAGGAAGACGCCGCCCAGGGCGAGACCGGCCCAGACGAAGTTGAGGGCGCGGCGGGAGGCCACCACCGAGAGCACGAGGGGGCCGAGCACTTCCAGCGTGACGGCCGGACCGAGCGGGATGCGGGCGACCGACTGGTAGAAGAGGCCGTTCATCGCGGCCATCGTGATGCCGAAGACGACGACGGTTCCCCAGTCGACGCGTGAGTGCCCGCGCAGTTTGGGGCGGCAGACCACGAGCATCACGATCGCGGCGACCACGAGGCGGAGCGTGACGACGCCCAGCGCTCCGGTGCGCGGCATGAGCGTCACGGCGAGGGCGCCGCCGAACTGGACGGAGATGCCTCCGGCGAGCACGAGTCCCACGGGGCCGAGGGCCCGGATCCCTCGCGGGCCGGCCGTCGAGCCGACCCCCGGGTCGGATACGGGGGTCGGCCCGGCGACGGCGGCCGTGGGGTCGGTGACCGACGGGGACCGGTCAGCGCTGGGGATGTTCACGGGGCCGTCCAGGGAGGTTCGGGTCGAGAGCTGTTGTACGTTGCAGTGCATCGTGATGAACTTGCCGGTCCAGGGTAATGGACCCAGTCAGGGCTGTACAACAGTTTTGCGGCTTACGCTGCTGTGAAATGTCCTGAGTGACCTGGCGCCGGAATCAGTTGGCTGGTTTGCCGAACCAGCGGGAGAGATGCGCGTCCAGGTCCTGCTGGTCGTCGCCGATCCAGGCGACGTGGCCGTCGGGGCGTAGCAGGAGACACGGAACATCCAGTGCCGCGGTGGGATCCGCGCGGTGGTCGACCCGGTCCGACCAGCCGCCGACGGTCAGGTGTGCGGTGCGGTCCAGCAGGAGGCCGCGGCCGTGATGCAGCAGACCGTAGAGGTGGCCCTGTTTCACCTCGATGTCGCGCAGGCGGCGGCCCAGCAGGTCGGGGCCGTCGCCGAAGTCGTAGCGGATGCCGATCGCGGTGATCTTCTCGATCAGACGGCGGTTCACCTCGTCGATGTCCATCAGTTCGGTGAGCAGCCTGCGCAGGGCCTGCGGGCCCGGTTCGGGGGAATGCAGTTCCATCTGGGCGCGGGTGTTGTCCAGCACGTCCTCGGCGACCGGATGACGTTCGGCCTGGTAGGTGTCCAGCAGTGTTTCCGGCGCCCAGCCGCGGATCTGTGCGGCCAGTTTCCAGCCGAGGTTGAACGCGTCCTGAACGCCCAGGTTGAGGCCCTGTCCGCCGGTGGGCGGATGGATGTGGGCCGCATCGCCGGCCAGTAGCACCCGCCCGACCCGATAACGCTCGGCCAGCCGCGTGGCGTCCCCGAAGCGGGACAGCCAGCGTGGGGAGTGCACACCGAAATCGGTTCCGGCGATGGCCCGCAGCTGCTGTTTGAAATCCTGAAGGGTGGGCGGTTCCGCGCGATCGGCTACGCCCGCGGCGGGGACCACGACGCTGTACGCCCCTCCGCCGAAGGGCCTGAGCCAGAATCGCTTGTTGGTCTCACCGATTTCGCTCACCTTCGCGGCGATCCCCTCCTGCGGCACCGCCACTTCCATCTCGCCCATCAGCGTCTCGGTCCGCGAGGGCTCGCCGGGGAAGCCGACGCCGAGCAGTTTGCGCACCGTACTGCGCCCGCCGTCGCAGCCGACGAGGTAGCGGGTACGCAGCTTTTCGCCTCCCCCGCCGGGTACGTCCTCGCTGGCTGGGCTGCTGCCCCCGGTGGCCAGCTCGACGGTCACACCCTCGTCGTCCTGCTCGAACCCGGTCACCGCACAACCGCGCCGGACCTGCGCGCCCAGTTGGATCGCGTGCTCTTCGAGCAGGCGGACGATGACCGGCTGCGGGATGCCCAGCAGATAGGCGTGCGCGGAATCCAGGCCCTCGGGCGCGGGTTTGCCGATGCCGGCGAAGAATCCGGCGGCCGGACGCCGCCTTCCGTGTTCGAGAACGCGGTCCAGCAGTCCGCGCATCGCCATCAGCTCAAGACTGCGAATGTGCAGACCGACGACGCGGACGAACGACGCGGGCTCGGTTTCCTTCTCCAGAACGAGTACCCGCACATCGTGCAGCCGCAGTTCGGCGGCCAGCATCGCGCCGGTCGGCCCGCACCCGGCGATGATCACGTCGAATGTGACCGAATCCGACGCGGTACCCGTATCCGACGCCACATCCGACGCGGTTTCTGTATCCGTCGCCGTGTACGTATTCGTCGCCGACGGCTCGGCGGTGAACTGTGGTGAGTTCATAGGTGTTGCCTTTCAGGAGTGCCTTGTTGGCAAGGCGCTCCCGGCGACACCTACGTCAATCGCCGGCCGTGACGGGAAGCGTGACGGGAAGGGGGAGCACCCATATCGATAGAGCGTTCATGGGTCTCACCTCCTCGGGCGGTGTCACGGTCGCCTGGAAGCTACAAGCCCGGGCATCATCCGGTCCAGCCCTTTTCATCCGTTGGCCAGGCGGTGCAGGAGGGACCGGGGGCGGTAGGGGATGACCTCGGCCAGTGAGATGGCGGTACTGGTCCGGTCGACGCCGTCGATGGCGAGGATCGCCTTGGTGATGCGGTGCAGGTCGGTGGTGTCCTTGGCGACGACGTGCGCGAGGAGGTCGGCGTCGCCGGTCGTGTAGTGGACCTCGATGACCTCGGGGAGGGCGAGCAGTCCCTCGTGGACGCTCTCGGGCTCGGCCTGGCTCATCGTGAGCGACATGAACGCCACCAGGCCGTATCCGAGGGCGGCCGGATCGACGCGGCGGCTGAAGGGCTTGAGCGCGTCCTCGGCGGCCATCCTCCGCAGCCGCGCGTGAACGGTGTTCCGGGCCACGCCCAGGGTCTGGGCCAGGGCGAGGATCGTGGCGTCCGGGGCCTCGTCCAGGGCCAGGACGATCCGGGCGTCCAAGGCGTCCATCAAGGGGTCCGTCACTGTCATGGTGTGCATTTTGACACCCAGAATCCATTCCGTTGAGCATCTGTCGCACTGGATTGGGCCTGTATTGCGCGGATGACATGGGCTGTGGTCAAGGTGGTGAGGCGTTCCGCCCCCCTCCGCCCCGACGAAGGACCGTTGCCATGGCCTTGAAGACGCGCCCCACGGGCACGGGCGCTGGCACGGGCGTTGGCGCTGGGACGGGCGTTGGCGCTGGCACCGGCACCGGCAGCTCCTGGATCGTCGTCGTGTCCGCCGGGGTCGCCGCCGGGCTGCAGGTGTGGAAGCTGCCGCCCGCCATCCCGTTCCTACGGCAGGATCTGTCGCTGACCTTGGTCCAGGCCGGGACCCTGCTGGGGATCATCCAGCTGGCCGGGATGCTCGGTGGACTGGCCATCTCGCTCCTGGCCGAACTGATCGGCGAGCGCCGCTGTCTGAGCGGGGGGCTGGTCCTGCTGTTCCTCGGATCGGCCGGCGGCGGCTTCGCCTGGTCAGCAGGCTCGCTGCTGAGCTCCCGGGCGGTCGAGGGTGCCGGTTTCATCCTGGTGGTGGTGACCGGCCCTGGGCTGATCCGCCGCAGCACCCCACCTGGCCGCCTCACCACGGCCATGGGCTTCTGGGGCGCCTACCAGGGCATCTCCACCTTCGCCGGACTCATCACCGGCGCGTTTGTCCTGCAGGTGGTGCCGTGGCGGGTGTGGTGGTGGGCGATGGCTGTTCTCGTACTGGTGCCGCTGCCCTGGGTCCTGGCCCGCGTTCCCCGCGACGAACTGGCTTACGTTTCCCGCGACGGCCTGGCTTACGTTCCCCGGGTCGTCCCGGGCCGCGTTTCCCGCGACGACCTGGCTTACGTTGCCCACGACGTCCCCGGCCGCGTACCGCACGACATCCCGGTCGGCGTTCCCCGTGACGTCCCGGTCGGCGATCCCGGCGACATCCCGGCCGCCCGTGTTCCCCGCGAAAACGCGGGCGGTGGCCGAGGCGCGGCGTCCGCCCTCGCCCGCATCGGCCGTACCGTCCGGGCCCCCGCTCCCTGGGCGGCCGGCCTCGTCTTCGCCTGCTACACCCTTCCGTGGATGGCAGTGGTCGGGTTCCTGCCCACCATCTACCGCGACGGCGGGATGGCGGGCAGCTGGCCGGGCGTCCTCAGCGCGGTTGTCGGCGCGGCGAACGCCATCGGCTCGATCACCACCGCGGCACTCATGAAACGCGGCCTTCCCGCCCGCGCCCTCCTCGTCCCCGCCTTCGCCCTCATGGCCACCACATCCCTGCCGGCCTTCGCAGTCGACTGGCATACCGTCCCCGCGGGTACCACCTGGCAGTTCCTGTGCGTCGTGGCCTTCTCGCTGACCGGCGGCGCGATACCGGCCACCTTGCTGCGCATGATCGGTGAACTGACACCGACAGGCGGCTCCGCCCCCGCCACCATGGGCCTGATCCAGCAGCTCTTCAACACCGGCAGCTTCGTCGGTCCCGCCCTCGCCGCGTGGCTGGCCACCCGCACCGGCGGCTGGCACTCCACCTGGTGGATGACCTGTGCGTGTGCGGCAGTTGGCATCGCCCTCAGCCGCTGCCTCAGGACCCGGGTCACGGCTCCGGTGGCGGCCCCGGCCCCGGCGGGAGACAGGACGACCACCCTCACCGCGGACGGCACCACTGACAGCGGCGCGCCGCAGGCTTGATCTGCACCACGCCTGGATATGGGGGCCGTGCCTAGTTCTCGGAGTCGTCCAGCCCCTCCGCCAACACCTCCGCCAGGTGTCTGCCCTTCCGGCCTCCGAGCTGTTCCAACTGTTCCAGTTGGGTGCGGCACGAGAAGCCGTCCGCCAGGACCACCGGTTCCTCCCCCGCCGCCCGGACCGCGGGCAGCAGCTGTTCCTCCGCGCAGGCCACCGACACTTCGTAGTGCCCCTTCTCGAAGCCGAAGTTGCCCGCCAACCCGCAGCAGCCGCCGGAGAGTTCACCGGTCAGGCCCGCTGCCGTGCGCAGGCGGCGGTCCGGGGCGTCGCCGAGAATCGCGTGCTGGTGGCAGTGGGTCTGACCGACGACAGGGCGGTCCAGGCGGGGCGGCGTCCAGTGCGGGGCGTGGCGTTCGAGCGCCTCCGCGAAGGTCAGGACCGCCGACGCCACGCGCTGGGCACGCGGATCGTCGGGCAGCAGCTCGGGCAGGTCCGTACGCAGGGCGGCAGCGCAGCTGGGTTCGAGGACGACGATGGGCGGGGGCTCCCCGGGGACGGACGGATCCCCGAGCGGGTGCAGCAGGTCGAGGGTCCGGCGCATCACCTTGCGGGCGCGGTCCAGCTGGCCCGTCGAGACATAGGTCAGACCGCAGCAGACCCGACCGCGCGGAGCCACCCGCGGGACGGCCGACAGGTCCGGGGCTGTCGGCAGGTCCGGGACGGCCATCGGGTTCGGGACGGCCGACGAGTTCGGGGCGACCGGCGGATTCGGGACGGCCGACGGATTCTCGACATCCGGCGGACTCGCAGCGCCCTCCGGATTAGCGGCAACCGGCAGGTCCGGGGCAGCCAGCAGGTCCGGGGCGACCGGCGAGTTCGGGGCGACCGGCGGATTCGGGGCGACCGGCGGATTCGGGGCGACCGGCGGATTCGGGGCAGTCGGCGGATTCGGGGCGACCGGCGGATTCGGGGCAGTCGGCGGAGACGTGGCGGCCGACGAGTTCGGGGCAGTCGGCGGAGACGTGGCGGCCGACGAGTTCGGGGCAGTCGGCGGAGACGTGGCGGCCGACGAGTTCGTGACGGCCAGCGGACTCGCAGCGCCCTGCGGAGTCGCGTTGACCCGCACTCCGTCGCCGGACGTCCGGCCCGGTAGCGGCCTCGGCCTCTGCTTCGATCCCACGGCCGGCCTCCGCCGAAGCCACCCGCCCACCGCCCGCACCCGCAGAAGCCGCCTCTCCCTCGGCGGCCACGGCAGGACTCTCAGCCCCGCCGCCTCCAGGACTCGCGTCGCCGCCTTCCCGACGGACGGTGACAGGTGTTCCGTGAAGGTGTCCGGCCAGAGGACGACCGTCTTGGGGAGGCCGCCGTCCGGGTGCTCTTCGTGCTCGACGTGGCCCGCCCGCGGCTCCTGCCGTGCCTGCGCCCTGGCTCTGCGGCCCCACCACCGGGTGAACGTCTCCCCCGCCACCCGCGGGATCTCCCGCTCGGGCGCGATCCCGCCCAGCCGCTTGGCGACGGCCGCCAACGGACGTACCGAAGCGAGGAAGTTGACCGGGCCCGCAAGGCGCAGGCGGGACACCGTCGCGAGCCAGACCGGCAGCCAGCCCATCGTGTAGTGCGCGGCCGGTCGCCGACGGCCTTCGTAGTGGTGGTGCAGGAACTCCGCCTTGTACGTGGCCATGTCGACGCCGACCGGGCAGTCGGAGCGGCAGCCCTTGCAGGACAGGCACAGGTCCAGCGCGTCCCGGACCTCCGTGGACGCCCAGCCGTCGGTGACGACCTCGCCCGCGAGCATCTCGTGCAGCAGGCGGGCCCGCCCGCGCGTGGAGTGCTCCTCCTCGCCGGTCGCGCGGAAGGAGGGACACATGACGCCGGAGCCCGGACCGGCCGTCTCCGTGCGGCACTTGGCGACGCCCACACACCTGCGGACCGCCGCCGAGAAGTCCCCGCCGTCGTGCGGATAGCCGAAGGCCACGTCCACCGGCTCACGCGGGAGGACGGCGAATCTCAGGTTCTCGTCCAGGGCGGCGGGCCGGACCAGCATTCCCGGGTTGAGCAGATCGTCCGGGTCCCACACCGCCTTGACCCGCTCGAAGAGGGCGACCATCTCCTCCCCGTACATCTTCGGAAGCAGTTCGGCCCGGGCCTGTCCGTCGCCGTGCTCTCCGGAGAGGGAGCCGCCGTGGGCGACGACCAGCTCCGCCAGCTCCTCCGAGAAGAGGCGGAAGCGGCCGATGCCCTCGCGGGAGAGGAGATCGAAGTCGATACGTACGTGGATGCAGCCGTCCCCGAAATGCCCGTACGGCGTGCCGCGCAGGCCGTGGGAGGTCAGCAGCCCTCTGAAGTCCCGCAGGTACGGGCCGAGTCGGGCCGGGGGCACCGCGCAGTCCTCCCAGCCGGGCCAGGCCTCGGTGCCGTCCGGCATCCGGGTCGCCGTGCCGCTCGCGTCCTCGCGGACGCGCCACAGGGCCCGCTGGCCGGCCGGGTCGGTGACCACGAGGGAGTCGACGACGTCCGCGGCACGCACGATCGCGTCCGCACGCGCGCGTGCCTCCGCCGCCGTCCCGCCGCCGGTCTCCACGAACAGCCAGGCGCCGCCCCTGGGCAGGCCCGCGTCCGCCCGTACGAGATCGGCCGCCATGCCCTCCACCGTCAGCGGCCGGTGCGGCAGCAGGCCCGCGGCTGCCTCGGCCGCCGCGCTCTCGTCGGCGTAGGCCAGTACGGCCAGCGCACGCGCGCGTGGGGCCTCGACCAGCGCGACGACCGCCTCCGTCAGCACGCCGAGGGTGCCCTCGGAGCCGCAGAAGGAGCGGGCGACGTCGGCGCCCTTCTCGGGAAGCAGCGCGTCCAGCGCGTACCCCGAGATCCGGCGGGGCAGGTCCGGGAAACCGGTGCGCAGCCGCCCCAGCTCGCCCTCCACCAGGGCCCGCAGCCCCTCCGGAGCGCCCGACCAGGACCTGCCCGGTGACAGGAACTCGCCCCTCGCCGTCACCACGGACAGCTCGCGCACGCTGTCGGCCGTCGTGCCCCAGGCCACCGAGTGCGACCCGCACGAGTTGTTGCCGATCATCCCGCCGAGCGTGCACCGGCTGTGGGTCGACGGGTCGGGCCCGAAGCGCAGGCCGTGCGGCGCGGCCATCTCCTGGAGGCGGTCCAGGACGACGCCCGGCTGGACCACGGCCGTGCGCGCCTGCGCGTCCAGGGACACGACGCGGTTCATGTGGCGGGTGAAGTCCAGCACCACACCCGTGCCGGTCGCCTGTCCCGCGATCGACGTACCACCACCGCGCGCGACGACCGGGACGCGGAGACGGGAGCAGACGGACAGCGCCGCCGCCACGTCGTCGGCGTCTCTCGGGGCGACCACGCCGAGCGGCACCCGCCGGTAGTTCGACGCGTCCATGGTGGTCAGCGCCCTCGCCGTCACGTCGAAGGCGACCTCTCCGCGCACGGCTTTCCGCAGCTCCGACCGCAGCTCCCCGAGATCCATTTCCGTCATGCCTCCAAGAATGCCCCCCGTCACTGACAGTGACCCCCGGCGGACGAAGGAGGGCCGGCCCCCGGATTGGGGACGACTTGTGAAAGCGGGCACGAATCCTGCCCGGTCCGATCACGAACTCCCATATAGTGACCGCCAGTTGAGCACCAGGTGTCGCATCCCGCCCAGGACACGACCGAGGACACGATTCATGACCGCGCCCACCCCGCAAGCGCGCCCCACCCCAGATCGGCCGTCCCCAGCGCACCTCGGAGGCGAGCGACCACGCCTGCGTGCCGTCGTGCTCGCCCCGCTCCTGGCCGCCGTACCGGCGGCGCTCGCCGTCGGCGCCGCGGTCGCCCTGGCCCCCGCGTCGGTGCGCGTGCCCCTCGCCTGGGGCGGCAGCGCGGGCGTCATCCTGCTGTGCGCGGCCGTCGCCCTGGCGAGCCGTTCCATGGCGACCTCGCGATTACTCGTCCGCCGCCTCGAAGCGGTGTCCCAGGAGGCCGGCCGGCTGCTCCAGGAGCACGCCCGCCTCACCGAGGAGTCCGCGCGCGAACGCGCGCGTCTGACGGACGAGCACACCCGCGAACGCGCCCGCCTCGCCGAGCAGAACACCCACCAGAAGGTCCGCCTGGCCGCCGAACTCGACCGGGAGCGCGTCCGCCTCGGCGCCGAGCACGCGCGCGTGGCCGACGAACTGCGGCAGGCCCGGACCGACCGCTCCGCCGCGATCTCGGCAGCCGCCAACACCGCGGGCCGGCTGCAGGCCCTGGCCACGAGCATGCTCGCCGACCTGCGCGCCATGGAGGAGCGGCACGCCGACGAGGACGTCCTCACCGACCTCCTCCACCTCGACCACCGCACCGCACAGGCGGGCCGTCTCGCCGACTCCGTCGCCGTCCTCGCGGGCGCGCGCTCGGGCCGCCGCTGGGCGCGGCCCATCGTCATGGAGTCGATCCTGCGCGGCGCGATGGGCCGGATCAGCGGCTACCAGCGCGTACGCGTGCACTCGTCCAGCGAGGCCGCCGTCGCCGGGCACGCCGCCGAGGGCGTCATGCACGCACTCGCCGAAATCCTCGACAACGCCGCGAACTTCTCGCCTCCCACGGCCGAAGTGCACGTCTACGTAGAGGAGGTTCCGGCCGGAGTCATCGTCTCCGTGGAGGACAGCGGGCTGGTGATGGGCGAGGTGCAGCTGCGCCGCGCCGAACGCGCAGTCTCCGGCGAGGAGGCGGAACTCGGCGGCCTCAGCGGCACCCGGCTCGGCCTCGCGGTCGTCGGCCGCCTCTCCCGCAAGTACGGCCTGAAGGTCTCCTTCCGCCCCTCCGCACGCGGCGGCACGGGCGTCCTGATGCTCATCCCGCAGGACATCCTCGCGAGCCCGGCCGCGACCGCTACGCAAACGCCGACTCCTACGGCTACGCCTTCGCCTTCGCAGGCTCCGACTTGGACGCCTACTTCTGCTTCCTCTTCGGCTTCGGCTTCGGCTTCCTCTTCGACGTCGGCTTCGATGCCTACTTCGGCCTCGACGTCGGCTACGAAGCCGACGTCGACGGCCGGCTCGGCTCCGGAGGCTGCTCCGACGCCGACTTGGGCCTCCACCGCGACTCCGACGGCGCCCTCGACAACCGGCGATGCCCCGACGTCGGCTTGGGCCTCGTTCTCGTCCTCGGCGTCTGACTCAGCGTCAACTGCGGCGACTGCATCGGCTCCGAGCCAAGTACCGGCCACGCCCCAGGCACCGGCCGCACACCCGGCCTCGGCACCCGGCCCGGCCGTGGCCTGGGTCCCGATTCCGGCCACGCACGACGCCCCTGAGGCCCATGGCGCCAATGGGGCCAATGGGGCCAATGGGGCCAACAGAACCCATCGAACGCATGGTGCTCACCGTGCCCCCGACACCCACGAGGCACACGACACCCACATCGCCCGTCACGGTCACGAGCCCGAGGCGGCCGACCCGGCGTCGCAGTCCTGGCCCCAGCCCCAGCCCTGGCCCCGCCCCCAGCAGTCGTACGCCGCAGCGCACGCCCTCTCCGACCTGGACCCGGAGCCCGTGCCGGCCCACGGCTCCCCGCTCCAGCCCGTGGTCGCCGACCCCCTCGTCAGCCTCCCCAAGCGCCACCGGGGCCGCACCCTCGCCGAGGCGGAGGCCGAACTGGAGGCCCAGCGCTCCCGCAACAGACCCCCGGCCGCGCTCAACAGCCGTACCGACTCCGACGGTTCCGCCGGTACCGACAGTGCCGACCGCTCCGGCACCCCCTACTCCCCGGAGGCCCCCGGCGAGGCCCCCGGCTCCGGGCCCGACGACGTGATGACCCGCGCCGCCCGCTTCAGCAGTTTCCGCCAAGCCGTCCGAGGGACGTCGGCGGAGGAGCCCGTACAAGCCCGTACCAGCCCTGCCACCTCCCACCCGGAAAGCGACCCCACTTCATGACCGGCCCCACCGGCCCCATCGGCAGCACGGCAACGGCCGCCGTCGCCGCATCCGCATCCCTCACCACCCACTCCTCCGCTTCCACGGAGGAGAAGCTGACCTGGCTCATGCAGGGCATGCTGGCGCGCACCCCCGGCGCCCGGCACGCGCTCGTGCTCTCCCGGGACGGCCTGAAGCTGTGCCGTACGCCGGAACTCTCCGTCGACCAGGCCGACCAGCTCGCCGCGATCGCCGCCGGTATCCAGTCGCTGTCCCACGGGGCGTCCATGGAGTTCGGGGACGGCACCGGGGGCGTACGGTCGGCGATGGCCGAGTTCTACGGCGGGGTGCTGTTCATCGTGGAGGCGGGCGAGGGCGCGCACTTGGCCCTGGTCACGGCCGAGGAGGCGGACCCGGGGCTCGTCGGGCACAACATGGCCGAGCTCGTGGAACAGCTCGGCGAACACCTGAGTTCACAACCTCGTACGTCACTGAGTTCACAGCCCCATACGTCACTGAGCGCGCAGCCACGTACGTCATGAGCCGGCCGGGCAGGGACGACGCGCCCGACCGGCTCTACACCGTCACGCAGGGGCGCAGCCGGTCCACGCCCGGAACCCCGTTCGACCTGGTGACCCTGGTCGTGGCCGAGAGCGCCGCGGTCCCCGGCATGCAGTCGGAGCACGCGGCGATCCTGCGCCTCGCCGAACGGCCCACCGCCGTCGCGGAGGTCGCCGCGGAGCTGCGGCTGCCGGTCAGCATCACGAAGATCCTGCTCTCCGACCTCCTCGCCGAGGGCCGCGTCAGCGCGCGCCACCCGCGCAGGGCCGAAATCGCCGGCCGCCCCGATCCCGACATCCTGGAGCAGGTGCTCGTTGGACTCCGCAACCTCTGAACCGACCGCCGCCACCGTCGTCGTCCGAACTCCGGACACCGGTACGTCCGACGCGCCTGCCCCCGAGGACCAGGCGCCCGAGGACCGCGCACCCGAAGCTCGTACGCCCCTGCAGGCGTCCGCCGACAACGGGCTGAAGATCGTGGTCGTGGGCGGTTTCGGCGTGGGCAAGACGACGATGATCCACTCGGTGAGCGAGATCCGTCCGCTCAGCACCGAGGAGACGCTCACGGGGGCCGGCGGGACGGCCGACGACATCAGCGCGGTGCCCGGCAAGTCCCAGACCACCGTGGCCTTCGACTTCGGCCGCATCACGCTCAGCGCGCGCACCGTGCTGTACCTCTTCGGCGCGCCGGGCCAGGAGCGGTTCTGGTACCTCTGGGACCGGCTCTTCACCGGCGCGCTCGGCGCGGTCGTCCTCGTCGACACCCGGCGTATCGACGACTCCTGGTACGCCATCGACCGGCTCGAACGCCTCGGTACGCCGTTCATCGTCGCCCGCAACGACTTCGGCGGCCCCGCCCACCCGCTCGAACAGGTCCGCGACGCCCTCGACCTCGCCCCGCACATCCCGCTCGTCGACTGCGACGCACGCTCCCGCGACTCCGGCAAGCGTGTCCTGATCACCCTCGTCGAGCACATCAAGAGCCTGTACCTCGCCGAGGACCCGCAGGTCATCGAGAGGGTGCGGGCCGCCAGGAGTCCGTACGCGGCCGAGGGCGCCGCCGGTACGCCGCAGGACCAGGTCACCGCACCCGCGGTCACCACACCCGCACCGGAGTTGACCCAGTGAACCCCGACCCCGTACGCCTCAACGGGCCCCGGTTCCTGGCCGAACCCGCCGAGCTGTACCGGGAGTTGAGGCGCGAGCACGGTGCCGTGGCGTCGGTGCTGCTCGACGGGGACATCCCGGCGTGGCTAGTGCTCGGCTACCGCGAGCTGCACCAAGTCACCGGGGATCCCGTGCTGTTCAGCCGGGACTCCGGCCTCTGGAACCAGTGGGACCGCGTCCCCGACGGCTGGCCGCTGCTGCCGCTGATCGGACGCGGCCAGCCGTCCATCCTCTACACCGTCGGCGAACGCCATCGCGAGCGGGCCGCGATGGTCAGCGACGCCCTCGAAGCCGTCGACGCCTTCGAACTGCGCACCCTCGCCGAGCGGTTCGCCGACGAACTGATCGACGCGGTGTGCGCCAAGGGCGCGACGGACCTGGTCGCGGACTACGCGGCCCTGCTCCCCGTACGCGTCCTCGCCACTCTCTACGGCTTCGCCGACGAACAGGGCCCCGGGCTCGTCGCCGCCCTGAACGACATGGTCGACGGCCACGAGGACGCCATCGCCGGGCAGTTGCACGTGGCCGCCGCGATGGCCCACCTGGTGGCGGACCGGGCGGCGCGGCCCGCGGACGACGTGGTCAGCCGGATGCTCGCGCGGGGACACGCGGGAGGGCGTGGCGGAGGGGGCACCGGCGGCTTCACGCACGAGGAGATCACCCAGGACCTGATGGTCATGATGGCCGCGGGGCACCAGCCGACCACCGACTGGATCGGCAACTCACTGCGGCTGATGCTCACGGACGAGCGGTTCGCGGCCTCCCTCTTCGGCGGGCGCCGCAGTGTCGCCGAGGCCATGAACGAGGTGCTGTGGGAGGACACGCCCACCCAGAACGTGGCCGGACGCTGGGCCGCCCGCGACACGCGGCTCGGGGGTCGGGCCGTACGCGCCGGTGACCTCCTGCTCCTCGGCCTCCAGGCGGCCAACCACGACCCCCAGGTCCGCACCCACAGCTCCGCCCTCACCGGTGGCAACAGCGCACACTTCTCCTTCGGCCACGGCGAGCACCGCTGCCCGTTCCCGGCCCAGGAAATAGCGGAGGTAATAGCCCGCACAGCCATCGAGGTAGTCCTGGACCGCCTCCCGGACATCGACCTGGCCGTCCCCGCCAAGTCCCTGACCCGCCGCCCCTCCCCCTGGCTACGGGG
>NZ_LIQZ01000153.1 GCF_001418655.1 Streptomyces phaeochromogenes | reverse complement strand
CACCCCCACCGGAGCCGCGGTCGTCGTGGGCACGGTGCCGAGGGCTGTGTTCGTGATGAGGGCGGCCAGTGCGCGGGAGGTGGGGTGGTCGAAGACCAGGGTGGCGGGTAGTTGCAGGCCGGTCGCGGTGGAGAGCAGGTTGCGTAGTTCGACGGCAGCCAGGGAGTCGAACCCGAGGTCCTGGAACGACCGGTCCGGGTCTATGGATCCGGCGCTGTCGTGGCCGAGGACGGCGGCTATGCGACTACAGACCAGGTCGAGGACGAACCGGTCGCGCTCAGGTTCGGTGAACTCGGTGAGCCGTCGCGCGAACGGCAGTCCGGCCGTGGCCGAGCCCTGCGCCCCGGTCGTGGTGGCGGCGGTCCGCAGCGGTGCGCGGACCAGGCCCCGCAGCAGTGGGGGAACGCCGTCGGCGCGGGCGCGAACCGCTGCCCGGTCGATCCGCAGCGTCAGTGCGACGGCCGTGTCGGCGGTGGCCAGCGCACGGTCGAACAGGGCGAGGCTCTCGCTGGGGGACAGCGGTGCCAGGCCCTGGCGCGCGATCCGCTGGAGGCCGACAGCGCCGAGCCCGGCTCCCATGCCCCCGTCGCCCGCCCACAGGCCCCACACATGGGACTGCGCCGGAAGGCCCAGACTCTGCCGGAGTTGGGCCAGAGCGTCCAGGAATGTGTTTGCCGCCGCGTAGTTGGCCTGGCCCGGGGCGTCCAGCAGACCGGCCGAAGAGGAGAACAGTACGAACGTCGACAGGCCCATCTCCCGGGTCAGTTCGTGCAGATGCCACGCCGCGTCCGCCTTCGGCCGCAGCACGGTCTCCAGCCGGTCCGGGGTCAGATCTGCCAGCAGAGCGTCATCCAGGACCCCGGCCGCGTGCACCACACCGGTCAGCCGATGAACCGGATCGATACCGGCCAACAGCCCCGCCAGCGCGCCACGGTCGGCCACATCGCACGCCTCGACCCGCACCACCGCCGCACCCAGTTCCGACAGCTCCGCCACCAACTCGCCCGCACCCGCAGCCGCCATACCCCGACGACTGGCCAGCAGCAGACGCCGTACACCGTGACCGACCACCAGATGCCGGGCCACCAACGCCCCCAGACCACCCGTACCACCCGTCACCAACACCGTGCCGTCCGGATTCCAGGGGGAGGAGGGTGACGAGGGCGTGGCGTCGGTCTCGGGGGCCGGGAGGCGCGCGGCGCGCGGAATCCAGGTGCTGTTGTCGCGGACCGCGATCTCCGGTTCGCCGCAGGCCAGAGCCGCGGCGGCCAGACGTTCCGGCGGGGTGTGCGCGCCGGGGGCGTCGTCCACGAGCAGGAAACGCCCCGGGTGTTCGGCCTGGGCGGAGCGGACCAGGCCCCATACGGCAGCCGCCGCCGGGTCTACGTCCGTGGCACCGCGAGGGAGGGCGACGGCCCCCGCGGTCGACAGGATCAGGCGGGAGGCGGTCGGCCGCTCCTCTGCGAGCCAGGTCTGGAGCAGCGCGAGGGTGGTCGAGGTGGCCATGCGCAGCCGGTGCGGCATCTCGCCGTCCTCGGCGGGGGTGCAGTCGGCGATGATCGTCCTGGGTGCTGTGGCTGTGCCGTCCGTGTCGGTGAGGGCGGTCAGTTCGGCCGCGTCGCACACCACGGCCCAGCGGCCGGGCGGGGCGGACGGTGTTTCGGCCGCTGCCAACCGCTGCCAGTCGACGGCGTAGACAGGGTTGCCGCCGGGGCCGCCAGGGCCGTCGGCCTGGACTTGGTCGGCGGTGATCGGCCGGGACACCAGGGAGGCGACCGAGGCGACGGGCGCGCCTGTCAGATCGGTGATCTCCAACGACACGGCGCCGGAGCCCGGTTGCCCGCCCGTCACGCTGATCCGCGCCCGCACGGTGGCAGCGCCGCGTGCGTGGAGGCGTACACCCGACCAGGCGAAGGGGATGGTGGCCTGTTCGTCGGCGGGCAGGGTGTCGCCGCCGAGGAAGCCGGCACCGTGCAGGACGGCGTCGAGCAGAGCGGGGTGCAGGCCGAAGGACGTGGCTTCGGCCGCCGCCTCCGGGTCCAGGGCGACCTCGGCCAGCACACTGTCCTGGTGCCGCCATGCCGCCCGCACGCCCTGGAACGCCGGGCCGTACACGTAACCCTGAGCGGCCAGGTCTGTGTAGAGGGAGGAGACGTCGAGAGGGACGGCGTCGGCCGGCGGCCAGGCGGCATCACCGTCCTCATCCCCGTCCCTAGCCCTGAACCGGTCCCCAACTTCGTCCTCGGGTCCGCTGTCGGCCCCCCTGTCGGGGGAAAGCAAGCCAGTGGCGTGCAACGTCCAGGAGACGTCCTCGGGGGCGTCCGCCGGGCGGGAGTACATCTCCACGGTTCGGCGGCCCGTTTCGTCGGGGCCGTTCACCACGACCTGGAGGCTGATGCCGCCGCGTTCGGGCACGGCCAGTGGCGCCTGGAGGGCCAGCTCGTCGACGCGCGGGCAGTGGGTCCGTTCCCCGGCGTACGCGGCCAGTTCGACGAAGGCGGTGCCGGACAGCAGGACGGTGCCGAGGATGACGTGGTCCGCCAGCCACGGATGGGCGGTGGACGACAGCCGGCCGGTGAGCACCAGCCCGTCGGAGCCGGGCAGCGGCAGTGCCGCGCCCAGCAGCGGGTGGTCGGCGGGCGCCTGGCCGAACCCGGCCGCGTCGCCGGGGGGAGTGGGAACCTGGAGCCAGTAGTGGCGCCGCTGGAAGGCGTAGGTCGGCAACTCGGCCCGTTCCGCCGGGCGGTCGGCGAAAGCGGGCAGCCAGTCGACGGTCCTGCCGTGCGTGTGCAGCCGCGCCAGCGTCCGCAGCAGCTCGGCGGGTTCGGGCCGGTCGCGGCGCAGTGTGGGCGTGCTCAGCGCCGGGCCGGTCGAATGCTGCTGGGTCGGATACTGCTCGGCCAGCGCGGCCAGTGTGCCGCCCGGCCCCACCTCCACGTACGTGTCCGCCCCGGCGTCCCGCAACGCCGCCAACCCGTCGCCGAACCGGACGGCCTCGCGGACATGACGTACCCAGTACTCCGGCGAGCACAGCTGATCGGCGTCGGCCGGGGCGCCCGTCAGGTTGGAGATCACGGGTATCAACGGGGGTGCGTAGCCGAGCAGTTCGGCGGCCTGCCGGAACTCGGCCAGCATCGGCTCCATCAACGGGGAGTGGAAGGCGTGCGAGACGCGGAGCGGGGTCGCCCTGCCGAGCTGTGCGGTGATCGCGGTTACCGCGTCGCGCGTGCCGGAGACGACCACCGACTCGGGGCCGTTGACAGCGGCCACGGCGACGTCCGTCCGGTCGCCGATCAGCGTACGTACGCGCTCCTCGGGCGCCCGTACCGCGGCCATGGTGCCGCCCTCGGGCAGCGCCTGCATCAGCCGGGCCCGCGCGCCCACGAGGAAGGCGGCGTCCTCCAGGGTCAGTACGCCCGCCACATGGGCGGCGGCCAGCTCGCCGACCGAGTGGCCGGCCACGAAGTCCGGTGTCACGCCCCATGACCGGAGCAGCCGGCTGAGCGCGACCTCGAAGGCGAACAGCGCGGGCTGGGCGTAGCCGGTCCGTTCCAGCAGCCCGGCGTCGGCGGTTCCGGCGGGCCACATCACCTCGTACAGCGGGCGGTCGAGCTGAAGGTCGAGATGTCCCGCGGCCTCGTCCAGCGCCTCGGCGAAGACGGGGAACGCCGCGTACAACTCCCTGCCCATGCCGGGCCATTGGCTGCCCTGGCCGGAGAACAGGAACGCCGTCCGGCCGCCCCCGGGAGCGCCGGTGAACAGCCCGGGGGAGTCGCCCTCGCCGACGGACAGGTGAGATGGATCAGAAGGGTTGGACAGCGCAGACAGGTCCGACAGGTCCGACAGCGCGGACAGGGCGCGCAGTGCGTGATCGCGGTCGTCGACCAGCAGCACCGCGCGGTGCTCCATGGCGGCCCTGGTGGCCAGTTCGTACCCGGCAGCCGTCAGATCCGTGTCGTGCCCGGACAGATGGGCGTGCAGACGCGCGGCCTGCGCGCGCAACGCCCCCCGGCTCCTGGCCGACACGACCAGCGGCACCGCCGGAACAACCGCCGGAACAACCGCCGGAACAACCGCCGGAACGACTGTTGGAACAACTTCCGGAACGACTGTCGGAACCGCCGCTGGAACCGCCGCCGGAACCGCAGACGGCGACCGCTGCTCCTGCGGCCCCCGTCGCGGTGCGGGTTCCTCGGCCTGCTCGATGATGACGTGGGCGTTGGTGCCGCTGATGCCGAACGAGGAGACGCCCGCCCGGCGCGGGCGGTCGTCGGCCTGCCAGGCCCGTTCATCGGTGAGCAGTTCCACCGATCCGGCGGACCAGTCCACATGCGGGGTCGGCGCGTCGACGTGCAGCGTCCGGGGCAGCGTGCCGTGCCGCATGGCCATCAGCATCTTGATGACCCCGGCGATCCCGGCCGCGGCCTGGGTGTGACCGATGTTCGACTTGACGGACCCGAGCCACAGCGGCCGGCCGTCCGGGCGGCCCTGGCCGTAGGTGGCGAGCAGCGCCTGGGCCTCGATCGGGTCGCCGAGGGTGGTGCCGGTGCCGTGTGCCTCCACCGCGTCCACGTCGGCCGCGGTGAGTCCCGCAGTGGCCAGGGCCTGGCGGATCACCCGCTGTTGGGCGGGCCCGTTGGGGGCGGTCAGGCCGTTGGAGGCACCGTCCTGGTTGATCGCGGAACCCCGGATGACGGCCAGCACCTGGTGGCCGTTGCGCCGCGCGTCGGAGAGCCGCTCCAGCAGCACCACGCCGCCGCCCTCGCCCCACCCCGTGCCGTCGGCCGCCGCCGCGAACGGCTTGCAGCGGCCGTCGGCGGCCAGGCCGCGCTGGCGGCTGAAGGCGGTGAACACCCCGGGGCTGCCGATGATCGCCACCCCGCCTGCCAGGGCGAGTTCGCACTCGCCGGCCCGCAGCGACTGGCAGGCCAGGTGCATCGCCACCAGCGAACCGGAGCATGCCGTGTCCACGGTGAGCGTCGGGCCCTCCAGGCCCAGCGCGTAGGCGGCCCGGCCGGAGACGACGCTGGGCGCGGTGCCGGTCAGCAGATAGCCGTCGAGCCCGTCGGGTGCCTCGTGCAGGCGGACCCCGTACTCCTGCGGTTCGGCGCCGACGAACACGCCCGACCTGCTGCCGCGCAGCGAGTGCGGGTCCAGCCCGGCCCGCTCCAGGGCCTCCCAGCACAGCTCCAGGACCAGCCGCTGCTGGGGGTCCATGGCGGTCGCCTCGCGCGGGCTGATGCCGAAGAAGTCGGCGTCGAACTCCCCGGCCCCCTCCAGGAAGGCGGCGTGCCGCACATAGCTGGTGCCCGGCTTGCCCGGATCGGGATCGTAGAGCCCCTCGGTGTCCCAGCCGCGGTCCGTGGGCAGCGGCGAAAGAACATGGCGGCCTTCGGCGATCAGCCGCCACAGCCCGGCCGGGGTGTCCGCGCCGCCCGGGAAGCGGCAGCTCATCGCGACGATCGCGATCGGATCGTCGGACGGCACCGGATCGCGTACCGGTTCGGCGCCCTCGGCGTCCCCGGCCCGCGCGGGACCGCCGAGCGCCAGGTCCTCCAGGCGGCGGGCCAGCACACCGGGCGTCGGGTGATCGAAGACCAGGGTCACCGGAAGGTCCAGCCCGGTGGCGTCGGCCAGCCGGGCGTGCAGATCCACGGCGGCCAGCGAGTCGAATCCCTGCTCCTGGAACGGCAGACCCGCGTCCACGCGTACGGTCCCCGGCGCCTCCTGGCGGACGGCCTCCAGCACCGCGGCGGTCTGCGCGCACACCAGGTCGAGGAGCAGCGCCCGGCGCGCCCCGGCGGGCAGACCCGCGAGCCGCCGGAGCAGTGCCGCCCCGCCGCCGACGACGTCTTGGGACTCTGGGGTCTCGCTCATTCGCGTACTCCACCATTCCAGGAATTCCACGGATTCCGCAGATTCCGCGGACTCGTGGCACCGACGGATCTCCCGGAGGGAATGGGAAATCCCTCCGGGTGAAAGCGATGTGCCGGATTCAGCTGTACGACCGCACGGTCTCGCCGAGGCGTTCGATGACCGCGGCCGGTTGTTCCGTGAGATAGAAATGCCCGCCGGAGAACCACCGGACGGTGAAATTCCCGGCCGCGTGCCGGTGCCAGGCGCGCGCCTGTTCGGCGGTCACCTGGGAGTCGTTGTCGCCCGCGAAGACCTCGACCGGGCAGGACAGAGCCGCCCCGGGATCGCCCGTGTACGTCTCCACGGCCTGGTAGTCGGCGCGTACCGCGGGCAGTACGGCGCGCAGCATCTCCGGGTCGTCGAGCAGCCGTGCGTCGGTGCCGCTGAGCCGCTTGATCTCGGCGACGATCCCGTCGTCGTCGCGCCGGTGCACGTTCTCGCTGCCGCCGAGCGAAGGAGCGCGCCGCCCGGAGGCGATCAGCACGGTCGGCGGGCGCGACTCGCGTTCCATCCGCAGGGCGATCTCGTACGCGATCAGGGCGCCCATGCTGTGCCCGAAGAGCGCCAGCGGGGAGTCGAGCCAGGGCTCCAGCGCGTCGAAGGTCCGGTCGGCCAGCGTCCGCAGGTCGGTGAACGGCCGCTCGGCGCGCCGGTCCTGGCGACCCGGGTACTGCACGGTGAGGACCTCGATGCCGGGACGCAGTGCCGTCGACACCGGGCGGTAGAAGCTCGCGGAGCCGCCCGCGTGCGGAAAGCACACCACCCGGGCCCCGGCACCGGGTGCCGGGTGGAACCGCCGGATCCAGGTGGTGCTGCCTTCAAGTGCCGTGTCCGGCATGGGTTCGCCTCCTGACGGGCCTGTGGTCGTCGTCATGGTCACCGCACCGGCCGGGCACCCCCACCCCTACTGCCCCCTAGGCGCAGGCCGGGGCACCCGTGCGGGGACGGCGGCCGGTTCCGTCCGGCCGGGCGGCCCGGCTGCCCTGGCCCGCAGCGCGCCCCGGTCGATCTTGCGGTTGGCGTTGAGGGGGAACGCGGCCAGGTGCGTGTAGCGGCGCGGAATCAGCCGCTCGGGCAGGGCGCCGCGCAGTGCCCGTGCCAGCCGGCTCGCAGGCGTCGGACGGCCGGTGTAGAAGGCGACCAGCTCCAGGTCGCCGCCGGCCGCGGGCACGGCCACGGTGACGGCCTCCTCGACACCGGCACACGCGCACAGCGCCTGGTCGATCTCGGCCGGCTCCACGCGCCAGCCCTGCACCTGGACCTGGGCGTCCAGCCGGTCCACATAGGCCAGGACACCCTCGGCGACCTCGCGGACACGGTCGCCGGTGCGATACCAGGTGCGCCCGTCGTGCGTCACGAACCGCCCCTGGTGGTCGGCCGGGTCCAGATAGCCGGCGGTCATCTGCGGGCCGGTGATGATGAGTTCGCCCTCGCCGGACACCGGCTCGCAGTCCGCGTCGACCAGCAGATGGTCATGTCCCTTGTGTACGGCGCCGATCGGGACGATGCCGTGCACGGCCAGGTCCTCGGAGGTCTCCGGTGACCACTCGTAGCCGCATATCGTGATCGTCAGCTCGGTGGGGCCGTACAGGTTCTCCACGGTCGAAGTGGGCGCGGCGCGCTGCCAGTCGGCGGCGTCGGCGCACTTCAGCGCCTCCCCGGCGAAGATGCTCCAGCGCAGGCCCGGCAGCGCCCCGGCGCCCAGACCGGCCGTGCGGCGGACCAGCGAGATGGCGCTCGGGGTGGAGAACCACACGGTCAGTCCCGCCTCGGCCGCGAACGCCGGTACGTCGCGGAAGGCGGCGGCCGGCAGCTGCTGAACGGTGGCGCCGGCGCCCCACGCGCAGAACAGGTCGAACATGGCGCAGTCGAAGTTCAGGTCGAAGGTCTGGGAGAAGACGTCCTCCGGGCCGAAGTCGTAGCGCGCGTCGAGGACTTGGAAGTAGTGGTCCGTGCTGCCGTGCGAGATCCGTACCCCCTTGGGGCGCCCGGTGGAGCCGGAGGTGAACAGCACATAGGCCGTGTCCCCGGCGTCGGCCGGCAGCGGCTCGCCCAGTGCGTGCGCCGCGTCGACCGGCACCGAGCCGGCCGATACCTCGTCGGGGGCCAGCACCGGGATGCCCGGGGCGGGACCGGGTGCCCCGGTGAGCAGGGCGCGGCCCGCGGCGTCCGCGATCACCGCGGACACCCCGGCCGCCTCCAGCATGTGCCGGGTCCGGGCGGCGGGGAAGTCGGTGCTCAGCGGCACGACGGCGGCGCCCGCGTACAGCGCCGCCAGCACCCCGGCATAGGCGTGCGGGCCCTTGGTGGCCAGCACGCCGATCGCGGCAGGCCGGTGTCCCGCCGCCCGCAACAGTGCGCCCGCCCACGTCAGAGCCCGCTCGTGGAGCGCCTCGTAGCTGAGGGACCAGCCGGGGCCGCGAACCGCCGCCCGGCGCGGGGCGACGGCCAGACCGCGCAGGAAACGGGCGTGCAGGGCAGCGCCGTAGGCACCGAGCGAGGCCTGGGAAGTCGCCCCGGTCATCGTCCGTCCCCTCCCGCCCTGACCGCGGCCGGCCGCCGCGGCTGGAGCGCCAGCCGCGGATTGACCCGTACGACCTCGAAGTGGGCGGTGGTGCGCCTGACCCGCCCGAACAGGTTGTCCGGACCGGCGACATGGACCGTGCCCACACCCCGGCCGAGCAGTGCGTCCACCACGGTGGGCCAGCGGAGCGGCCGGACGATGCCGTCCAGCAGCAGCGTCCTGACCTCGTCGCCGGTGTGCAGCAGCGTGCCGTCGTGGTCCGAGACCACCGGCAGGCGGGGATCGGCGAACGGCAGCCTGCCGAGCACCTCGTCCTCGGCCTTGCGGCGCAGCGCGCCGAACGCGTCGGAGTGCAGGGGCGGGCGCATCGTGTACAGCGACATGCCCCCGAGGGCACGGATCCGGCCCTTGAACCACTCCAGGGCCGCTTCGCGCAGCGACACCATGTGGAAGTCGTCGTCGATGTAACAGGCCATGTCGTGCCACTCGTTGCGCTCGTCCAACTCGCCCAGCACCTCGTCCAGCCCCGCGCGCGGGGTGCGGACGAACGAGAGCGTCACCACGTCGCGGTGCTCGGAGGCGAAGTACTCCTCCTGGCAGCGGGCGAGCCGGGCGGTCATCAGCACGGCCTCGGAGAACGGCAGACAGCCGACGTACGCGGCGGCGGTCTTGCCGCCGAAGCTCGGCCCCGCGCACAACTGCGGCGCCATGCCGAGCTCCGCCTCGGCCCACTCGGCCAGCGCCAGGCAGTTGGCCAGGAACGCCACCTGCGCCGCCTCGGTGTAGTCGTGCTCGGAGTCGCGGTACCGGTCGATCAGGGAGTAGCCCAGGACCTCCCCGGCGATCGCCGCCCGGCGGCGGGCGAACGGATTGACCACCATGAACCTGCCCACGTCCGCGAAGGACGACGCCCCCATACCGGGGAACACCACCGCTGAGCCCGACCGGGCACCCGTACGGGAATCACCCTGCATATCCACTCACCCTCCGTTGCGCTGCGCCCGAATATGAGGGAAGGAACGGCGCGGGAGAACCCCTAACGCCAACGGGCATACGTCGGGGGAGGGTTAAGGGCCGCGGGATCCTCCTAGGGGTTGGCCGCCCGGGGCACCCCTCATACCGTCGCAACTCGGCATTCCGTGTCCGACGGGAGAATTCGCATGCGCGTGCTTTTCACAGTCCTGGCCCTCGATTCGCACTTCTACAATTCCGTTCCGATCGCCTGGGCGCTGCGCGCCGCGGGGCACGAAGTGCGGGTCGCCAGTCAGCCCGACCTCACCGAGACGATCACGCGTGCCGGGCTCACCGCCGTCCCGGTGGGCGAGGAACTGGCCCTGCTCCAGCGGTCCCAGCAGTCCGCGGAGAGCAGCGAGCCCGGCTACGGGACCGGCTACGACCTCACCGAGACCGACCCCCAGAAGCTGACCTGGGAGTACGTCCGGGACACGTTCGGGGCGTACACCTACGTCGCCGAGGGCGTCGGCAGCCAGACCATGCTGGAGGACCTGGCCCGCTTCGCCCGAGAGTGGCAGCCCGACCTGGTGGTCTGGGACGCCATGACATACGTGGGCCCGGTGGTGGCCCGCGCCTGCGGGGCGGCCCACGCGCGGCTGCTGTTCGGCACCGACCACTGGGCCCGGATGCGCGAGGTGTTCCTGGAGCGTGGCGCGGAGCAGACACCGGAGGACAGGATGGACGCGATGGCGGGCTGGATGGCCGCGCGGCTGAGCTCGCTCGGCCTGGACCCGGAGGGCGCCGGGGCATTCGGCGAGGACCTGGTCGTCGGCCAGCGCACCATCGACCCCCTCCCGTCGTGGGTGCGCGTCCCGGCCGGCCTCGACCGGCTGCCCGTACGCCCGGTCATGTACAACGGGCCCGCCGTGGTGCCCGACTGGGTGCACGAGCGGCCCAAGCTGCCCCGGGTCGTCCTCACCCTGGGCCTGTCGCTGCCGGGCGCGTACAAGGAGGGCTTCCCGATCGGCGACCTGCTCGCCGCCGCGGCCGACCTGGAGGTCGAGCTGATCGCGACGGCCGGCGCCGAGGCCGCCGAAGCACTGGCCGGGTCGGGGCTGCCGGACAACGTCCGGATCGTCGACTTCGTGCCGCTCAACGAGGTGCTGCCGACCTGCTCGGCGATCATCCACCACGGTGGCATGGGCACCCTGCAGAACGCCCTGCGGCACGGAGTTCCGCAGATCGTCGTCCCCGGCTGGCTGTGGGACGAGAAGGGCAACGCGGTGGCGCTGGAGCAGCAGGGCGCGGGACTGGTCATCGACCCGTCGGAGTTCACCGCCGACACGCTGCGGGAGAAGCTGGCCCGGCTGCTGGCCGAACCCGGGTTCCGGCAGAACGCCGACCGGCTGCGCACGGAGCTGCTGGCCCTGCCCACCCCGCACGACATCGTGCCCGAACTGGAGCGGCTGGCGGCCGAGCGCGGCGGCCGGCGCCCCGTGGCGGAGTGACCACCATGCCGGTCACACCTGACACCGGGGGGCGTCCCGTGGCGCCCCCGCGGCCGGGCGCGGCCGGACCCATGAAACGCATGAAGGGCATCCTGCTGGCCGGCGGTCACGGGACCCGGCTGCATCCGGTGACCGTGGCGGTGTCCAAGCAACTGCTGCCGGTCAACGACAAGCCGATGATCTACTACCCGCTGTCGGCGCTGATGCTGGCCGGGATCCGCGAGATCACGGTCATCTCCACCCCGGCCGACCTGCCGCAGATCCGGCGGCTGCTGGGCGACGGCTCCGATCTGGGGCTGTGGCTCGACTACGTGGAACAGCCGGTGCCCGGCGGCCTGGCCGAGGCGTTCGTGCTGGCCGCCGACGCCATCGGCGACGACCCGGTCGCGCTGGTGCTGGGCGACAACATCTTCCACGGGCACAACTTCTACGAGACCCTCCAGCGGAACTCCCCGGACGACATCGACGGGTGTGTGCTCTTCGGCTACCCCGTGGACGACCCGCACCGGTACGGCGTGGGCGAGACCGACGCGGACGGCCGGCTGATCACGATCGAGGAGAAGCCGGCCAGGCCGCGGTCCAACCGGGCCGTCGTCGGCCTCTACTTCTACGACAACGAGGTTGTCGACATCGCCAAGAACCTGCGGCCCTCGGCCCGAGGCGAACTGGAGATCACCGACGTCAACCAGCACTACCTGCGGCGCGGCAAGGCCCGGTTGGTCGACCTCGGCCGGGGCTTCGCCTGGCTCGACGCCGGCACCCCGGGCTCACTGCTGGCGGCAGGACAGTACGTACATGTGCTGGAGCAGCGGCAGGGCGTCCGGATCGCCTGCGTCGAGGAGGTGGCGCTGCGGATGGGCTTCATCGACGCGGCGGCCTGCCACGAACTCGGCAGCCGGCAGCCCTCCTCCGAGTACGGCGCGTATGTGCGCGCAGTCGCCGAAGAACTGTCCTGACCCCGCACGGACGGTGCGCGAGCGGTAAGCGGCCGGTGCGTGGGCGGTAAGACCAACTAGGGAGACTCAGTCCCATGGAATCCTCACCCGCCGTCGGGAGCTTCCAGAAGGCGGCCACACTGGCCATCGCCTGCCTGGCGGTCCTCCTGCTGACCGTCGACCTCACCGTGCTGCATCTGGCCGTGCCCGCCCTGGTCACCGATCTGGGGCCCTCGGGCACACAGATCCTGTGGATCGCCGACATCTACGGCTTCGTCGTGGCCGGTCTGCTGATCACCATGGGCTCGATCGGCGACCGTATCGGCCGCAAGCGGCTGCTGCTGCTCGGCACCGGCGCGTTCGCGGTCGCCTCGGTGCTGTCGGCGTACGCGCCCAGCGCCGAACTGCTGATCGTGGCGCGCACATTGCTCGGTGTGGCCGGCGCGGCCATCATGCCCTCCACGCTGTCGATCATCCGCAACGTCTTCACCGATCCCAAGCAGCGCACCGCGGCGATCGGCGTGTGGAGCGGGGTGTCGGCGTCCGGGTTCGTGGTCGGCCCCATCGTCGGCGGTCTGCTGCTCGACTCCTTCTGGTGGGGTTCGGTCTTCCTGATCAACCTGCCGATCCTGCTGGCGATCGGCGTGGCCGGTTTCCTGATCCTGCCCGAGTCGCGCGACCCCTCACCGGGCCGGCTGGACCCGCTGAGCGTGGTGCTGTCGGTGGGTGGTCTCATCGCCGTGGTGTACGCGATCAAGGAGGCGGCGAAGGACGGGGTGGCCCAGGTCGGCGTGGGCGTGACGGCGCTCGTCGGCGTGGTCGCCCTGACGGTCTTCGTGAAGCGGCAGACCAGGCTCAGCCATCCGCTGATCGATGTGCGGCTCTTCCGCCGGATCGCCTTCTCCGGGGCGATCAGCACCAACATGTTCGCCATGTTCGCGATGGTCGCCCAGTCGCTGATCTTCGCGCAGTACTTCCAGTCGGTGCTGGGCTGGTCGCCGCTGAAAGCCGGTCTGGCCGGTCTGCCGGGCGCCGCCGGGGCGACACTCGGCGGGGTGCTCGCGGCGCCCCTGATCACCGCCATCGGACGGGCCCGCGTGGTCTTCCTGGGGATGGGTCTGGCCGCGGTCGGCATCAGCTGCTACACGATGGCCGGTCTGACGCTGAACTACCCGGTGTTCGTACTGGCCATGGTGCCGGCCGGGCTGGGCTTCGGCATGGCGTTCACGGTCACCGGCGACACCGTCCTCGCGACCGTGCCCAAGGAACGGGCCGGATCCGGCGCCGCCATCTCGGAGACGTCCATGGAGGTCGGCGGCGCGCTGGGCATCGCCGTGCTCGGCAGCGTGCTGAACGCCGCCTACGCCCGCGGGCTGGACCTGCCGCCCGGAGTGCCGGCGGACGCCGTGCCGGCCGTCGAGGAGTCGATCAGTACCGCGGTCCTGACCTCCGCCTCGCTGCCACCGGAGGTGGCGGACCAAGTCCTGGAAGCGGCACGGCAGTCGTTCATCGACGCCTTCCACGCCACCGCGCTGGTCGCCGCCGGGGTGATCGCCTGCGTCGCGGTGTTCGCCCTGGTGGCGCTACGCAACGTGCCCAAGGTGATCGCGGAGCCGTCCGACGACGACCCGACCGGCTCGGACGATGCGGACGACCCGGACGGCACGGCCGAGCCGGACGGCTCGGGTGGCCAGACCGCCAAGGACGGCGCGGGTGTCGCGGGTGTCGCGAACAGCTCCGGCAAAGCGGCCACCTAGGCCGAGCCGGAACGTCGCGGACGGCTCGGACGGTTCACCGGCGATGACCGTGCCAGGAACGTGAACCAGTGCCTGGGCCCGAACACGGGCCACCGACTGGGACAGGAGCACGAGCCACCGACCGGGCCGGGAACACAGGCCACCGACCGGGCCAGGAGCACGAGCCACTCAATGGCCTGGGAACACGGGCCACGACCGCGCCGGAGCATGAACCGCTGACCGGGCCAACTGGCAAGCGGGTGACGCCAGTTACTGCCCCTGCCCGGGAGGGAGGGGGCGGCACCCCTTTGCCCGGGTTCTCCGTCAGCCCACGCCCTCCGGGGGACCCGCGGTCACCCGGGGGTGTGGTCGAGGAAGGTCAGGGCCGCCTGCCGGTCCATCGTCCGGCCCCGCCCGTAGGCGGTCCGGTAGGCGTCCGGGCCCAGCCGGTCGGCCGCCTGCCGGGCGATACGCGCCACGTCCGGGTCGTGCGCCCGGGAGATTCCCCGCAGGCCGGCGCCGAGTCCGAGCTGCACCGCCGCCCGCGTCACGTCCCCGGTCAGCAGCGTGGCGCCGGCCAGCGCCTCCACGGCCTCAGCGGCACCGGCCAGGTTGTGGCCGATCGTCACGTCCAGCGCCCGCCGGTGCCATTCGGCGGCCCGTGCCGGATCCCGCTCGGCCTCGGCGATCCGGCCCAGCGCCACGAACACCCGGGCCCGCAGCTCCTCGGCCGCGAACCAGCCGGTGGCACACGCCCCCAGCGCCGCCTCGTACCGCAGCCGGGCCTCCCGCGGATCGCCGCCCAGCCGGGCGATCTCACCCAGGCCCCACTCGACGGCCGCGGGACGCTGCGGCGCCCCGTTCTCCCGCGCGGTCCCGGCCGCCCGCTCGTACGCCTCCCGCGCCCGGCCGAACTCGCCCACCGCCACCAGCCCGTCGCCCTTGCGGCACAGCAGATCCGCGATGTCCTCCACCGCGCCCAACCGCCCCGCCAGCTCCAACGCCTCGTCGTACAGCGTCTGCGAGCGCTCCGGGCGGCCCCGCCAGCCCGCCAGCATGGCCAGCTCCGCCAGGCACAGCACCGTTCCCCAGCGATCCCCCTGGGACCGGAACTCGCCCAGTGACCGCTCGAACTGCCGCTCGGCCTCCGCCACTTCGCCGCCGAAGAGCGCCATGTGCCCCTGGCCCAGCCGGACCAGCGCCCCCGACCAGGGATCGGAGCGCTCCAGGAGCCCGGACACCTCCAGCGGTCGCGGCAGCCCCGTGCCCATCACCCACAGCACGGTCAGAAAGGGGTAGCGGGGTGGCCAGAACGGCTCGGCCATCACCGTCTCGGCACGCGCCAGATGTGCCTGGAGTGCCCTGCCCGCCTCGCCTTTGGCCGCCGCGTTCAGCACGCACAGCACGTACTCCTCCTCCAGCCCGGCGGGCGGTCCCGTACCGATCTCCCGCAGCAGCTCGACGGAGGCTGAGGCGCCGTCCGTGCGCAGCCCGCGCAGCCACCAGTACGACGACAGCGCGGCGATCATGCCCAGCGCCAGCTCCTGATCGCCACGCACCGCCCAGCGCAGCGCGGCCTGGAGATCGGCGTGCTCCTCGGCCAGCCGCGACAGCCACGTCAGCTGTCCCGCGCCGCGCAGGTGCGGCTCGGCGGCCCGCGCCAGTTCGGCGAAGTACTCCGCGTGCCGGCGCAGCAGTCGCTCCTCCTCGCCCGCTTCGGCCAGCCGCTCCGCGCAGAACGCCCGTACGGTGCTGAGCATCCGGTATCGCCCGCCGTTGCCCTCGATCAGCGACTTGTCGGCCAGCCCGGCGAGCAGCTCCACCGCCTCGGCGTCCGGCAGCCCGCACACGCTGCCCGCCGCCTCCAGGGTGAAGGGGCCCGCGAACACCGTCAGCCGCATGGCCAGCCGCTGTTCGTCCTCCTCCAACAGGTCCCAGCTCCAGCCCACCACCGCGCGCAGCGTCTGATGGCGCGGCGAGGCCGTGCGGCTGCCCCGGCTCAGCAGCCGGAACCGGTCGTCGAGACGGGCGGCGACGGCGTCCACCGGCAGCGCGCGAACCCGGGCCGCCGCCAGCTCGATCGCCAGTGGCAGACCGTCCAGGGCGCGGCAGATCCGTACCACGGCGGACACGTTCTCCTCGTCCACCCGGAAACCGGGGCGCACCGCGGCCGTCCGGTCGGCGAACAGACGGACCGCCGGATACTCCGTGGCCCGTTGCGCGGTGACCCCCTCCGGCGGCGGGGCGAGCGGCGGCAGCGGACACAGCATCTCGCCGGTGATGCCCAGCGCCTCCCGGCTCGTGGCGAGCACCCGCACCCGGGGGCAGGAACTCAGCAGCCGGTGCACCAGCGCCGCGGCCTCCTCGATCACGTGCTCGCAGTTGTCCAGCACCAGCAGCACCGACGTGCCGGACAGCGCGGTGGTGAGCCGCTCGACGGCGTCCGGCGGCTGCCCCTGACGCCCGCCGGGGGCAAGCACGCCCTCCCGCATGCCCAGCGCGTTCAGCACCAGTTGCGGCACCCCGAGGCTGTCCCGAGTGCCGCCCAGGTCGACGAACGCGGTGGCGCCCGCCTCCCGGCCCGCGGCCTCGATCGCCAGCCTGGTCTTGCCCGCGCCCCCGGGACCGACCACGGTGACCAGCCGGGCGCCCCCGCCGCGCTCCAGGGGCCCCAGCAGCCGGCCCACCCGCTCCAGTTCGTCGCGGCGCCCGACGAAACTGGTCAGCTGCGCGGGCAGCGGGGTGCGGGTGCCGCCGACGGAGACCGAGACCGAGAGCGAGGCCGGGACCGGTGGGGCCGCCGGGGTCAGCGAGGCGTCGCCCCGCAGCACCGCCAGCTGCACCGCGCACAGTTCGTCGGAGGGGTCGTTGCCCAGCTCGTCGGCCAGCGTGCGGCGCAGCTCCTGGAAGACCGCCAGCGCCTCGGCGCGTCGGCCGCAGCCGTGGAGCGCACGCATCAACTGCCCGTGCGGGCGCTCGCGCAGCGGGTGGTCAGCGACCAACTGCCGTAACCCGGTGACCAGTTCACGATGCCTGCCCAGGGCGAGATCCGCCTCGGCCCGGTCCTCCAGAGCCTCCAGCCGCAGTTCGTCCAAGCGCACCGCCTGCGCGCGGGCGAACGGAGCCCCGTCCAGTCCGGCGAGCGCCGGCCCGGACCACAGGGCCAGTGCCTCGCGCAGCAGTTCGGCGGCCCGGCCGTGGTCGCCCGCGGCCAGCTCCCGTCTGCCGTGCGCGCTCAACCGCTCGAAGCGATGCGCGTCGATGTCCTGCGGGTCGGCCGCCAGCCGGTACCCGGCGGCATGGGACTCGACCAGCTCGCGGCGGTCGGCCTTGCGCAACTCGCGGCGCAGCCGGGAGACCTGCGAGTGCAGCGCGTTGAGCGCGTCTCCCGGAGGACGGCTGCCGTACAGGCCGTCGATCAGGGTGTCGACCGTGACCGGCCGGTCGGCGTGCAGCGCCAGCAGGACGAGCAGCGAGCGGGCCCGGGGACCGCGGATCTCGACCGGGCTCAGGTCGTCGCGCAGCACCCTCAACTCGCCCAGGACCCACAGCCACATACTCCGATTATCACCGACACACCGTCAGGAACCCTCTGCCCGGGCGATCTCCGGGGAGCCGTTGGGGAGACCGTCCTGAACCGGTACGGCGGCCGAACCGCCCGTGAGGGCCACTCGCTCCTCGTCGGCGCCGTCGAAGGCCCTGCGCACAAAGTGCAGATCGGCGTGGAGTTCGGCCGAAGTGACCCGGCGGGCCGCGCCGGTCCGGCCGTGCCGTGCCAGCGGCAGTGCTCCCGGGTCGGCCCAGCGCAGCCTGCCTTCGCCGTCGAGGTGACTGCGGGTGCGCCCACGGTTGTCGGGGTGCACGCAGTAGGGGACGTCCAGATAGCCGCGCTCGAACGCCCGGACCAGCGCACCACCGAGGTCCCGCCCCAGGCCGAGCACCGCGTGGACCAGTGCCGCCGCCTCCTGGTAGGTCTCACTGTCCTCCGCGTCGGACCGGCCGTCGCGGACGGTACGGGCCGCCGTGGCGGCGGCGAACTCCAGTGCCGCCACGTTCTCCTCGATCGGCGGGATCTGCCGCGACTCCGCGACCGTCTTGACGATCAGCCTCTCCGCCCCGGAACGCACCGCCAGTTCGGCCGCCGCCCCCAGCAGTCGGTAGGCGCCCTGGACGGTGACCGGGTACAGCCCCATGTAGGCGTAGACCACCACGTGCCAGCTCCCGGCCGGGAGCAGCTCGCCGCACAGGCGCCGCAGCGCGGCCACCGCCTCCCGGTCCTGCCCGGCGTGGGTCTGCTGGGCATAGCTGAGCGAGACGCTGCGTACCCCGTGCTGCTGGAAGAACAGCGCTTCGAGTACGGAGACCGCCACCAGCAGGCCGGGCGGGCACAGTTGGCCCATCAGGCAGCCGCCGAACGTCTCCAGATGCGGCTCGGCGCCCTCCTCCCGCAGTTCCGCGAACCGCCGCACGCACTGGGTCCAGTTGCGCACCGACTCCGCCAGCGGGGTGCGCCCGTAGGGCAGGCAGTACGAGACCGGACCGCCCTCGGTGGCGTTGAGGCGCAGCGCGACCAGTGCCTCGAAGATGTCCTGCGGCACCGCCGAGCCGTGCCGGACCTGGACCGGGAAGTCTGGGCCGTACAGCCCAGCCAGCATCGCCTCGGTGACCGCGCGATCGTGGGCGACGATCGGGTAGCCGTTCAGCGGGCGGCCCCTGGCCAGGGCGTCGGCGAGTGCCGCGTCGTCCCGCAGCCGGGTGTAGCTGTCCAGGGTCACGGTGCCCACGGTCGCCGCGGCGGCCGACTTGGTGGCGGACAGTCCGGCCCGCATCTTCCGCGGGTCGTCGAAGCCCATCCGGGGCTGAACGACCAGCGTCCCGGCCGCGGCCCGCCGCCTGACGAACTCCCCGAAATCGACGCCGCGGAGCGCGGGGACGCGGTGCCGGCTGTTCACGGCCGGCCCGGTGCCCCGGCCACCGTCCGCGGCACCGCCTGTCCGGCGGACGGCCCTACGGACGTCCCTGTGGACTGGCCGACGGGCTCCCCGGAGCGGAGGTAGCGGCACAGGTCGGTGGCGTGCGCGTCGGCGAACACGGCGTCGAAACCGGCCTCCAGCAGGACCGCGGACTGCCGGTCGCGTTCGGTGGCGTCCTCGACCACGCCGAGCTTGCCGCCGATGACGATGGGCGTGGCGGCCAGTTCCGGCCGGGCCCGCAGTCGGGGCGCCAGACGCAGGCCGTCGGCGTAGCCATGGCCGTTGATGCTGCTGATGACCACCATGGTGGGCTGGCGCAGGACGCACTCCTCGACCAGCAGCGCGTCGGGAACGCACGGGCCCAGGTTGATCACGTGGTAGCCCATCTCCTCCAGCAGCAGCTGGAGCAGCACCAGGTTCCAGGTGTGCGCGTCGGAGGCGACGCTGCTGACGATCACCGTGCCGCGCGGGGCGGGCAGCCTCGCCGGTTCGTTCACCACGTCGACTCCGTCGAGTCCGTCGGCAGCGGGGAGCGCCGGTACTCCAGCCGCGACACCGAGACGATCTCGCGGCCACGCACCACCACCTCGGTGGGAGCGGGTCTGCCCAGAAACGCCAGCAGGCTCGCGCTGACGCCGTAGGCACCGGCGTTGGGCACGGTGACCACGTCGCCCGGCCGCAGCGGCGGTACGTCCACATCCCGGCCCAGCACATCGCCCGGGGTGCACAGCGGCCCCACCAGGCTGGCGGTCGTGACGGGCGGGGCGCCGTCGCCGTCGAGCGCCACGGCGGCAGGCAGCAGGCGTCCCAGGCCGGACATGCCGCCGAAGGTGTTGATACCGCCGTCCAGGACGACGAAGGTGCGGTCCCGGCCCTTCTTGACGTTGGTGACGCCCAGCAGCAGGGTGCCCGCACACGCCACCAGGTACCGCCCCGACTCGAAGGCGATGGCCGGTGTGCCGCCGCGCCAGTGCGGCAGATGGGTGTCCAGGACCGACTGGAGTTCGGACCGCAGCTTCGGGTAACTGCTCCGGGTGCCCGGCACCCCGTAGGGCGCGGCGAACCCGCCGCCCAGGTCCAGTACGGCCAGGGGCAGGTCCGACTCCCGCTCGATCGTGGCGGCCTGGACGAGCGTGTGCTCGAACTCGCCGATCAGGCCGGCCTCGTCCTCGGCGTTGCTCAGCGGGAAGAAGTGCAGCCCGGCCAGCCGTACGCCCTCGGTGCGGCGCAGTTGGGGCACCGCCTCGGGCAACTGCTCGACGTCGAAGCCGAATTGCGAGGGCCGGCCGGTCATCCGGATGCCGGTGGTGGCGCCTGACAGAGCGCCGTTGACCCGCAGCAGGCAGTCGGCGACCAGACCGTGCCGCGCGGCGGCGGCGCCCACCCGCTGTACATCGGTGACCGAGTCGGTGGAGAACATCCGCACTCCGGCGGCCAGGGCGTGTTCCAGCTCGGCGGTGGTCTTGCCCGGTCCGGTGTAGAGGCAGTCGGCCGGGTCGAAGCCCGCCTCCAGGGCCGCGGCCAGCTCCCCGCCGGAGGAGATCTCCGCCCGGCAGGCTTCCCCGCCGCCGACCGAGGAACCGCCTCCGCCTTCGCGCAGCGCACGGGCGATGTCCGGGTGCGGGTTGGCCTTGAGCGCGTAGTACACGCCGCTGCCCTCCGGCAGGGCTTCGAACAGCTCCGCCCTGGCGGCCTCCACCTCGTCGAGGTCGTAGACGTACAGCGGGGTTCCGAAGCGTTCGGCGAGCTCCGCGTAGCGGTTCACGGACCGGTCTCCTCAAGCAGTGCCGTCAGTTCACGGCGGGCGTTCTTGCCGTGGGCCGTCAGCGGAAGCTCGGCGACCACCCGGCACACCGCCGGCACCTTCGCGGGCTCCAGACGGGCAGCCAACTCCCGCAGGACCACGTGCGGTTCGACCCCGGGCTCGCCCTCCACCACGATCGCCAGATCGGTGCCGCCGGAGGGCGGAAGGGCGGCTGCCGCCCGCACGCCCGGTACGTCCAGGGCCGCGGCCTCGATCTCCACCGTGCTCATCCGGATGCCCTTGCGCTTGAACATGTCGTCGCGCCGGCCCTCGAAGTACAGATAGCCGTCACCGTCCAGCCGCCCGTAGTCGCCGGTGTGCAGCCGCGGCCGGCCGGTGACCGGGTCGCCGCGGAACGCGCGGGCCGTCTGCTCCGGCACCCGCCAGTAGCCGGGCATCACATGCGGGCCCGTGGCCACGATCTCGCCGGTCTCCCCGGTCGGCAGAGGCTGCCCCTCGGCGTCCAGGATCAGCACCCGCGTGCCGGGCAGCGGCAGCCCGACCGAGCCCGGCCGTTCCTCGTCCTCCTCGGGAGGCATGATCGATACGCGCTTGCACTCGGTCTGGCCGAACTGGCGGACCACCCGGACACCAGGGAACAGTTCGCGCAGAGCCCGGATCGTCGTGGTCGGCAGGGCTGCCCCGGTGTTGGTGAACATCCGCACCGGCGGCAGCCCACCCGGACCGCGCCGGGCGAGCGAGACGATCATCTGCGCCAGCGAGGGGACGATCGGCACCACCGTGGCGCGCGTCTCCCGCATCCGCCGCAGCAGGGACAGGTCGGACTCCTCGTCGGCCAGCACCAGTTCGCTGCGGCCGATGCACGTCAGCAGCACCTTGTAGAGCCCGTAGTCCCACGAGATCGGGAACCGGCAGAACACCACGTCGTCCGGCCGGTACGCGAGGACCTCGTCGATGGCCCGCGAGGCGAAGGTCATCTGGGCGTGCGGGCAGACCACGGCCTTGGGCGCGGCGGTGCTGCCCGAGGTGTAGACGAGGACGGCGATGTCCTGCGGCCTGACCTCGGCGGCCGGTGCCGACGGGACGCCGTTTGCCAGCGCCTCCACCTCCGGCCACAACTCGGCCTGGTCGTGCACCGGGACCGTCGTGAGTTCTCGCAGCCGTCCGGTGTTCGGCCCGGCTCCGATCATCATGGCGGGCTCGGCGTTGGCCAGCACGGACTCCAGGTGGAAGGCCTTCATCCCCGGGTTGAGCGGGACGAGGACGGCACCGCGGGAGACGGCGCCGTAGAACATCGCGACCAGTTCCCGGCGGCTGGGCGCCTGGACCACGAGCCGGTCGCCGTGGCCCACACTCCGGGCGTCGAGCCAGGCTCCGAACGCCTGGCTCAGCTCGCTCAGCCGCCGGTAGGTCCACATCCCGTCGGCGTCGCGTACCGCGGGGGCGTCCGCCGCCGTCAACACGGCCTGTTCCAGCAGCTCGTGGACCAGCCCGCCGTCGGCCGCCGCCTTCCGCGTGGCGACGTCCGAAACCGCGAGTTCCTTCATGTGCTCCCTCCCGTTCGCGCCGACATCCCCGTTTTGCGGGGGAGTTCTGTCGAGAGCCTTTCCGAAGCCGCACAGTAAGGAGGCGGTGGCCCGCCGAAAGACCCCTAGCCACCCCTACGCCGCCGAATTTCCCTCTGGGGGCGTTAAGGGTTGCCCGGACCTGCGCGTTCCCGATGTGATGTACGCGTTGGATTTTGAGGATTTCGCGATTCTACGGAGTCACCATGTGGGATGAGCGGTTCGAGGAAATCGTGCGCAGGTATCTGCCGTTTCTCGGTCCCGAGGAGCTCCTGGACGAGGACGCGACACTGCGCGATCTCGGCCTGGACTCATTGGGTACGGTGGAATTGCTCAGCGCGCTGGAGAACGCCTACGGTCTCAGGCTGGCCGACGACGCGCTGACCCTGGAGACGTTCGCGACGCCGGCGACGCTCTGGGCGGTGCTGCGCGATCTGAGCGCGCCCGCGGTCTGATCCACGCATCAGGCGAGGAGCCCGTTCAGGAATTCGGACAATACCGTCCGGAACCGCTCGGGCTCCTCGATGTGCGGTACGTGACTGGACTCCTCGAAGATCTCCCAGCGAACGTCGGGAATGAGGTCCGCGAACGGCTGCATCGTGACCGGTGTCGCCTCGTCGTGCCGGCCCGAGGTCAGAAGTGTGGGAACGGCGATGTCCGGACAGCATTCCACGACCGACCAGTCCCGCAGAGTCCCGATGACGTGGAACTCCGTCGGCCCGTTCATCGTGAAGTAGACGGTCGGATCGTTGTAGATCTCGTAGAACGACGCCATGAATTCCCGCGGCCAGGGCTTCAATCGGCACACATGCCGGTCGTAGAAGCAGCGCATCGCCTTGAGGTAGGCGTGGCTTTCGGTGGTGTCCGCGGCCTCGTGGTGCAGCAGGGTGTCATTGACCCCGGGCGGCAACCGGTCGCGCAGCACCTTCATTTCCCGCAGCCACAGCGGATAGGACGCAGGGGAACTCGCGATGACCAGCCCGCGCAGCCCAGGCGGGCGGCCCGCCGCGTGCCGGGCGGCCAGCATTCCGCCCCAGGAGTGGCCGAGCAGCGCGTAGTCGTCCGCGACGCCCAGACCCGACAGCAGGTTGTCCAGCTCGTCGAGGAACAGTGACACCGTCCAGAAGTCCGCGCCGCGGTCCGGCAGATGGGAGGAGCCGCCGTTGCCCAGCTGGTCGTAGTGGACGACCGGCCAGCCCTCCTCGGCGAGAGCGGTCAGCCCCAGCAGGTAGTCGTGTGTGCTCCCCGGCCCCCCGTGCGCGACGACGAGCGGCGGTCGGCCGGAGCCCAGGTCGCCGGTCACCCGGTACCAGGTCTGCCACTCCCCGAACCGCACCCTGCCTCGGGTGCCGGTGGTCGCGGCCATGGGGGATCACCTCAGTTCCTCGGAAGCGGACCGACCCGCGGGGTGCGGGTGGGCGACGCACACCGACCCGCGGGAGGCGGGTGGGTGACGCACGCAGGCTACGTACGCCACCCACCCGCTTCCACCCCTAATCGGCCGGTCTGCCCCCTAGGGAACCGTGGACGCGGCGGTCGGTCAGCCGGAGCGGCCGGCCACCGAACCCACCGTGCTGTCCCCGGCCAGGTACCGCTGCAGATCCGTCCGCCCGGAGAGCTGCAACTTGCGGTAGACCCGGGTGAGATGCTGCTCGACCGTGCTGATGGTGATGAAAAGCTTCCGGGAGACCTCCCGGTTGGTGTCCCCGGCCGCGGCCAGTTCCGCCACCCGCAGTTCCGCCTCGCTGAGCTGCGCCGAGGCGATCACCGACCAGGTGGGCAGCTCGGTCGGATCGGGACGGGCGGCGGTGCTGGAGTGGGGCAGCAGCGTGCGCGCCAGGCGCTCCGCCCCGCAACGGATCGCGCTGTGCCACGCCTGCTCGCCGGTCGCGCGGGCCCGCTGGGAGTCCCCGAGGTCCTGGTAGGCCAGGCTCAGGTCGGTCAGCACCAGAAACCGCTGGTGCCAGTTGCTCCCCTCGGACAGCAGTTCGGCCGCCTCGGTCAGCGCGGTCAGCCTGCGATGGCCGTCCACGGCGCCCGCGTACACCCGCAGGGCCGCGCCGCGGCTCTGCGGGAGGCTGCCGTGCGGCTGTCGCAGATGCTGCTCGACCAGACGCCTGGCCTCCGGCCGGTCGCCCTGCGCGAGCGCGGCCTCGGCCGCACCCAGCCGCCACGGGACGAACGAGGCCACGTCCATGTTCCAGCGCGTCACCAGCTCCCCGCAGGACAGGAAGTCCTGCTGGGCGGCCCAGTGCTGACCGGCGGCCAGCCGGTAGCGGCCCCGGGCGTGCAGATGAGCCACACCGTAGAGCGTGTGGGACATCTCCTGGGGCACGATCCACGACAGGTACTCGTCGGCCTGGGCGAGGTTGCCACGTGCCGTGTGGGCGGACACCAGCACGGCCAGCGGCAGTCCCAGGGCCACTCCCCAGGCCCGTGGCGCCATGTGCTTCAGGGCCGTCTCCGCGTGCCATTCGGCCGCGGAGAGATCCCCTCTGCGGCGCATGATCTCCGCCCGGATCGCGTGGTGGACGCCGCGCGAACTGCTCGGCCCCGGCTCCGCCGTGTCCGCCATGACCCGGCGGTCCCACTCCTCCGCCAGTTCCAGCTCGTCGGCGTAGACCAGCACCTGGAGCACGGTCGCGACCGCCTCGCTGCGGGTGACCCGCTCACTGAGCACGGACTCGGTGAGTGTGCCGACATCGCTGCGGCCCTGCGCGCCGAAGGCCGCGTGCAACGCTCCCTGCAGGCGCAGCGAGCCCGGGTCGACCGCTTCGGATAGACGGTCGAACAGCGAGTCGTCGGCCTCGGCCATCCGCGCACGCAGCTCCGGATAGCTGATCGTCGCCCAGCTCAGGAAGCAGTGGAGCTCCGCCCGGTCGACCGGGTCGGTGGCCCGGCCGGCCGCGTCGGCCAGCATGGTCGCCGCCTCCTCGGCACGGCCGTGCCACAGGAAGATCCCCGTCAGGGAGACGAGGTCCCGGTCCGGGATCATGCCCTTGCGCTGCAACTCGTAGCACTGGGGCAGGTACTTGATGACCCGGGCCGGGTTCAGCCGCCACTGGGCCCTGATCAGTTCGGTGATGACCAGGCCCTTGTCCTCCTCGTCGAGCGGTCCGCGCATGGCCAGCTCCAGGCACACGGCGGCGAAGGCCCAGTCGTTCTGGCCGATCGCCTCCTGTGCCGACTCCCGCAGTACCGAGGTGGTCCACGCCCCGGTGGTGGTCCCGGCAGCCACGAGGTGGCGGGCCACCCGCGACGGGCTGAATCCCTCGGCCTCCAACAACACGGCCACCCGGTAATGGGTGGCCTGCAGCTGGCCGAACTCGGGGTCTCCCAGGACCATTTCGGCGGCTCCCGGGTGGCGGAACCGCATCTCGTGCAGGATCCCGGCATCCCGCAGCGTCCTGATCCGGTAGGCGACGAGGTCGGTGCTGGAGCCGAGGAGCAGCGCCAGCATCTCCACCGATGCCACCGGGCCGAGTAACGCTATGCCCCGCGCCACCTCCACGGCCTCCGGGCCGCTGCGGTGCAGGGAGGTCAGGACTGCCAGTGCCGAGATCTGCCCGGCCCGCACCCTGCCCTCGTCCGGCCGTTTGCGCTCCTCGGCCGTTGCGGGCTCGGTGCCGCGCGACTCCTCGATGAGCGCGCGCAGCACCAGGGGATTGCCGCCGCTGAAGCGGTGGTAGTCCTCGGCGGTGCGCTCCGCGGTCCCGGGGTCCAGGCTCCGGGCCACGACTTCGAGCACTCCGGCCGAGGACAGCGGCGAGAGCGAGAACCGGGTGCAGTGCGGCTCACGCAGCAACTCGGCGTGAAAGAGCGGGATGTCCAGACGCGAGCAGTCCGGAAGCACCAGCACGACCATGATCCGGGCGGTCCGGGCGAGCCGGACCAGATGGAGGACACCGGCCAGCGATTCGGGATCGCCGTGATGCAGGTCGTCCACCACGACCAGCAGCGGCGTCCTGCGGGAGAAGCGGACGATGTCCTCCGCGATCTGGCGGTCACTGCGTTCCGCCGGCGATCCGTTCACGTCGGGCGGACCCGGATCCGCCGCCTCTCCGTAGGTCGATTCCAGCCCCTGGGCGAGCTGCTCGAAGATTCCCGCCTGATCGGGACCTTCGGCCGTGAGTGCCTGGGCGTTGAGTACCACTACTCCCAATTCTTTTTCCGCTGTCTGAACCAGGGAATGCGCCAGTTCGGTTTTTCCTACGGCTACCGGTCCGGTGATTACTGCGATGCTGCCTCTGTTGTCCTGCGCAGCCTGGAGAAGATCCTGTAGATGTGAAAGCGCTCGTGCACGCTCGATCAGAAACATGCGTCCCCCTGCCCCCGTTCAGTGTTGATCCCGGGAGTGCCTCGATTCTGGTCGGTCTGCTGAGTCAATTCCTCACGACGTGAAGACGTCGCTGTGGTGCGAGTGAACTCTGTGACTGATTACAAAAGGACACAGACGGCTACGGCGTCGGCAACGACTCAAGCGGAGTCAGGCACAACCACATCGCACGGTTGCCTCACCAGTCGGCCGCACGCCCCGTCCGTGCGTCCTCAGTACCCAGACCCTACGCCCCTAATTCCCTCTACTCCAAGCCCTAGTTGGGTGGGTAAGAAACCGGTGGGGCGACACCGCCCGGAGTTGCGCGCGCGCCGGAGCGCGCCCCCAGGGGGCAGGGGCGTCCGGGGATCTCCGCACGTTACTCGTGGGTTAATTCCCGGGCCCGACCGGCGATCTAGCGGCGGACCGGCCGGAACACGTTCGGGCGCCGCGCGATCTTCATGAGCAATTGCCATTCCCGAAGGAGCGGAACAGGTCATTCCCTGCCCGTGCGGAGCATGTCATTCCTGAATGGGTGGATCACGCAATTCCTGATGCCCGGAAGGGGCTGTACATGTCAATTCGGTGCGGTGCGGACGAGATTCAGGTGCGCCGGACGCTCGTCCGGGACGAGGAGGCGGCCGAGATGAGCAGGGAGCAGGTGTGCCAAAGGGGGGCGCCGGGGTGGTCCGGTTCCGGCCGGGCGGCTACCTCGGATCCGCCAACAGCGGCTTCCACCAGCCCGGATTGTCCACGTACCAACGGATTGTGGCCTCCAGCCCCTCGTCGAAACCCGTAGTGGGACGGAAGCCCAGGGACCGCAGTTTGTCGCCGTTCAGCGAGTAACGCCGGTCGTGGCCCTTGCGGTCGGCAACCCACTCGATCATCTCCGGGCCCAGGTCCAGGGCCCGCAACAGCCGCTCGGTGAGCGAGAGATTGGTCAGTTCCATGTCCCCCGAGATGTGATGGACCTCGCCAGGCTCGCCGCGCTCCGCCACCAGTTGGATACCCCGGCAGTGGTCGTCCACATGAATCCAGTCCCGGGTGTTCAATCCGTCTCCGTACAACGGCACTTTGCGCCGCTCCAGAAGACTGGTGACAAAGAGCGGAATTACCTTCTCGGGAAACTGGTACGGTCCGTAATTGTTGCCGCAACGGGTGACCCGTACATCAAGACCGTGAGTGCGCGCACAGGCCAGCGCCAGCAGATCGCCGCCCGCCTTGGCCGCCGCGTAGGGGGAGTTGGGCGAGACGGGGGCATCCTCCCGCCACGAGCCCTCCGTGATACTGCCGTAGACCTCGTCCGTGGACACCTGGACGAACTGCGCGACGCCCGCGTCCAGGCAGGCCAGTGCCAGCCGGTGCGTGCCCATCACATTGGTCCGCGCGAACGTGCCCGACGCGGTGATGGAACGGTCCACATGCGTCTCCGCGGCGAAGTTGATCACCACGTCGTGGCCCGGCACCACCTCGGCGAGCAGCTCGGTGTCGCAGATGTCGCCGTGCACGAAGCGGAACCCGCCCTCGGCCGGCGCCAGATTGTCCATGTTCCCCGAGTAGGTGAGCTTGTCGAGCACCGTGACCGCGGCCCCCGTCCACGCCGGATAGCCCCCGGCCACCAGCGTCCTCACATAGTGCGAGCCGATGAACCCGGCCCCTCCGGTGACCAGCACCCGGCTCACCATGCCCATGCCTCCGGAGCGGGCCCGCCGTTGCCGACCGGCGGGAACAACTCCTCAAGACCACCCAGCAGTTCCTCGTCCAGGGTGAGCGACAGTGCCCGGCACGCCCCGTCCAACTGCCCGGCGGTGCGCGGTCCGACCACCACCGAGGTCACCCCGGGACGGCCGAGCAGCCAGGCGAGCGCCACCTCGGACGGATCCAGACCCTGCCGCTCGCACAGCTTCTCGTAACGGGTGATCTCCTCCCGCCACGTCTCCAGCGCCACCATGGCACGGCCCTGCGCCGTCTTGACCGCGCTGCCCTCCTCCAGTTTGCGCAGCGCGCCGCTCAGCAGCCCACCGTGCAGCGGCGACCAGACCAGCACCCCGATCCCGTACGCCTGCGCGGCAGGAATCACCTCCAACTCCACATGGCGAGTCACCAGGTTGTAGACACACTGCTCGGACACCACGCCCAGAAAGTGCCGCCGGCGGGCCGCCTCCTGCGCCGCGGCCAGATGCCAGCCGGCGAAGTTGGACGAGCCGACGTAACGGATCTTGCCCTGCTGCACCAGCACCTCCATGGCCTGCCAGACCTCCTCCCAGGAGGCCGCCCGGTCCACATGGTGCATCTGGTACAGGTCGATCCAGTCGGTACGCAGCCGCCGCAACGAGTCCTCGCAGGCGGCAATGATGTGACGGGCCGAAAGACCCTGGTCGTTGACCCGGTCGGTCATCGGGTTGAACACCTTGGTGCCGAGCACCACCCGCTCGCGCCGCTCGCCGCCCAGGGCGAACCACTCGCCGATCAGCTCCTCGGTGAACCCCTTGTGCAGCTGCCAGCCGTACTGGTCGGCCGTGTCGAAGACGTTGATGCCCCGGTCCAGGGCGTCGTCCATCAGGGCGAACGCCTCGTCCTTGGTGGTACGCACTCCCAGGTTGAGCGTGCCCAGGCTGAGCCGGGAGACCCGCAGCGCGGTCCGGCCCAACTGGGTGTACGGCATGGCGGTCATCTCACCGCACCTCCTCGGTCGCCCCGATCAGGCTGTACAGACAGGCGATCAGGCTGCGGGCCTCGATGTTGACGTAATGGCTGTGCCGCAGGAACTCGGCGAGCTGATGCAGGGCGACCCAGCGGAAGGAGTCGTCCTCGACGCGGTGGTCTGCATCCAGCTCCACGATCAGATAGCGGTTGCGCGCGTGATGGAAACGGCCGCCCTCCTCCGACTGGACACTGTCGAACCGGATCCGGTCCCTGCCCGCGCCGAGCACCGTCTCCAGGAACCGCAACTGCGCCGGGCGCGGCCCCGGCAGATAGTTCGACGGCGTGCACTGCACCGTGGGCGCCAGCTCGATCCCGTCCACAAGACCACCCTGGACCCGCGCGTTGACGAGCACGTGCAGCACCCCGTCCAACTGGGTGACCAGGAAGGCGATCACCCCGGGCCCGCACGGCTCGATCATCGGCTGCGACCAGTGCCGCACCTCCCGGCTCCCGACCCGCACATCGACCCCGACGACCCGGAAGAACCGGCCGTCCTCGTGCGCGATGTCGAACTCCGAACGCTGCCAGTCGGCCACCTTGCGCAGCGGCACCCGACGGGTCCGCACCTCGGTCTCGGCGCGCATCTCGGTCAGCCAGCTGCGGATCCGCGCCGTGGAATGCAGACTGCCCTGCTCGTCACTGCACGACCGCGTGACCGCCGAACGCAGATCGTCGGCCAGCGGGAAGGCCGACGCGAGGCTGGCGCCGACGAAGGGCAGACAGGCGAGCACCGTCCTGGAGTCCATGTTGATGACGTCGTCGGTGGCCAGCAGACGGTGGATCTGGCCCAGCGTCAGCCAGCAGAAGTTCTCCCCGACCTCGACGTCCTCCTCCAGCTCCACCACCACGTTGCGGTTCCGCTTGCGGTAGAACCAGGAACCCTGCTCGGACTGGAGCACGTCGGCCAGTACCCGGTGCCGCTCGGCCTGCTGGAAATGCTCCACGTACGGGACCGCGTTGCCCCGGTGCACCCGCGTGTAGTTGCTCCGGGTGGCCTGCACGGACGGCGACAGCTGCACACCGTTGTGGTTGCCCGGCTCGTTCTTCGCCTGCATCAGGAAGTGCAGGACACCGCCGAACTCCCGGGTGAGGAAACCGAGAATCCCGATCTCCGGCTGGTGGATCATCGGCTGGCTCCACGTGTGCGGCAGTCCGTCGGACACCATCTGCGTCTCCACGCCCTCCACCGTGAAGAACCGCCCCGTGTCGTGCACCAGGTTCCCGGTGTCCGGCTCGGTCCGCCAGCCGGACAGCTCGGCCAGCGGGACTTTGCTCACCTGCGCCGTGTCCCGGTGCCGCCGCTCGGCGAACCACTGGTGGAACTCTTCCGTGCTGGTGACCACTCCCTCGTCCGACAGCGTCGACTCGGCGATCCGCGCGGCGATTCTGCCCGCGGTCTGCTGGTCGGGCGGTTTCAGCGACGGCGGTGCGGAAAATGGATCGGCCATGGGAGACCCCTTTGTGGCACTCTGGGAAATTGTGGCTGACCGCGGCCAGCGTAGTAATTGCCGATCGGCGTTGAAAGAGGAATGGTGCAGGTCAGTTGTCCCAGCCGCTATTCGGGGTCCGGAATAGGGGGCGAGGGTGGCTCGCTAGGGGAGTGACCCCTTGCGAACTCGGCACGGTAGGGGTGGGTTCGTTCGACCTAGGGGTTATCCGTCCGGCGTTCCCCTATTTACGCTCGACCCGTGTCCGAACTATCGCGATTCCCGGAGCCGCTGCATGTCGGCCGCCCCAATATAGGCGACCGCAAGCGCCTCCAGGAGAGAATCGATGCCGCCCTGGACCGGCGCTGGCTCAGCAACGGCCCGCTGGTCCTGGAGCTTGAGGAGACGGTGGCGGCCCTGGCCGGCACCGCTCACTGCGTTGCCACGTGCAACGGCACCATCGCCCTCCAACTGGCCGCGCGGGCCTGCGGCATCGAGCCGGGGACGGAGGTCATCGTCCCCGCCTTCACCTGGGTCGCCACCCCGCACGCGCTCAGCTGGATCGGCGTCACCCCGGTCTTCTGCGACGTCGACGAGGAGACCGCCAACCTGTCCCCGGCACTGGTCAAGGAACTGATCGGACCGGCGACCGGCGGCATCCTCGGCGTGCACGTCTTCGGCCGGCCCTGCGCCGTCGACGAACTCACCGACATCGCAGCGGGGGCCGGCCTGCCCCTGATGTTCGATGCCGCGCACGGCCTCGGCAGCACCTACCACGGCAGGCCGCTCGGCGGATTCGGCTCCGTCGAGGTCTTCAGCTTCCACGCCACCAAGTTCATCAACAGCTTCGAGGGCGGCGCGCTGGTCACCGACGACCCCGCGATCGCCGCCCGCGCACGGGCCATGCGCAACTTCGGCATCGGAGAGGACGGCCTCGTCCAGTCCCACGGCACCAACGCCAAGATGGGCGAGGCCAGCGCGGCCATGGGGCTCACCTCGCTGGAGAACATCGACGCCCTCATCGCGTACAACACCCTCAACCACCGCAGGTACGAGCAGGGCCTCGACGGACTGCCGGGCGTCAGCGTCCGCCGGCAGGCACCGGGGGAGCGCGCCAATCACCAGTACGTCGTCATCGAGATCGACGAGACGGCCGCGGGCATCCACCGGGACCGCGTCCACGAGATTCTGGAGCGCCACAACGTCCGCTCCCGCCGCTACTTCCACCCCGGCTGCCACCGTCACGAGCCCTACCGCAGCCACCCCGGGATCCACGCGCCGCTGCCGCTGCCGCACACCGAGGGGCTCTCCGAGCGGGTCCTGTCACTCCCGACCGGATCGGTCATCGGCGCCGAAGAAATCTCAGGGGTCTGCGACATCATCCGATGGGCCGTCGAATCGACGAGAACCACGACGTGAAATGGCCGCCATGCGAACGCGATTGTCCGGCAGGTGAATCGGCATGAATATCGGTGGCAGTGGCGGTGGCAGCAACGGCGGCAGTGGCAGCGATAGCGGCGTTGGTGTTGGCGGCGGTTTAGGTCGCGGTCGCGGTTTCGGTGGCGAGCCCGGCACGGAATGCGGGAACTCCTGTACGTCGGCGAAGGGCTGCGCCGGATTCCCGTACGTATCGAGCAGGCGGGTGTAGGGATGTCGAACGAAGAGAAACTTCTCGATTACCTGAAGCGGACCACCGCGGATCTCCGCGAGGCCCGCCGGCGTCTGCGCGAAACAGAGGAAAGGGAACACGAGCCGATCGCCATCGTCGGCATGAGCTGCCGTCTCCCCGGCGGGATCACCACCCCGGACGACCTGTGGCGGCTGGTCGCCGCGGGCGAGGACGGCATCGGACCCTTCCCCGGCGACCGCGGCTGGGACATCGAGGGACTCTACGACCCCGATCCCGACAGCACCGGACACAGCTACGTCCGTGAGGCCGGATTCCTCGACGGCGTCACCGACTTCGATGCCGAGTTCTTCGGCATCTCACCGCGCGAGGCCCAGGCCATGGACCCCCAGCAACGCCTCCTCCTGGAAACCTGCTGGGAAGCGCTGGAACACACCGGCCTCGACCCGGCGACACTGCGCGGCAGCAACACAGGAGTGTTCGGCGGCGTCATGTACTGCGACTACGGCTCGGCCGCGGCCGAAATCCCCGAAGACCTTGAGGCGTACCTCGCCGCCGGCAGCGTCGCGAGCATCGTCTCCGGGCGGGTCTCCTACCTCTTCGGCCTGGAAGGACCGGCGGTCTCGGTGGACACCGCCTGCTCCTCCTCGCTGGTGAGCCTGCACCTGGCCGCCCAGGCGCTGCGCCGGGGCGAGTGCACCCTCGCCTTGGCCGGCGGGGTCACGGTGATGTCCACGCCGAGGATGTTCGTCGAGTACAGCCGCCAGCGTGCCCTGTCCCCGGACGGCCGCTGCAAGGCGTTCTCCGCCTCGGCCGACGGCACGAGCTGGGCGGAGGGGGTGGGGGTCCTCGTCCTGGAGCGGCTGTCCGAGGCGCGGCGCAACGGCCACCGGGTGTTGGCCGTCATCCGGGGTTCGGCGGTCAACCAGGACGGCGCCAGCAGTGGTTTCACCGCCCCGAACGGGCCCTCGCAGCAGCGGGTGATCCGCCAGGCACTCGCCGACGCGGGCCTGTCCCCGGCGGACATCGACGTGGTGGAGGCGCACGGTACGGGGACGTCCCTGGGGGATCCGATCGAGGCCCAGGCGCTCATCGCCACGTATGGGCAAGAGCGGCCCACGGAGCAGCCTTTGTGGCTGGGGTCGTTGAAGTCGAACATCGGGCATACGCAGGCGGCGGCCGGGGTGGCCGGTGTGATCAAGATGGTCATGGCGATGCGCAGTGGTGTGCTGCCCCGGACATTGCACGTGGATGAGCCGTCGCCGCATGTGGACTGGTCGGCGGGGGCGGTTCAGCTGCTCACCGAGCCACGGCCGTGGGCGAGTGAGGGCCGCCTGCGACGGGCGGGGGTCTCGTCGTTCGGTATCAGTGGGACCAATGCGCACTTGATTCTGGAGGAGGCTCCGGATCTCCCGGAGGGCTCTTCGGCCGAGCCTGCCGTGCGTCTGCCTGTTGTGCCGTGGGTGTTGTCGGCTCGTACGGGGGAGGCGTTGCGGGCGCAGGCTGCGCGGTTGGCTGCTCATGTTGCCGAGCGGGGTCTGGATCTCGTCGACGTCGGCTATTCGCTGGCTACTACTCGTGCCGCGCTGGCGCACCGGGTGGTGGTGGTTGGTGCGGATACGGCTGAGTTGGTGGGTGGGCTGGAGGCGGTGGCCCGGGGGGAGCGGCTGGGTGGCGTGCCGGTCGGTGGCCGACTGGCGTTCATCTGTTCCGGTCAGGGCAGTCAACGGCTGCGGATGGGGCGGGAGTTGTACGACTCCTTCCCGGTGTTCGCCCGCGCCTTGGACGCGGTGATCGGCGAACTGGGTCTGCCGCTCCGGGAGGTCATGTGGCCTGCGAAAGGGGCTGATGACCAGGGCCGGTTGGATGGTACGGAGTTTGCGCAGCCGGCGTTGTTCGCGCTGGAGGTGGCTCTGGGCCGACTGCTGGAGTCGTGGGGTGTGCGGCCCGATTACGTCGCCGGGCATTCGGTGGGGGAGTTGGCGGCTGCGCATCTGGCCGGGGTGTTTTCGTTGGCGGATGCATGCGCGTTGGTGGCGGCGCGCGGCCAGTTGATGGGTGCGCTGCCTGCCGGGGGTGCGATGGTCGCGGTGCGGGCCACCGAGGACGAAGTCGCCGCCGTCCTGGCGGACCAGGAGCTCGGTCTGGAGCGGGTGGCGATCGCGGCGGTGAACGGCCCTGATGCGGTGGTCGTCTCCGGCGAGGAGGAGGCGGTCGGACTGGTCGCGGCGCGCTTCGAGCGGTCGCGGCGGTTGCGGGTGTCGCATGCCTTCCACTCGCCGCTGATGGACCCGATGCTCGCTGCCTTCGCCGAGGTGGCCCGGTCGGTCACGTTCCACCCGCCGGTGATCCCGCTGGTCTCCAACCTGACCGGTGCTCTCGCGGACCCGAAGGACCTGTGCACACCTGACTACTGGGTACGCCATGTACGTGAGGCGGTCCGGTTCGGGGACGGCGTGCAGGCGTTGCGCGACGCGGGAGTCGGCACGTTCCTGGAGATCGGCCCGGACGCCACCCTGACCGCCCTCGCGACCCTGTCCGCGGACGCCGATCAGGACGGGGACGCGATTCCCGCCCTGCGCCGCGACCGGCCCGAGGCCGCCCATCTCCTGCGGGCCCTGGGCGACTTGCACACCCGAGGCGTGCCCGTCACCTGGCCCGCCCTTTTCCAAGACCATTTCACCCAAGCCGTCGACCTGCCCACCTACCCCTTCCAGCGCCGGCGCTACTGGCTCGACGGGTCGACGCCGTCCGGTGACCCCGTCGGCGTGGGCCAGGGCCCCGCAGAACACCCGCTGCTGGGCGCCATGGTGACGCTCCCCGGATCGGACGGGCTGCTGCTGACCGGCAGGCTGTCTCTCGCCACCCATCCCTGGCTGGCCGACCACGAGGTGCTCGGCACCGTGCTGCTCCCCGGCACGGCATTCGTCGAACTGGCCATCCACGCCGGAGACCAGGTCGGTACCCCGGCCATCGAGGAACTGACCATCCAGGCCCCCCTCGTCCTGACCGAGCACGGCGGGGTCGCACTCCAGATCGTGGTGGACGGCCCCGACGCCTCGGGCCGCAGGAGGATAGCGATCCACTCGCGGTCCGAGCGCACGCCCGCCGAGGAGGAGTGGACGCCGCACGCCATTGGCGTCCTCGCCCCGACCGTCCCCGCCGCCGACACCGCCATTACCGACCTACGGGCCTGGCCCCCCGAGGGTGCCGTCCCGACCGACGTGTCGGACTTCTACCCGCGCCTCGCCGCACGGGGCTTCGGCTACGGCCCGCTCTTCCAAGGCGTGCGAGCGGCCTGGCGGCGTGGCGCCGAACTCTTCGCCGAGGTCGCCCTGCCCGACTACGCCGTGGACGACGCCGCCTCCTACGGCCTCCACCCCGCCCTGCTCGACGCCGCTCTGCACGTAAGCATCCTGAGCGAGGAACAGCAGGACGGCCCGGCGATCCCGTTCGCCTGGAACGGGGTCACCGTGCATGCCTCGGGCGCCGCCGAGCTGCGCGTCCGCGTCTCTCCGGGCGGGAGCTCCGTGTCGGTCGCCGACGGCCAGGGGCGGCCGGTGGCGGAGATCGCCGGGATCGTTGCCCGGCAAGTAACCTCCGCCCAACTGGGAGGCGGCACCGGGGAGCGGGCGGCGCTGCACCGCGTCCACTGGGCACCTGCCCCCGGTCCCGCGACGCCCGTCGACTCATGGGCCGTCATCGGTGACGACCGCCTGGCCGGTCGGCCCGAGGCCGCCGTTCACCCGGATCTCGTCTCGCTGGTCGCGGCGATCGAGGCAGGCGCCACCGTACCGAGCGATGTGCTGCTCGACGCCCGTCGCCTTTCCCCGGACGCGGGTGACGCAGAGGTCCCGTCCGGCGTCCTCATGGTTGCCGACCAGTTGCTTCCGGTGCTTCAGGCGTGGCTAGCCGACGACCGTCTGACCGCCTCCCGGCTGGTGGTGGTCACCGGTTGCGGCGTGGGCGTAGACCCGGACGAGGACATCGCCGACCTGGCTCAGGCACCCGTATGGGGGCTGGTACGAGCGGGCGCGCAGGAGAACCCCGGCCGCTTCGCCCTGCTGGACATCGACGCGCGGGACGACGGAGGCCGCCCCGAGCCCCGCCTGCTGTCGGAGGCCCTGGGCAGCGGCCAGGAAGAGATGGCGTTGCGCGGCGGGGCCCTGCTGGTGCCCAGGCTCACCAGGATCGAGCTCGCCGAGCTGACCGAGGCCGCCGAACGCGCCGAGCCGACTGAACCCGCCGATCTCGACGAACCCGGCGAAGCGGGTCGACCGGCGTCCCCGTGGAACGCCACCGGCACCGCGCTGATCACGGGCGGCACCGGCGGCCTCGGCAGCCTGTTGGCCAGGCACCTGGTGACCCGTCACGGCGTACGGCACCTGCTGCTCACCAGCCGTCGGGGCCCCGACGCCCCCGGCGCGGCGGAACTGGCCGAGGAACTGACCGGGTACGGAGCCGATGTCACCGTCGTCGCCTGCGATGTCGCCGATCCGGACGCGCTGGCCGGTCTGCTTGCCCGGATCCCCGGTGAACACCCGCTGACCGGAGTGGTGCACGCCGCCGGAGTCGCCGAAGGAGGCTTGATCTCCGGCCTCACCCCCGAGTCGATGCGACGGGTGCTGGCCCCCAAGGTGGATGCTGCCTGGCATCTGCACAGGCTCACACGCCACTTGGACCTGTCCGCCTTCGTACTGTTCTCCTCCTCCGGCGGTCTGGTCCTCGCGGCAGGTCAGGGCGACTACGCCGCCGCCAACACCTTCCTCGACGCCCTCGCTCAGCACCGCCGCGCCAACGGCCTGGCCGCCACCTCCCTCGCCTACGCCGCCTGGGACCTGCAGGTCGGAATGACCGCCCAGCTGACCGAGACCGATCTCAACCGCCTCAGCTCCCTGGGACTCCCAGCTCTCAGCGCCGACCAGGGCATTGATCTGTTCGACAAGGCCCTCACCACCGGCCATGCGCTGCTCGCCCCGCTGGTCCTCGACACGGCCGTACTGCGCTCCCGTGCGCGTGCCGGTGCCCGGAGCGGCGACGGCACCGGCGCAGGCACGGGCATAGGTATGGGCACCGAACTTCCGCCCTTGTTGCGCCCCATCGCCCGGACCAGGCCGAGTGCGCGGACCGCCACCGCGACTGGCTCCGGCAGCGGACTGGCCGAGCAACTGGCCGGCCTCTCCGAGTCCGAGGCGCTGCGGACGGTCCTGGAGCTGGTCCGCACCCATACGGCAGCGGTGGTCGGGCACGCGTCCCCCGAGGCGATCGAGCCCGACCGGGCCTTCCAGGAGATGGGCTTCGACTCGTTGACCGCCCTGGAACTCCGCAACCGACTCAACGGCGCCACCGGTGCCAACCTCCCGGCCACCGTGGTCTTCGACCGGCCGAGCGTACGGGCGCTCGCCGTTCACCTGGTGTCCGAAGTGCTGCCCGACGTGCTGTCCGACGTGCCGGGCGCCGAGGGCCGGACCAGGCCGACCGTCCCCGCGCTGCCCGCGGCAACCGACGAACCCGTCGCCATCGTGGGCATGGCCTGCCGATATCCGGGCCGGGTCACGGGAGTTGAGGACCTGTGGCGGCTGGTGGCGGACGGCGTGGACGCCATCACCGAGTTCCCGGCCGACCGGGGCTGGGACCTGGGGCGGCTCTACGACCCGGAGTCCTCACGTCCCGGGACGAGTTACGTGCGTGAGGGCGGGTTCCTGGACAGTGCGGCCGGCTTCGATCCGGAGTTCTTCGGCATCTCCCCACGGGAAGCACGCGAACTCGACCCGCAGCAGCGACTGCTGCTGGAAGTCTCCTGGGAAGCACTGGAACGCGCCCGGATCGTGCCCGCCACACTGAAGGGCACCCCCACCGGAGTGTTCGCCGGGGTGATGTACCACGACTACCCCACCGCAACCAGCGCGGGCAGCATCATCTCCGGCCGCATCGCCTACACCCTCGGCCTGGAGGGTCCGGCCATCTCGGTGGACACCGCGTGTTCGTCCTCGCTGGTGAGCCTGCACCTCGCCGCTCAATCGCTGCGCAACGGCGAATGCGGCCTCGCCCTGGCCGGCGGAGTGACGGTGATGTCCACGCCCCTGAATTTCGTGGAATTCAGCCGCCAGCGGGGCCTGTCCCCGGACGGCCGCTGCAAGGCGTTCTCGGCTTCGGCAGACGGTACGGGCTGGTCGGAGGGGGTGGGTGTGCTGGTCCTGGAGCGGTTGTCCGAGGCGCGGCGCAACGGTCACCGGGTTCTCGCCGTCATTCGTGGTTCGGCGGTCAACCAGGACGGCGCGTCCAACGGCCTGACCGCTCCGAATGGTCCTTCTCAGCAGCGGGTGATTCGGCAGGCGTTGGCGAGTGCGGGCCTTTCTGTGGCGGATGTGGATGCTGTGGAGGCGCATGGCACGGGTACGGCTTTGGGTGATCCGATCGAGGCGCAGGCGTTGTTGGCCACGTATGGGCAGGAGCGGTCGGGGGAGCGGCCGTTGTGGCTGGGTTCGTTGAAGTCGAACATCGGTCACACGCAGGCGGCTTCCGGTGTCGCGAGTGTGATCAAGATGGTCATGGCGATGCGCAATGGTGTGCTGCCCCGGACGTTGCACGTTGACGAACCGTCACCGCACGTGGACTGGTCGGCGGGGGCGGTTCAACTGCTCACCCAGCCACGGCTGTGGGAGCGTGAGGGCCGCGTGCGCCGGGCGGGGGTCTCGTCGTTCGGTATCAGCGGCACCAACGCCCACCTGATCTTGGAGGAGGCTCCGGATCTCCCGGAGGACTCTTCGGCCGAGCCTGCTGTGCGTCTGCCTGTTGTGCCGTGGGTGTTGTCGGCTCGTACGGGGGAGGCGTTGCGGGCACAGGCCGCGCGGTTGGCTGCTCATGTCGCCGGGCAGGACCTGGATCCGGTGGACGTCGGGTACTCGCTGGCCACCACGCGTGCCGCACTGGATCACCGGGTTGTGGTGGTTGGTGCGGATATGGCTGAGTTGGTGGGTGGGCTGGAGGCGGTGGCCCGGGGGGAGCGGCTGGGTGGGGTGCCGGTCGGTGGCCGGCTGGCGTTCATCTGTTCCGGTCAGGGCAGTCAACGCCTCGGTATGGGGCGGGAGTTGTACGACACCTTCCCGGTGTTCGCCCGCGCCTTGGACGAGGTGATCGGCGAACTGGGTCTGCCGCTGCGGGAGGTCATGTGGCCTGCGGAAGGGGCTGATGGCCAGGGCCGTTTGGATGGTACGGAGTTTGCGCAGCCGGCGTTGTTCGCGTTGGAGGTGGCTCTGGGGCGGTTGTTGGAGTCGTGGGGTGTGCGGCCGGACTTCGTGGCCGGGCACTCGGTCGGTGAGTTGGCGGCTGCGTATCTGGCCGGTGTGTTCTCGTTGGCGGATGCGTGTGCGTTGGTGGTGGCGCGTGGTCGGTTGATGGGTGCGCTGCCCGCGGGCGGTGTGATGGTCGCCGTTCGGGCCACCGAGGACGAGGTCGCCGCCGTCCTGGCGGACTTGGAGCTCGGTCTGGAGCGGGTGGCGATCGCGGCGGTCAACGGTCCCGATGCTGTTGTGATCTCCGGCGAGGAGAGCGCCGTGATGCGGGCAGCGGCCCGTTTCGAGCGGTCGCGGCGGTTGCAGGTTTCGCACGCCTTCCATTCCCCGTTGATGGAGCCGATGCTGGCTGCCTTCCGCGAGGTTGCTGCAAAGGTCACCTTCCACCCGCCGGTGATCCCGCTGGTGTCCAACCTCACCGGCACCCTCGCCGACCCGAAGGACCTGTGCACATCCGACTACTGGGTACGCCATGTACGTGAGGCGGTCCGGTTCGGGGACGGCGTGCAGGCGTTGCGCGACGCGGGAGTCGGCACGTTCCTGGAGATCGGCCCGGACGCCACCCTGACCGCCCTCGCGACCCTGTCCGCGGACGCCGACCAGGACGGGGACACGGTCCCCGCCCTGCGCCGGGACCGACCCGAGGCCGCCCATCTCCTCCGGGCCCTGGGTGACTTGCACACCCGAGGCGTGCCCGTCACCTGGCCCGCCCTCTTCGAAGACCAGCTCACCCACTCCGTCGACCTGCCCACGTACCCCTTCCAGCACAAGCACTACTGGACGAGTTCTGCCCAGGTGGGGGGTGAGGTGGGTGCTGCGGGTCTGGTGAGCGCCGAACACCCGCTGTTGGGTGCGGTGGTGGAGCTGCCCGGGTCGGGGGGTGTGGTGCTGTCGGGCCGTCTGTCGGTCCAGGGGCAGCCGTGGCTGGCCGATCACGCGGTCATGAGCACCGTCCTGTTCCCCGGCACCGGCTTCGTCGAACTGGCCATCCGGGCAGGCGACGAGGTGGGCTGCGCGGTGGTGGAGGAGCTCACACTGCACGCGCCGCTGGTCCTGCCCGAGCGGGGCGGGGTGGCGGTGCAGGTGATGGCTGGCGCTCCCGACGCGGAGGGGCGTCGGGAGGTACGCGTACACGCGCGGCCCGAGGACGCGGCCTTCGACGAGGAATGGACCCTGCACGCCGAAGGCTTCCTCGCCCCGGACACCGCTCCGGATACCTCCCCGGCCAACGGGCCGACAGGCATGGAGACTTGGCCGCCCGTCCACGCCACGCCACTGCCACTCGACGACTTCTACGACAGGCTCGTCGGATACGGACTTGAGTACGGGCCGATGTTCCAGGCGATGCGGGCGGCCTGGCAGCTGGACGACACGGTGTTCTGCGAGGTCGAACTACCCGAGACGGCCGCCGCTGACGCCGCCGCATTCGGCATCCACCCCGCGCTGCTCGACGCCGCCCTGCACGCCAAGTTCTTCGTCGACGACGGCAGCGGCGATACCGGCGGCGGTGGGCCCGCAATTCCCTTCGCTTGGAGTGGGGTTCGCCTTTACGCCACGGGCGCCTCGCAGCTACGGGTGAGGATCTCGGCGGCCGGCTCCGCACTGCGGATGACGCTGGCCGACGGCGTCGGTGCGCACGTTGCGACAGTGGACTCTCTCGCCTACCGCGAGATCTCCGCCGGGCAGCTGAGTGCGACGCCGGCCGACGGCCACCGCTCGCTCTTCGAGATGGAGTGGATTCCCGTCACACCCGCCCCCGTTCCCGGCGAGGTGAATGAGAGGCGTGTCGCCACCGTGCGGTCCGCGTCGGAGGTGACGGCCGTGGACGCGGCGGACGTCATCGTCCTCGACCTCCGGGAGACCGGAGGACCGGTTGGCCCGAGGGCACAACATGCACTGGACGCACTGCAGGCTTGGCTGGCCGAGGAACGGTTCTCGACCTCCACCTTGGTGGTCGTCACACGGGAGGCCGTGGCCCGTTCCCTTGACGAGGCCATCGACCCGGCCGGGGCGGCCGTTTGGGGCCTGACTCGATCCGCGCAGATGGAGAACCCCGGCCGGATCGTGCTCGCCGACCTGGACAGCCACCCGGACTCCGAGGCGCTGCTGGCCACCCTGGACCAGACGGCAGGCATGGAATCGGAGTTGCTGATCCGCGAGGGCGTCTGCCACGGTTCCCGCCTGGCGCGCGTCCAGGCCCGGGCCGCCGAGGGTTCCATGGCGTGGGATCCGGACGGCACGGTGTTGGTGACGGGTGGTACGGGTGGTCTGGGGGCGTTGGTGGCCCGGCATCTGGTGGTCGGTCACGGGGTGCGGCGTCTGCTGCTGGTGAGTCGTCGGGGTATGGCGGCTGCGGGTGCGGGCGAGTTGGTGGCGGAGCTGTCGGAACTGGGTGCGGCGGCGGTGCGGGTCGAGGCGTGCGATGTGGCCGACCGTGGCGCGCTGGCGGGGCTGTTGGCCGGTATCGATCCGGTTCATCGGCTGACCGGTGTGGTGCACGCGGCCGGGGTCCTGGATGACGCTCTGCTGGCCGATCTGACCCCGGACCGGCTGGAGACCGTGCTGCGGCCGAAGGCGGACGCGGCGTGGCATCTGCACGAACTGACCCGGGAGATGGGCCTGTCGACGTTCGTACTGTTCTCGTCGATCGCGGGTGTCTTCGGTGGCGCGGGCCAGGCCAACTACGCGGCGGCGAACGCGTTCCTGGATGCTCTGGCGCAGCACCGGCAGGGCTTGGGGCTGTCCGGGCAGTCGTTGGCCTGGGGGCCGTGGGAGCAGGCGGAGGGGATGGCGGGCCGGCTGACCGGCCAGGACCGTGCCCGGTTGGCCCGCTCCGGCATCCAGCCCCTCACCGACGAGGAGGGCTTGGCCCTGTTCGACGCGGCCTTGTCGGTGCCGGAGTCGGTGCCGGCTGTGATCCCGGTGCGGTTGGACCTGGCTGGTCTGCACGCGGGGGACGGGGAGGTTCCGACCGTCTTTGCGGGGCTGGTCGGGCGGCAGGGCCGTCGCGCGAGCGTGCAGGCCGGGCAGGGCTCCTCGCTGGCGCGCCGGCTGCAGGGTCTGGACGATGATGATCAGCAACTGTCCGTGGTCGCCGATCTGGTGGGTGTTCAGGTGGCCGTGGTGCTGGGCTTCGGCCCGGAAACGGTGATCGAACCAGGCCGGGCGTTCAGCGAGATGGGCTTCGACTCCCTGACCGCGGTCGAGTTCCGCAATGCCCTGGCCACCGCTACCGGCCTGCGCCTGCCTTCCACCTTGGTCTTCGACTACCCCACCGTCACCACGCTCGCCCGCCATCTTCTCGCGCACCTCCTCAACTCCCCAGCAGGCAGCGGCAACACCGCGGCTCCGGTGGGGGTG
>NZ_LIQZ01000152.1 GCF_001418655.1 Streptomyces phaeochromogenes | reverse complement strand
GTGCGGGGGCACCGTGGCCTGTGGGGCCGTGGTCGGGAGTGCCGTGGAGGGGGCCCGCCGCCTGGTGGTAGCCGGAGGGCAGCGCCGGTCCGAGGATGCCCTGTGTGGCGGCCGGCCGCGGGACGGAGTCCTGGGGCCCGGCTCCTGCCGGAGTGCCCTGGGGCGGAGTCACGGCATGGACGGCCGTGCCGTGCGTGGGAGTCGTCGCCGGGTGCTGGACCGGGGGCGCGGGCGCCCAGGGACCGGGCCCGCCGTAGGGCGGCGTGCTGTAGGGATCCGGGTCGTGCAGAGGCCTGGGCCGCTCGCCCAGAGGCTCGGGCCGCCCATCGGGCACGTCGGCACCACCGCTCACGGCGGCCGGCACCTCGCTCGAAGCCCGGCCCGGCGTCTGGTCCGGCACCCGGCCAGATGTCTGGCCCGGCACCCGGCTCGGCGCCACGGCGGAACCCGTCGGGGCGTCGCCGCCCAGGGCGTTCGCGACGCCGGTCGCACCCGCACCGCCGGAAACGCCCACGCCATCAGAGGCACCAACAGCACCGGAGCCACCCGGGGCACCTGTGGCGCCTGCGGCACCCGAGACACCGACACCCGCACCCGCGGGCTTCTCCAGTTCGAAGTCGCCGTCCATGTCGCCCCCGTGGAACCCACTCGTGCCGTCCCCCGCGGAAACCGGGTCCACCGGAGCGGATTCCGGCACGTGGGTCCGGGGCCGGCTCCACCACTTCGGCTTCGTGGGCTTCCCCTCGTCCATGTTCTCCCCACACCTGACCCGCGGCTCGACACGTCGGCGGTCACCGCGGTTTGTCCACTCCGAGCCCGGGTTACTACCGCGGGCGCGGCCCATCCCTGGATTCAACCAGGTTCACGGGCCGCCGCGCAGAGGGCCGGTTCAGCCGGGGGAGGAAGGCGAGGGTGAGGCGGACGAGTCGGACGGTTGCACGAGCGGCAGCAGGGACGTCTCCAGCTCCGACGCCGTCGAGAACGCGGTCAGCGCGACCGGTGGGGCGGGGCTGAAGGGGCGTATGAGCGGGGACATCGCTGCGGCACCGGCCACCACGGGGGTGGTCAGCGCATGCAGTGTGCGCGCGCCCTGCTCGGCGGGCGAGGGGGTCAGGGGCGCGGGCACCCCGGGCAGCAGCGGCGCCGACATCTCGGTCTGCGCGCCCCCCTCCGCGGTGAAGGAGCGCTGTCCCTGCGCGAGCAGCGGTGTGAGGGACCGGCGGCGCTGCGAGTCGGGGTTGGTCGCCCCGCCCACGTTCGCCGTCCGCATCGGGGTCACATTGCTTCCGGAGCCGGACCCGCCGCGCGCGTCCGTGGTGTCCGTCGGCATGCCGGTCGACACCCCGCCGAGCGCGATCGCGGCGAGCGACACGGCACCGGCCGCGGCTGCCGCGAAGCGCAGCCCCCGCGAGGCCGAACGCTCGGCCTCCCGCCGGCTTATGTCATGGATGCGGAACCCGCGCTGCTCGGAGGGCAGCACGGCGGCATGGGGCCCGGACGGCACGTAACCGAAGGAGTCCGGCTTCATGCCGAAGACTCCGGACGTGCCGAACCCTCCCCCGCCCAGCGGCGATCCGTCGCCGTCCGGGTCACCTCCTCCGGGGAGCCCCTGCAGACGGGCCAGGAAACTCTCCGAGGGGGGCGGCGGAGCGACCTCCGCGAACACGTTCTTCAGTCGTCGCTGCTCGTCGGCCTCGGCTTTGCACTTCGCGCACGTGGCGAGGTGCGCGAGGACACGCTCGCGCGCCTCGTGACCGAGCTCGCCGTCCACGAGGGCGGAGAGACGGTCTCCGAGGTGCTGCTCGGTAAGGGGCCGATCGGCAGGATTAAGCCGTGATCCACTCACGCGCTCGCGCCCCCTCCTCCCAGAGCGGGCACTCCGGTGACCGCGAAACCGCGGCGCTCGGCACGGGCCTCGGGCGAGCGGTGGGCGAGCGCCTTGCGCAGCTGGGACCGGCCGCGGTGGATGCGGCTGCGGACCGTGCCGAGCTTGACGCCCAGGGTCGCGGCGATCTCCTCGTACGAAAGCCCTTCGATGTCGCACAGGACGACCGCGGCGCGGAACTCCGGGGCGAGGGTGTCGAGGGCCTGCTGGACGTCCGCGTCGAAGTGCGTGTCGTTGAAGACCTGCTGCGGGGAGGGCTCGCGGCTGGGCAGGCGCTCGGCCGCGTCGTCGCCGAGGGCGTCGAAGCGGATGCGCTGCTTGCGGCGGACCATGTCCAGGAAGAGGTTGGTGGTGATGCGGTGGAGCCAGCCCTCGAAGGTGCCCGGCGTGTACGTCGACAGGGAACGGAAGACCCGGACGAAGACTTCCTGGGTCAGGTCCTCGGCGTCGTGCTGGTTGCCCGTCAGGCGGTAGGCGAGACGGTAGACCCTGGCGCTGTGCGTGCTGACGATCTCCTCCCAGGTGGGCGGAGTCCACGCCTGCGAGTCCGCGTCGGACGTGAAGGTCGCGGTCTGAGCGGAGTCAGCGGTGCGGAAACGGTCAGCGGTGTCGTTCACAGATTTCGGCTCACCCGCCGATCTGAGCAGGCGCCTCAGCACCCCTCCCCGATCCACAGGCGCAGCCGCACCTCCCCTGTCGGCTCTGGTGGTGTCCGGTGGAGCCCCTACCATAGCCACCTCGCCCGTTAGCTCCGGATAAGCGGTTTTACGAGAAATTGATACGCGCTCATATGGCTGCGTCAGCACTTGCTCGGTGTCCTGATCCATCTGCTACCCCCGCGTAGTTCTCCACCCCCTCTAAACGCCTGGTCCCATCTGCGGGTTCCCGGCGGCAACGGATACAGTCACGCCCAGGCAACCACGGGGACAGGAGAGGGCCATTACCGGCAACCGGCTGACGAGCTGGGCGTTCGCCGACGCCTTTGTCGCCGAGGACGAAGCACTGCACTGGGCCCGGGACCGGGCCCGGGACGCAGGGCTGCGCTCTGTGTCGCCCGGGACGGGCGCCGCGCTGCGACTGCTCGCCGCCACCGTGGACGCCAAGGCGGTCGCGGAGATCGGCACCGGGACCGGGGTCTCCGGAATGCATCTTCTGCACGGCATGCGGCCGGACGGTGTACTGACGACCGTGGATCCGGAGCCGGAGCACCAGCAGTTCGCCCGCCAGGCCTTCCGCGCGTGCGGCTTCGCGAGCAACCGGGCCCGCTTCATCCCGGGCCGCGCGCTGGACGTCCTGCCCCGGCTCGCGGACGCCGGCTACGACCTCGTCTTCTGCGACGGCGACCGTCTCGAGAGCCTCGACTACCTCGCTGAATCGTTGCGCCTGCTCAGGCCGGGCGGCCTGGTCGTCTTCGAGGGTGTCTTCGCGAACGGCCGGACCGTGGAGTCGGGCCCGCAGCCCACGGAGGTCCTGCGGCTGCGCGAACTGCTGCGCACGGTCCGTGAGAGCCAGGAGCTGATTCCCTCGCTCCTGCCGGTCGGCGACGGCCTGCTGTGCGCGGTCAAACGCTGATCCGACCCCTCGCCCGGCCACCCCAAAACCCCTGCTGACCTGCGCTAACACACATGGCGTACGTCGCTCGCGTACCCCTGAAAACCCACTGCCCCGGCATCACTTTGGATGCCGGGGCAGTGGACAGGTATGGTCGCGTTCCGCGTCAGCCGACGACCTTCTTGAGGGCGTCGCCGAGCGCGTCGGCCTCGTCGGGGGTCAGCTCGACGACGAGCCGACCGCCGCCTTCGAGCGGAACGCGCATGACGATGCCCCGCCCCTCCTTGGTCACCTCGAGCGGGCCATCGCCCGTCCGCGGCTTCATGGCCGCCATGCTCGTTCCCCTTCCTGAAACCAGCTCATCGTCGCCGACGGCCCCACTGAAGGGCACGCATCCTCTCGTCGGACACGCGTCACCGGCATCGAACACATTGCTTCCAGGCCATTATCCCGCATCTCAGGACCCGATGACCAACATCAGTCGGCATCGCTTGCGCAACGCGCTTGAGCAAAACCACTCAATTCGCCGAAGTGGCTGCGATACTGCGCCGCTGCCGCGCCGCTGCATGGACTTTCGGACGCCGGAATTCTTTGACGCAGGTCACATGTCCGAACCCCGCCGCCGCTCATGATCTCCGCCATGCTGTCCTCAGACCAGAACGTACCGACGGGTACGACGGAGCCGCGAACCGGAGGGGACCCCCATGGCCGACACCGTGCTCTACGAGGTGAGCGACGGGCTCGCGACGATCACGCTCAACCGCCCCGAGGCGATGAACGCGATGAACATCGAGACCAAGGTCGCCTTCCGCGAGGCGGCACAGGCAGCCGCGGCGGACGACTCCGTACGGGCCATCCTGCTCACCGCCGCCGGGGACCGGGCCTTCTGTGTGGGCCAGGACCTCAAGGAGCACATCGGCGGGCTGATGGCGGCACGCGAGGCGGGCTCGGGCGGGGGTGTCATGAGCACCGTCCAGGAGCACTACAACCCGATCGTGCGGGCCCTCACCGGGACGGCGAAGCCGGTCGTGGCGGCCGTCAACGGAGTCGCGGCCGGTGCCGGCTTCGGTTTCGCCCTCGCGGCGGACTACCGGATCGTTGCCGACACGGCTGCCTTCAACACGTCGTTCGCCGGGGTCGCGTTGACCGCCGACTCCGGGATCTCGTGGACGCTGCCCAGGGTCGTCGGGCCTTCGCGGGCCGCGGACCTGCTGCTGTTTCCGCGCAGCATCACCGCCCAGGAGGCGTACGACCTGGGGATCGCCAACCGGATCGTGCCGTCCGCCGACCTCGCCGCCGAGGCGGTGAAGGTGGCTCGGGGGCTGGCCGAGGGGCCGACCCTGGCGTACGCCGCGCTCAAGGAGTCTCTCGCCTACGGGCTGACCCACTCGCTGGAGGAGACCCTGGAGAAGGAGGACGAGTTGCAGACTCGGGCCGGGTCCTCCGAGGACCATGTGATCGCTGTGCAGGCGTTCGTCAACAAGGAGAAGCCGAAGTACTTGGGGCGTTGACGCTTCGCCGGACCGGACCGGACCGGACCGGGCCGGTTCAGGGTTCAGAGGGTGCGGGGCGGCGGGGATCGAGCGCGCGGTTCCCCGCGCCCCTGGAGGGCGCCTCAGTGGGCCCTTGCCACACAGTCCTGCAAGTGGTCGTCGACCAGGCCGCATGCCTGCATCAAGGCGTAGGCCGTGGTGGGGCCGACGAAGCGGATGCCCTGCTTCTTGAGGGCCTTGGAGAGGGCTGTCGACTCGTCGGTGACCGCTGGGACGTCGGCGAGGGCCTTCGGGGCCGGGCGGGTCGTCGGGTCGGGGGCGAAGGACCAGATCAGTTCGTCCAGCTCGCCCGGCGCCCACTCCGTGAGCACACGCGCGTTGGCCACCGTCGCCTCGATCTTCGCGCGGTTGCGGATGATGCCGGGGTCGGCGAGGAGGCGCTCCTTGTCGTCGTCAGTGAACGTGGCGACCTCGGAGATCTTGAAGCCCGCGAAGGCGGTACGGAAGCCCTCGCGGCGACGCAGAATCGTGATCCAGGAGAGACCTGACTGGAAGGCTTCCAGGCACAGCCGCTCGTACAGCTCGTCGTCGCCGTGGACCGGGCGGCCCCACTCCTCGTCGTGGTAGGTCACGTAGTCCTCGGTGGACAGGGCCCAGGGGCAGCGCAGGGCGCCGTCGGGGCCCTTCTGGGCGTCGCTCACCGGTGGTCCTCCTCGGCGGGCTTCTCCAGGGAGGTGGACCGGGCCGCGTGGGCCGCTCCGGCCAGCGCGGCCTCCAGGTCGGAGATCCGGGCGTCCCGCTCGGCCAGCTCGGCGCCGAGGCGGCCGAGGGCGTCGTCCACGTCCGCCATGCGGTAGCCGCGCATCGTGAGCGGGAAGCGCAGGGCCTCCACGTCACCCCGGTGCACGGGGCGGTCCAGGGGCAGCGGGTCCTGGAGGCGCTCCGGCGGGGTCTCGGGAAGAGCGCCGCTCTCACCGCCGCCCACCACGGAGAGCGTCACCGCGCCGACCACGACGACGAGGGCGACGACCAGGAACAAGAACATGAACATCGCTGAGGTCCCCACACTCTGGTGCCGACGCGGACGCGTCGGCGCGGAAAGTATCAGGCTCCGATCGTGCCATGCGACTCTGACAGTTAGGGTCGCAGGCGGCGGAACGGCGACATCCGTTGCCAACTACTGGGAGAGGTCACAGGGGATGCTCAGGCTGGGCAGGCGCGAGTTCGAGGCGCACGAGCCGGTGATCATGGCGATCGTGAACCGGACCCCCGACTCCTTCTACGACCAGGGCGCCACCTTCCGCGACGAGCCCGCGCTCGCGCGCGTGGAGCAGGCGGTGTCCGAGGGCGCCGCCATCATCGACATCGGCGGGGTCAAGGCCGGGCCTGGCGAGGAGGTCACGGCCGAGGAGGAGGCGCGGCGGACCGTCGGCTTCGTCGCCGAGGTGCGGCGCCGGTTCCCCGACGTGATCATCAGCGTCGACACCTGGCGGCACGAGGTGGGCGAGGCAGTGTGCGAGGTGGGTGCGGATCTGCTCAACGACGCGTGGGGCGGGGTCGATCCGCGGCTCGCGGAAGTCGCCGGGCGGTACGGGGTGGGGCTCGTGTGTACGCACGCCGGTGAGACCCAGCCCCGGACTCGTCCTCACCGCATCGCCTACGACGACGTCATGGCCGACATCCTGCGGGTGACCGTGGGGCTGGCCGAGCGGGCCGTGTCGGTGGGGGTGGCGCGGGAGTCCGTGCTCATCGATCCCGGGCACGACTTCGGGAAGAACACGCGGCACAGTCTTGAGGCGACGCGTCGTCTTGGGGAGATGGTGGACACGGGTTGGCCCGTGCTGGTGTCCCTGTCCAACAAGGACTTTGTGGGTGAGACGCTCGATCGGCCGGTGAAGGAGCGGGTGGTGGGGACGCTCGCGACCACCGCCGTGTCGGCGTGGCTGGGGGCGCAGGTGTACCGGGTCCACGAGGTTGCCGAGACGCGGCAGGTCCTGGACATGGTGGCGTCGATCGCCGGCCACCGGCCGCCTGCCGTTGCCCGGCGGGGGCTGGCGTAGGGCCTTTTTCGCCCCCGCCGCCCCTACCCATTCCCGTCCC
>NZ_LIQZ01000151.1 GCF_001418655.1 Streptomyces phaeochromogenes | reverse complement strand
GCCGGGGCGCCCCGGCGGCACGCGGAGCACGGGCCGTGCCACGGGCGCCGCCCGCGAGCTCGTCGGGCCCGGGCACCCTCATCGACGTATGCGTGTCACGGTTCGAGTCCGGCTTGGCACCGGGTACGAGGGGAACGGCCCCGCGCCGGACCCGCTCGCGCGGAGCCTCCGGCTCGGCCGGCCCGTCGTCGTACCCGCCGCCCCCGTCCTCGTCGCCGTCCGGCTCGTCCACGTCCAGTGGCGGCATGCCCGCCAGCAGCGGCAACTGCTCCCGCAGCCGCTCGCCCAGCTCGGACGCCCGCAGGCGGGAGGCGGGTGCCTTCGCCAGGCACTGCACGAGCAGCTGCCACAGTTCCTCGGGGATCCCGGGCAGAGGAACGACGGTCTCGGTGACGTGCCGCCGCAGGACCGCACCCGGGTGTCCCCCGCCGAACGGCGTGAACCCGGCGAGGAGTTCGTACAGCACGGTGGCCAGCGCGTAGATGTCGACGGCCGCCCGCGGGGGCAGGCCCTCGATGATCTCGGGCGCCAGGTAGTCCGGCGTACCGATGATCTTCGTCGCGCGCGTCCGCCGCGGTGAGTCGATGAGCTTGGCGACGCCGAAGTCGGTGAGCAGCGCGGGATGCGAGCCGCCGGGTCCGAGCGGTCCCTGCATGTCGAGCAGCACGTTCTCCGGCTTGACGTCCCGGTGCACGACCCCCGCCGCGTGCGCCGCCGCGAGTCCGTCCGCGACGTCGGCCACGATGGCGACGGCCGCCTCGGGCGCGAGCCGCCGCTCCCGGTCGAGCCGGGTCCGCAGATCCGTACCGCGGACGAGGTCCATGACCAGGGCGAGGTCGTTGCCGTCGACCACGAGGTCGCGTACGGAGACGACGTGCGGGTGGTCGAGGCCCAGCAGGGCCGTCCGCTCCTGCACGAAACGGCCCACGAGCTCCTGGTCGGACGCGAGGTCCTCGCGCAGCAGCTTGATGGCGACGGGGCCCTCGGGCCCCTCGCCGAGCCACACCGTGCCGGCGCTGCCCCGCCCCAGAATCTGGTTGGCGGTGTACCGGCTGCCGATCTTCCGTACCAAGACTGCTCCTACGGGCGCGTGTTGCCGATAAAGCTACGCGCCCAGAGCGCCAACCTCCTCTTCGGCGACAGAAATCACCCCCCAGGTGTCGACAAATCCCCAGAACCGCACCGCGGTTCTGGGGATTTGAAGGGGCAATGCTCTGAAATACCGGAAAAGACTTACCGGCAGCTGAGAGGACTTACTTACTTGCCGGAACCGCCGCCCAGGTCCTCGACCCAGCCGGAGACCGTGCCGATCCAGTCCGTCAGCTGGTCCCAGTAGCTCTTGGAGGTGCCGATCCAGCCCTGGAGCGGGCTGAACTCCCAGATCGCCCACCCGGCCAGGAACAGGATGACGACGGTGAACAGGCATCCCTTGAGGCAGCCGAGCCCGGGGATCTTCATCGGGTTGGCGCTGCGCTGCCGGGGCTCGCGCGGCGGTCGCGGCGCGGGCTGCTGAGGCTGCTGGGGCGGAGCGTGCCGCTGCTGGGGCTGATGCTGGGGTGCGTAACCCTGGGGCTGCTGTCCCTGCTGCGGATAGCCGTAGCCGGGCTGGTTCTGGGGCGGTCGCTGCCTGCGCTGCTGGGGCTGCTGGGGCCTCTGCGGCGGCGGTGGCTGCTGCTGGGGCCTGGCGACCTGGCGCTGCGGGCGCCGGCGCAGCGGGTCCTCGTTCGGGTCGAGGTACGGCTGCATCTGCGTCGGCTCGTTGCGGTCGCGGGCCGCCCGCAGCTGGTTCTGCCAGGGGTGCGGGTCCTCGGGCCCACCCCCGGGCTGGCCCGGCGGCACCGGCGGCATCACGGCCGTCGGGTCGGCCGCGCCACGGTTGGGCAGCACGGCGGTGGGATCGGCGGCGCCGGTGTGCGGCAGGACGCTGGTCGCGCCGTTCGGGTCGTACGAGGCGGCGCCCTGCGGGAGCACCTGGGTGGGGTCGGCCGCACCGAAGTCGCCCGGCACGGCGGCGGGCGCCAGGTCCGGGGCGAGCAGGACGCCCACGGCCTCGGCGGCGGCGATCTGCGCGGAGTTCGAGTGCACGCCGATGCCCTCGGCGACCGTACGCAGGCCGCGGGCGAGGTTCTCGGCACTGGGCCGCTCGTCGGGGTTCTTGCGCAGGCAGCGCTCTATGACGGTCCACAGCGGGTCGGGGACCGTGGAGGGCCGGCGCGGCTCGGCGCTCAGGTGCTGGTGGAGAACCTCCAGGGCCGATCCGCCGCCGAACGGGGGACGGCCGGTGACCAGCTCGTACAGCATGATTCCGGCGCCGTAGATGTCGACGGCGGAGGTCTGCGGACGGCCCTCGGCCGACTCGGGCGCGACATAGGCGGGCGTGCCGACGAACTCGTGGGTGCGGGTCAGGCCCGGGGAGTCGGCGAGGCGGGCGATGCCGAAGTCCGTCAGCATCGGGTGCATCTGGCCGCCGCCCTGCTTGAGCAGGACGTTCGCGGGCTTGAGGTCGCGGTGCACGACGCCGTCGGCGTGGCTCGCGGCGAGCGCGTCGGCGACTTGGGCGGTCAGCAGCGCGGCGGCGACCGGCGAGAACGGGCCGTTCTGGCGCAGGTAGTGATGGAGGTCCGGGCCCTCGATCAGGTCCATGACCAGGGCCAGCAGATCGCCCTCGACCACGAGGTCCCGTACGCGCACGATGTTCGGGTGGGTCAGGCGGAGCAGCACGGAGCGCTCACGCAGGAACCGCATCACGATGTCCGCGTCGTTGGCGAGCTCCTCCTTGAGGACCTTGATCGCCACCGTTTCACCCGGCTGACCGGGTACTGCCGCCTCGGCGCCCGCTGTCTCCCTCTGGCGGGCGCGCCAGACGGTGCCTGTGGCGCCGCGCCCAAGCGGCTCCTCAAGGAGGTACTTGCTCCCTACCGGCCGCACGTCATGCGCTCCCTGCTGCTTGCCTGACTGATCCGTCCACCCCGCTACGGGTGGTTCCGACCCACTGTAGTGCCGTCGAACGTGGCACCGGGCTGTCGTCCCGCTGCGGTTTCCCTCACCTCGTCTGCCCATGCATTACGTAAGGCGTTCCTGTATGTGTTCGATGAAAAGACGCTCGCTTTGGGTGGTTTGGTTGCCGCATCTTGACGTGACCGATCTCAAGCGGACATCGGTCGGGCATTGGTCAGGCACTTTTGCGGGCAGAGCCGACCAATCAAGATCACTTGCCGGTGGAGGACGGGCGTGTTGTCAGTGGCAGGTGCGAGGATGCTTCCCGTACTGGCCGAAGTGCCCGTGTGCGGTGGGGGGAATCTGCGGTGGGGGATCGCGGAGCAGCCTCGTCGCGGGCGCCCGCGACAGAAGGGACCGCTGACGGCGATGCAGATCCGGCTGACCGTCGTAGACCCGCTGGGGACGCGCCCCGAGGGACGCCCCGCGTCCTGCGACGTGCTGGTCACAGCACCCGCCGGGACCGCGCTCGCGGCGGTGGCCTCAGGCCTCGCCTCGGCGGTCGGGGGCGAGGGAGCCGGGGTGCTGTACGCGGGGGCGGAGCGGCTCGACGCACAGCGCTGCACGCTGGGTGAGCCACCTCTCATGGACGGCGCCGTGCTGTCCCTGGGCTCCCCCGCTGAGCCCGGTCCCGACCTCGACCCGGCCGCGGCACAGCTGCGCGTGGTGGCCGGGCCCGACGCCGGAGGCGTCCATTTCCTGCACGGCGGCCGGATCGACATCGGCCGCTCGGCCGACGCGGACGTGCCGCTGGACGACCCGGACGTCTCCCGCCTCCACTGCGCCGTGACGGTCGCGGCGGACGGCCGCGTCTCGGTGGCGGACCTGGGCTCCACGAACGGCACGACACTGGACGGCCGGCGCGTGAGCGAGCGCCAGGTGCGGTTCGCCCCCGGGGCACTCCTCCGGGTGGGCGAATCGGCGCTGCGCCTGGCCCCGGCGGGCGAACCGGCCGTCGTGCGGGAGACCGCGCCGGACGGCGAGGGACACGTCCGGGTCGCGACGGCACCGGAGACTCCCGAGCGGGAACAGCCGACGACGAACACGGCCGGTCGTACGGGACAGCAGGCATCGGCGGCCGGAGCAGGAGCAGCGAGGGTGCCCCACGCGCGCGACGGGGGCGCCCGAGGTGACGGGGACGACGGGAGTGCTCCGGAGGCGGCGTCCCGTTTCCAGGCCGCTCCGCCGACCGGCGAGACGCATCACGGGTACGGCACCGCCGGGTGGGGCTCCGCCGAGGGCGGGCGCTCCCACGGGGCCGCGCCCTCGTCCCAGGGGCACACGCCCGCGGGTCCGACCGTCGTGCCCGGGCAGGGCCGGGCGCCGCGGATCGAGAGCACGGACACCGGAGCGCCTTCCGGAGCGGCCCCCGAGGAGACCCCGGACGCGCCCGCCCCCGGTGAGGGCGGCCGAAAAGGCACTCCCCTCCGGGGGACACCCGTGCCGCGCGGTGTGCGCAAGCGCGGCGGGCTCTCCGCATGGGCCCGGCGGCTGGCGGGCGGCCGGAGCGACGAGCCGGACGCGGAGCACGACGAGGCCTACGACGACGCGTACGACGATGCATACGAGACATCGGCAGCCGAGGAGCCCGTCGTCGCGGGCGCGTCCGCTCCCGAGCGGTGGCCCGATCCCGCCGCGCTGCTGCTGGCCGCGCTCGGACCGGGACCCCGTCTGTGGGAGCGCGGCCCGGGGCACCCGGAGACGCTCACGGTCCGGCTCGGCACGGCGGACCGGAGCGCACCCGACGGCTCCGGCCTGCTCCCCTCGGTGCCGGTGACCGCGGGGCTGCGGGAGGTCGGTGCGCTCGGCCTGGCAGGGCCGCGTGGCCGCCTCTCGGGGCTCGCCCGCGCGGTGGTCGCCCAGCTCGCCGCGCTGCACTCGCCCGACGCCCTGGAAATCACCCTGATCAGCACGGACCGCTCGCGTTCCGTGGAAGAGCGCACCGCCGAGTGGTCCTGGCTCGGCTGGCTCCCCCATCTCCGTCCCACCCACGGCCAGGACTGCCGTCTCCTCCTCGCCTACGACCGCGAACAGGCGACGGCGCGTACGGAGGAGCTGGTCCGGCGACTTGAGGACCACCTGGCGGAGGTGGGCCGGGCCTCCGTGTCCACCGGATCCACCGGCGGAGCGCTTCGCCTCGGCGAGGGCTCACCGGACGACAGCGGCGCCTTCGGGGCCGTACAGCGGCCCGGCGGCGAGCGGGGCCACGACGGTGGCGCGAGCGGCCGTCCAGGATCCTCGCCTTCCTCCTCGCCTTCCTCTTCCTCCTCCGACGGCGCGGCCCGGCCGAGGCACCCGTCCGACGGCGGCTCGGCGGCCGACGGGACCACCGGTCCGGTGTTGCCCCGCGCCCACCCCACCGCACGCGACAGCAACATCACCCACCTGGGACTCCCCCGCAGCGGTACGCAGACCAGTGACGCGGCGGCCCGAGGGCGGGCCAGGCGGCCTTCCTGGGCGCGGTCCGACGATCCGGCGGAGACCGAGTGGCCGGGCCCCCACACCGTCGTCGTGGTGGACGGGGACCCCGGGTCGGCCGGTGTGCGGGAGGCCGTGTCACGGCTCGCGGCCGAGGGGCCCCAGGCCGGGATCCACGTCATCTGTCTGGTCGAGACGCCGGCCGCGTCGCCCGCCTCACCGGTGACGGACACGTACGAGGCGGCCTGCGCGGCCTCGCCCGCCTTCCGGGAGTGCGGTGCCGTCGCGCTGCTCAGCGGTGACGTGGCGACGGCGCTGCGGCTGCTGCGCGTGGCGCACGGCAAGCAGACGGGCGGTTCCGCGTCCCCCGCGCAGGGCGGGCCCGTGGGTCACGGCACGGTCGCCGCGGTGGACGCCGTGTCCATGGCCTGGGCCGAGCGGTTCGCCCGGGCGCTGGCGCCGCTCCGCGCGGACGGCGTGGCAGGCGAGCGGCACACCCGTGTGTCCGCGCCGCTGCCCCAATCCGCCCGTCTCCTGGACGAGTTGGGCCTCGCGAGGGCCACCCCGGCGTCACTGATGGCCCGCTGGGCTGACGCGGCCGACGACCCGGAGGCGCTCGGCGGCCGGGCCACGGCCGTGCTCGGCGCCGGTCCCCGCGGGCCCGTCGTCGCGGACCTCGCGGTCGAGGGACCGCATCTGCTGGTCGAGGGCCCCTCGGGCAGCGGGCGTACGGAACTGCTGCGTTCGGTGGCCGCCTCGCTGGCCGCCGCGGAGCGGCCCGACCGGCTCGGCATCGTGCTCATCGACGGCCGGGACGGCACGGGCAGCGGTGGCGCGGCGGCGCGCGGGGACGGGCTCCAGGTGTGTACGGACCTGCCTCACGTCACGACGCATCTGGGCGCCCACGACCCCGTACGGATGCGGGAGTTCGCCCAGTCCCTGGCTGCCGAGCTGAAGCGGCGGGCCGAGCTGCTCGGCCGGCTCGACTTCGCCGAGTGGCACTCCCTTCAGGACCGGCAGGACCGGCAGGGGGCGTCGGGCCGTGTCGTCGCCCAGCGGTCCGCCGGTTCGGCTGGATCGGCCGGTTCGGCGGCGGCCAGGCAGGCGGGCGGTACGGCCGGCGGGGCTGCCGGGGCCGGGGACCTCGACACGCCCTCCAGTTCCACCCTCCGGCTGCGTCCCGTCGCGAGCCGGCCCCGGCCGGACGCGGGGCCTCCGCTCCCCCGGCTCGTCGTGGTCGTCGACGACCTCGACGCGTTGCTCTCGCCGGCGCTGGGCTCCCCCGGTCGTCCCGCCGCCGGATCGGTCGTACGGGCGCTGGAAGCCGTGGCGCGGGACGGGGAGCGGCTCGGGGTGCATCTGGTGGCCGCGACCGGGGGCGGGGAGCGGACGGACGAGACGGAGCTGGCTCGGCGGGCGACGCTTCGGGTTGTGCTCGAAGCGGTGGTGGACGGGCCGGAGGAGCCTGCGCCCGGGCGGGGGCGGCTCGGCGGACCGGCCGGTCGGTCAACGCCGTTCCAGGGGGGCCGGGTAACGGGGCGTATTCCTCGTACGGCGACTCTGCGGCCCACGGTCGTGCCGCTGGAGTGGGCCCGCATGGGTGATCCTCCCGCGCGGCGGCCCGTCCGCGAGCTGGGCAACGGGCCCACGGACCTGGCCCTCCTGGCCAGCGCCCTGGAGCGGGCGGCCCGCTCGGTCTCGGCGACGGAGGTGCCGTCGCTTCTCTAGCGCCGGGTTCGTCCGGTGTTTTTGCGCCCCCGCCGCCCCTACCCATTCCCGTCCC